>DATHJZ010000249.1:0-28311 GCA_035286365.1 Steroidobacteraceae bacterium | reverse complement strand
GCTCGGGCGTGATGCTCGACGGCGTCAAACTCTCGATCAATCCTTTCGATGCCATCGCGATCGAAGAGGCGCTGCGCATCAAGGAACGCGGGCGCGCCGATGAAGTCGTCGTCGCAACCATAGGACCTGCCGATTGCCAGGCCACGCTGCGCAACGCGCTGTCGATGGGCGCCCAGCGTGCGTTGCACGTCGTCGCCGATACCGTGCTCGAACCGTTGGCGGCCGCGCGCGTGCTGCTGAAACTCGTGGAGCGCGAGCAGCCGGTTCTCGTGATTCTCGGCAAGCAGGCCATCGACGATGACAACAACCAGACCGGCCAGATGCTGGCGACGCTCTGGGATCGCCCGCAGGCGACCTTCGCTTCAAAGCTCGAACTCACCGACACCACGGCGAAGGTCACACGCGAAGTCGACGCCGGGCTCGAGACACTCGAGGTCGACCTGCCCGCGGTCGTCACCACCGACCTGCGTCTCAACGAACCGCGCTTCGTGAAGCTGCCCGAAATCATGAAGGCGAAGACCAAGCCGCTCACCAGTATTCCCCTGGCTGAAGTTGGCGGCGCCGGTACGGCGCGCGTGAAGGTGACGAAGACCGAAGCGCCTCCCGGGCGCCAGCGCGGCATCATGGTCAAGGACACATCCGAGTTATTCGCCGAACTGCACAAGCGGGGGCTCGTATGAGCAGCGTTCTCATCGTGGCCGAACACGCGGGCGGCAAACTCAATGCGTCGACCGCCAAGTGCGTCAAGGCCGCGACCTCGCTCGCCGGCGCTGAAATCGTGGTTGCGGTCTTCTCGGCGCCGGGATCGCCGGTCGCCGCGCAGGCTGCGCAGCTCGCAGGCGTGGCGCGCGTGCTCGACGTGGCGCATGCCGCGAACGAGCATCAGCTTGCCGCGACCCTTGCGCCCCAGGTGGTTGAGGTCAGCGAGCCCTTCTCGCACGTGTTCGGCCCGTCGACCACGTTTGGCAAGGACCTCATGCCGCGCGTCGCCGCGCTGCTCGACGCACCGCAGCTTTCGGATGTCATGAGCATCGAGAGCGGCACCCGCTTCCGCCGGCCTATCTACGCCGGCAATGCCATCACCACGGTGGAGGTCGCCGCGGGCACGAAGGTCGTCGCGACCATTCGCACGGCGTCGTTTGAGGCAGTCGCGAGCGGCGGCGCGGCGAAGGTCGAAACCATTACACCCAAGGCCGCGTTGCCCACCCATACGAAGTTCGTGAACCTCGCTGCTGCCGGTGGCGACCGGCCGGATCTGCAGAGCGCCTCCAAGGTGATCTCGGGCGGACGCGCGTTGGCGAGCAGCGATGCGTTCAAGCTCATCTACGGATTGGCCGACAAGATCGGCGCGGCGGTCGGTGCGTCGCGTGCTGCGGTCGACGCCGGCTACGCGCCCAACGACATGCAAGTCGGGCAGACGGGCAAGATCATCGCGCCGGAGCTCTACATCGCGATCGGCATCTCGGGCGCCATCCAGCACCTCACGGGCATCAAGGATGCGCGCACGATTGTCGCCATCAACAAGGATGCGGAAGCGCCGATCTTCGAGGTCGCCGACATCGGCATCGTCGGCGACCTCTTCACCATCGTTCCCGAGCTCGAGAAACTGATCGACGCCAGCAGGAAGTAGCGCCCCTGGAGAAACATCAGAGGTGCGAGAGCACGTTCTCGGCGGTCGACACCTTGAACTCGCGCGGGGCTTCGATATCCACGTGCGTCGCGACGCCATCCTTTACCACGAGGGCGAAGCGCTGGCCGCGCGTGCCCATGCCGAAGCCGCTGCCATCCATCGTGAGTCCGAGCGCCTTCGCGTAGTCGCCATTGCCGTCGGCGAGCATCGAGATCTTGTCGCCGACATTCGAATTCTTGCCCCAGGCATTCATCACGAATACGTCGTTCACCGCCATGCAGGCGATGGTGTCGACGCCCTTGGCCTTGAAGTCGCCGGCCTTCTCGATGAAGCCCGGCAGATGTTTGGCATCGCAGGTCGGCGTGAACGCGCCCGGCACCGAGAACAACACGACTGTCTTGCCCTTGAAGAGCTGATCCGTCGTCAGGTCCGCCGGACCGTCTTTGGTCATCACCTTGAATGTGCCCGCGGGCATCTTCTCGCCAGCCTTGATCGCCATCTTGAGTCTCCTGTTGTGAATTCTTACGCCTGACTTTCCGTGCGGCGCGCGGGAAAGATCCCGGCCTTGATCAGCATGCCGGGCACGGCGTGATCGAGGGCCTGCTGCAGCCACTTGCTGGTGTCGAGCAGCGCCGGCAGATCGACGCCCGTCTGCACGCCCATGCGGTGCAGCATGTAAATGAGATCTTCGGTGGGAATGTTGCCCGTCGCAGCGGGTGCGAACGGACAGCCGCCGATGCCGCCACAGCTGGCGTCGAGTGCGCGTACGCCAGCTGCCACCGCCGCATAGGCATTGGCCAGGCCGGTGTTGCGCGTGTTGTGGAAGTGCGCGCGCAGCCGCGCTTGCGGCAGCGCTGCCTGCAGCGAAGCGATCAATTCAGTGACCTGGGTCGGCACCGCCACACCGATCGTGTCCGCGACCGCGATTTCATCCGGAGCGCCTGCGGCAAGTCGTTCGGCGATGGCGCGCACCCGCGCGACCGGTACCTCGCCTTCGAACGGACATCCAAAGGCAGTGGAGATCGTGATCTGCGCGCGAATGCCGGCAGCACGCGCCAGACTCGCGATGTCGAGCCAGGTGTCGACGCCTTCGTCCACGCTCATGCCCTGGTTGCGCTGACTGAAGCTTTCGCTGGCCGCGATGGCCATGCCGACCTCTGTGCAGCCGGCGGCCTGGGCGCGTTCGAAGCCTTTGCGGTTCAGCACCAGCCCGATGAAGCGCGCCTGGGGCGCAGCTCCGTCCAGCGCGCTCAACACGGCTTCGGCGTCCGCCATCTGCGGTACGCGCTTGGGGTTCACGAAGCTCGCGACCTCGATGCGCCTCAAGCCGGCGGCGAGCAGACGCTGCACGAACTCGACCTTGGTCGCAGTCGGCAGGACCTGCGACTCGCTCTGCAGGCCGTCGCGCGGCCCGACTTCGACGATTTCGATGCTGCTCGAATTCATGGCGTGAATTCTATCCTCTGCCGTGTGCTTGACCCCCTCGGGATGCGCCGGTACAACCGCCGCGCCATGCACAACTCGCCAGCAAATTCGTCCGGCGCGCTCGCCGATCTTCGGGTGCTCGAACTCGGCACGCTGATCGCAGGTCCGTTCTGCGGGCAGCTGCTGGGTGACATGGGCGCCGAGGTCATCAAGATCGAGGCGCCCGGCCAGGGCGATCCCATGCGCCACTGGGGCCCTCAGAAGCGCGGCCAACCTTCGGTATGGTGGCCGGTGATCGGGCGCAACAAGAAAGGCGTGACGCTCGATCTTCGCCAAATGGAAGGACAAAGTCTTTTCAAGGACTTGGTTCGAAAAGCTGATGTCGTTATCGAGAACTTCCGGCCGGGCACGCTGGAGAAATGGAGTTGCGGCTGGGATGCGCTGGCAGCTATCAATCCGCGGCTGATCATGGTCCGGATTTCAGGCTACGGGCAGACCGGTCCGTACGCGCAGCGTGCCGGCTATGGCGGCATCGGCGAGGCTATGGGCGGGTTGCGCTACATCGTTGGCGAGCCTGACCGGCCGCCATCCCGCGTGGGCATCAGCATCGGCGATTCCCTCGCCGCGGTGCACGCCTGCATGGGGACGCTCGCCGCCCTGCATCATCGCGAACGCACCGGTGTCGGCCAGGTGATCGATGCGGCGATCTACGAGTCGGTGCTCAACATGATGGAATCGCTGGTCACGGAGTTCGACCAACTCGGTCACGTGCGCGAGCGCAGCGGACCGATCCTGCCGCGCATCGCGCCTTCGAACGTGTACCCGACGCGCGATGGCATCGTGATGATCGGCGCGAACCAGGACACCGTGTTTGCACGCCTGTGCGAGGCCATGGGTGCCCCCGACCTGGCGCGCGATGCGCGCTATGCCGATCACCAGGCACGCGGTGAGCATCAGAAAGAACTCGACGACGTCATCGCGGGCTGGTCGGCGCAGCTCGGCACGCGTGAGTTGCTGGACAGGCTCGAGCAGGCCGGCGTGCCTTCCGGGCTCATCTACCGCGCCTCCGACATGCTCGACGATCCGCATTTCGCCGCGCGCCAGGCCATCGTCGAAACGACCCATCCCCGCTTCGGCAAGCTGCGCATGCAGAATGTCGCGCCGCGGCTTTCGCTAAGTCCGAGTTCGATCCGTACGCCGGCGCCCGAGCTTGGCGAGCACAACGACGAAGTATTCGGGGGACTGCTGGGCCTCGACGCGGCGACACTCGCGGCGTATCGCAACCGCGGAGTGATCTGAGGCGCAAACAAAAAGGCCGGACGCGATGGTCCGGCCTTTTCTCATTTGCGAGTCTGATCAGGTGTTCAGCAGCCAGAGCTTGGCAATGCGCACCATCGTCGGATCTTCCTTTACCGCCTTGAACGCCTTCGCGGCCTCGGACTTGTTGTTGTTACGCAGGTAAGCGATGCCGAGCAGCATGCTGGCTTCGTCGGTGCGCTGCTTCTGCATCGGGTCGCCCTTGGCGAGGCTGCCCTTCTTGATGCCGCGCTGCAGGGCCTCAGTTGCCTTCGCCGCGTCGCCGAATCCAAGGTACTGCGCGCCAACCTTCACGTCGGCGTCGCCGGTGGCGGCGGTACGCGCCGCGGCTTCGTTCTGCGGCAGCGCGGCCTTGTCGGCGGCGGCCTCTTTCTTGGCCGCGGCAAGCAGGCGCGTATTCACATCCTTGAGGCGCTGCTCCGTGAAAACATTCTTCGTGAAGCCCTGCTCGAGCACGGACTGCGCTTCGCCGGCGAGCTTGTTCTCGAGCGCGAGCTGCGCCATTTCCTTGTATTGCTCGCCCTGGTTCAGCACGTTCACATAGACCGCGAGACGCATGACGTTGAGCTTCTGAACGTCATCCGTGTCCGTCTTGTTGATCGCGACCATGAGGTTCTGCCAGTACTCGGGCTTCGGGTAGTGCACCACGAGCTTCTCGAACACCTGGGCGACGCAGGCGTTGTTCCCCGCCTTCGAACAGGCCGCCTGCACCAGCAGCAACTGCTGCTCCTTCGGTACGCGACCGCTGCCCTCGAGGCCGGCGAGCATTTCGTTCATCACGCGCACGGCGTCCTTGTTGTTGCCGGACTGGTAGTACGCCTGGGCAACGGCAACCTGGAGATCGGGATCCTTTGAAACCTTCAGCGCGCGATTACCGTAGTCGATGACCTTCGGATAGTTACGCAGCGCCGAGTAGATGCCGAGAATGCTCTTGTAGCGCTCGAGCTTCTTTGCTTCGGGCATGCAAGGAGAATTGAGACCGGCCTCGAGTTCGCGGACGGCCTCGGAGTCCTGCTTGAGCGAGTGGTACGCGTAACCCCGGAATTCGCTCATCCAGTACAGATCCGTCTGAGTCTTGGCGCCCGGCGTCGACTCGGCTTCCCGCGTCTTCGCGAGAACGTCCTGCCAGCGTTTGGCCTTCATCGCTTCCTGCGCGGCCGCCATCGGTTTGGCGATCTGCTTGCTGATCTTGCCGCCGCCCGTGCAGCCGGCGCTCTGCGCCGCTGCGGGGGACGTCAAGCCGGCGCCGAAGAATCCAAGCGCCGCAGTCGCGATCAATGCTCTACGAATAAACACAGACACTCTCCGCGTAAATAAAAGAATTTAAACCCTCGTATTCGTCATGCTCGTTCCGCGGACGGCAGCGATCATCCGGCAGCGCCCGCTTTCAAAATCCACAGTTTCGCGATACGCGTCAGCGCCGGGTCCTTGTTCACGGTGCCAAACGCCGTCGTGGCTTCCGCATTCTTGTTCGCACGCAGGTATGCAATGCCGAGCAGCAAGCCCGCTTCATCCGTGTTCTTGACGCCACTCTTGCCGATACCGCGCTGCAGTGCCTCGATGGCCTTGTCGAGCTCGCCGTAGCTTAAGTACGCCGCGCCAAGCTTGACGTCGGAATCGCCGGTGGCCTTCGCGCGTGCCGCAGCGTCCTGCTTCGGCAGCGTGGACTTGTCGAGCGTAACGGCGGTCTTGGCTTCAGAGAGGATGCGGGTTGCGAGCGCCTTCTGCTTGTCATCCTTGAAGACGGCTTTCGCCGTGCCCTTTTCGAGTATCGCCTGTGCTTCGCCGGGCAGACCCTGCCCCATCGCAAGCTGCGCCATCTCCGTGTACTGCCCGGAATCGTTCAGCACGTCGACGCCATCCGCGAGCCGCAGGATGTTGATCAGTTCCCGGTCATTGGTGCTGACGCGCATCAACGAGTTGATGAGGTCCTGCCAATAGTTAGGCTTCGGATAGTGCATGACGAGCTGTTCCATCTGCTCGGCCACGCAATCGTTGTCCTTCATGTTGTAGCAGGCGCTCTGCACGATACGCAGCGTCTGCTCGTCGGGGCTCTTGCCGGACGCCTTGAGCTTGGCGATGACGTCCTTGAGCACATCGCGGGCTTTTTCGAACTCGTTCGTGATGTAGTACGAGTTGCCGAGGTAGATGCCCATGTCCGCATCGGCGCTCGCCTCGTAGGCGCGCTTGCCGTACTCGATGGCCTTCGGGTAGTCCTTGATCTGATAGGCGACCTGGGCGATGAGCTTCGTGCGTCCCGGCTTGTCGGTTTCGGACATGCAGGGAGAATTGAGCGCGGCTTCGAGATCCTTCAGGGCTTCCGCGTACTGCTTGAGATTCGCGTTCGCGATGCCGCGAAATTCGTGAATCCAGAACTTGTCGTACTCGTTTTTCTCGACGGGAACAGCTTCCGCTTCATTCGCCTTGTCGAGCATTTCCTGCCAGTTCTTGGTCCCGCGCGCGTCTTGCGCGCCCGACAGGGGCTTGTCGAGTTTCTTGGTCATCTTGCGGACGCCGCAAGCATCCGTGGGCTCCTGCGCGAACGCCGCAGAGGTCATACAAGCGAAGCCGATGACGGCGATTGCGGTTCCGAGGTTTAACCGATCACGCACTTTCGACGCTCCTTACAAAGGAGCCGCGGACTTTGAGAGGCCGCGGCTCGGTTTGATCGACCCACCGTCAAAACATCTTGAAATTTTGATGCTCATGACGGCAGAAAGTTTCTCAATAGTTTCAGCTGCTTGCTATTCGCGGAACTCCGCGGTGTTCACAAAGCCCATCTTCTTCATGTGGTTGCGTTGAGCCGCTGCCATGACGAGCGCAGTGGTTTCATAACGCGAACGACGATCGGGGCGCAGGTGAATTTCGGGCTGCGGCTCCTTGTCGCGTTCCGAGCGGAAGAAGCTCTCGAGCTGTGGAATACCGCTGACCACCGTGCCGTTCCACACAATCGTGCCGTCGAAGTCGATGTCGAGCTGAATGACCTCGGGGCGAACCGTCGGCGGCGGATTGTTGGTCTGCGGCATGTCGAGCTTGGTCGCATGAGTCATGACCGGAATCGACATGATGAGCACGATGATGAGCACGAGCATCACGTCGATGAGCGGAGTCGTGTTGATCTCCATCATCGGTGCGCCTTCCGCGCCGCCTACTGCCATTGACATACGAAATTACCTCGAAGTTCTCAGCGCGTGACGCGGATGCTGGCGGGATCTGGTTCGGTAATGAAACCAACCTTTACGATGCCGCCGCGTTGCAGATTGAAGATGACCCGGCCGATGCCTTCCCAGCGGGCATCCTTGTCGCCGCGGATGTGGAATTCCGGCTGCGGGACCTTGCGCGCCTCGGACACGATTCGCTGGAAAAGCACGTCTTTATCGATCGTGCCGGTATTCCAGTAAGTCTTGCCTTCCTTGTCGATCAGGATGGTGATGTTCTCGGGCTTGGTCTGAGTCACGATGTTGCTCGCTTTCGGGATCTCGACATTCGCCATCTTCTTGATCACGGGAACCGTGATCAGAAAGATGATCAGCAACACGAGCATGATATCGACCAGCGGAGTCGTATTGATCTCCGCGATCGAACTCGCTTCGCCGTCGTCGCTACCTGAACCGACACTCATCGCCATGGCGGACTACCTCAATTGATGAAACGTAAGACCCGGGGTTGCCGGGTTTTACTTCTTACCAGCGGCAATGGGCGCGCCTTGCGCCACGCGGGCACCGCCCACCAGGTACGCATGCAGGTCCGAGGCGAAGTTGCGCAGACTCTCGCTGATGTTCTTGTTCCGACGCAGCAGCCAGTTGTAGCCCATGACCGCAGGCACGGCGACGAACAGGCCGATGGCCGTCATGATCAACGCTTCACCGACGGGGCCGGCGACCTTGTCGATCGAGGCCTGGCCGCTGACGCCGATGTTCACGAGGGCTTTCAGGATGCCGACGACGGTGCCGAACAGACCGACGAACGGTGCCGTCGACCCGACGGTCGCAAGGAACGCGAGGCCATTGCTCAGGCTGCTGTTGACCGAGTCGACCGAACGCTGCAGGGACATCGTCACCCACTCGTGCAGGTCGATGCGATCCGTGAGGCGGCCTTCATGGTGGGCCGAGGCGCGCAGACCGTCTTCGGCTACGAGGCGGAAGTCGTTGTCCTTCGGCAGCCGATCGACAGCTTCCTTAAGGGAACCGGAGCTCCAGAACTGCTTCTCGACCACTTTGGCGCCCTTACGCAGACGGCGCTGATCCCAGAGCTTCGAAATGATGATGTACCAGGACACCGCGGACATGATCACCAGGATGATCAGTGTCGCCTGTGCAATGGGACCGCCGTCTCGCCAAAGGGCCGCAAGGCCGTACGGGTTAGTGGTTTCAGCAGTGACAGCAGCAGCAGCAGTAGTAGGTTCCATGATTTCCTCGATGACGAAAAAGCGAAGCGGCGCCGACGCACCGCTTCACCGTAGATGACTAGTTGTTCTTGAGAACGAACTTAACCTTGAATTTGATGCACGACTCCGGCAGCGCCGACCCACCCTCGCTGGCCGGCGAATACCGATTTGCCTTGGCGACCTTGATGGCGGCGCCGTCGAGATCTGGGAAGCCCGATGTATCCGTGACGACGGGCTCGCGCAGCAGTTTGCCATTCGGACCCACACACGCCTGGACCACGGGTGATCCCTGCTCCTCGCGACGGATCGAGCCCGGCGGATAGTAGTCATCCGGGTTCGCCATCCTCGACATCTTCGCGCCCACAGCCGCAGCGCGCGGCGGCGGCGGCGGGGCCGGCGGCGGCGGACGGTCTGTGACGTCCTGAATGGCCGTGGTGTTCGTCTCCATCGGAAGGTCGATCGACACCTCCGGAGGCGGCACTTCTACCGGCGGCCGTTCCATTTCTGGCGGCGGCGGTGGCGGCGGTTCGTCCTCTTTCTTGATTTCCTCGACGATGTCCGCCTGGATCGGTGGCGCAACCAGGTGGATGACCTTTTGGGCCAAGCCGGTCGCGAATCCCCAGGCTACGAGGATATGAAAGGCGATGATCACCACGACGACGATGCCGCGACGGGTGAAGAAGCTCGAATCTTGTGCGTAAGCGGCCATGTTTTCCCGTGGTCGCGAGTGAAACTATCGGCGCGTCGAACAGGGTGGCGGAAAGTAACTAAGCTTTCCGACCAGTGCAACCGTTCGTTCGTTCCGTCCCCAGTTTGCTCCTGTTCGCAAGCAAACCTTATGAATTATCCGATCAGCAATTATCGCTTCGGCGCCGGTCCGAAGCCGCCGAACTGTAACCGCACTGCTTAAGCCTGACAACAACTCTGTTTGCGACCAGCTCAACAACGCGAAAATTCTTGGCTGCGATTTCATTGTCAGTCGGTCACTGCGCCCAAAGACGCGCTTGACACAATGCGCGCGTATTTTGCGAGTACGCCCTTGGTTGCATAAGGTTTGGGAGCTTTCCACTTCGCGCGGCGTTTGCGCAGCTCCGTGGCGCTCACCTCCAGTTGCACGGTGCACTTCACGGCATCAATCGCGATGCGATCACCGTCCCTAAGCAGACCAATCGGTCCGCCGAGCGCAGCTTCCGGAGAGATATGTCCAACCACGAAACCGTGACTGCCGCCGGAGAATCTTCCGTCAGTGATGAGCGCAACTTTGTCGCCGAGCCCGCGGCCCATGATCGCGCCCGTCGGACTCAACATTTCGCGCATGCCGGGACCACCACGCGGCCCCTCGTAGCGAATCACGACCACGTCACCCGGCTTCACTTTGCCGGCGAGGATCGCAGTCGTCGCGCGTTCTTCGCCGTCGAACACGCGCGCCGTTCCGTTGAAGCGCAATCCTTCCTTGCCGGAAATTTTTGCGACCGCGCCTTCGGGCGCGAGATTCCCGTACATCACCACGAGGTGACTGTCCTTCTTGATCGGCTGTGAGAGCGGCCTGACGATGTCCTGGCCCGGCGGATAGTCCGCGACATCGCGCAGATTTTCCGCGAGCGTGCGGCCGGTAACTGTCAGGCAGTCACCATGCAACAGCTCTGCGTCGAGCAAACGTTTCATCAGGGGCTGAATTCCGCCGATTGCAATGAGCTCCGACATTAAGTACCTGCCGCTGGGACGAACGTCGGCAAGCAGCGGTACGCGTTTACCGATCCGCGTGAAATCCTGTAGGCCAAGTCTGACCCGGGCTGAATGCGCGATCGCGAGCAGGTGCAGAACCGCGTTGGTGCTGCCGCCGAGCGCGATTGTCACCGTGATCGCATTCTCGAACGCCTTCTTCGTAAGAATCCGTGAAGGCGTGATGCCGGCGCGGATCAACTCCGCGACCGCGGCGCCGGCGCGCCGGCAGTCGTCGCGCTTGGGTCCCCCGACCGCCTCCTGCGCGGAGCTGTTAGGCAGCGACAGGCCGAGCGCTTCGATCGCCGACGCCATCGTGTTAGCCGTGTACATGCCGCCGCAACTGCCGGGGCCGGGAATAGCCGTGCGCTCGACGTCGAGCAATTCTTCGTCCGACACGCGGCCGGCGGCGTGGCCGCCCACGGCTTCGAACACCGACACGATGTCGCGGCGCTTGAGGCCGGGCTTGATGGTGCCGCCATAAACGAACACCGCGGGGCGGTTCAGGCGCGCGATCGCCATCGCGCAGCCTGGCATGTTCTTGTCACAGCCGCCGATCGCGACGAAACCGTCGAAGCCTTCCGCGCCGACCACCGTCTCGATCGAGTCGGCGATCACTTCGCGCGACACCAGCGAGTAGCGCATGCCGGGCGAGCCCATCGAAATTCCATCCGACACCGTGATGGTGTTGAACAGCACGCCTTTCGCGCCGGCGGCATCCGCACCGGCGATGGCTTCGGCGGCGAGTTCATTGATGTGCATGTTGCAGGGCGTGAGACTGGCCCAGGTCGAGGCCACGCCGATCTGCGGCTTCTTGAAGTCCGCATCCTGGAAACCGACCGCGCGCAACATCGCGCGCGAGGGCGTCTGCTTGGCGCCATCGACCACCAGGCGCGAATAGCGCCGTTCATCCACCGCCCGGCTCTTCTTCCGCGTCATCTGTCGTTTACCTCGTCTAACTATTGACACTCTGGGAGCGCATCACGCGCCGCATGTGCGAAAACCCCGCGGCGCCCGCGGTCACGAACGCGAGCGGCAGTACCAGCGAATACAGACCGAAACCCGGCCGCAGCGACTCGAGCCACTGGTAGATCAGTATCCCGGCGGGTGGCCCGATGGCGCCGCGCACGCCGGTCAGCGTGACGTGCACGCCCATGTAGTGCTGCGCGCGACCCACCGAGGCGAAGTCATTGTGCCCGAGATTCCAGCCGAGGTTGGAGCCGGCATATGCGAACGCCAACACGACGGCGCCGAACCACAGCAGCGGCAGCCACGCGATCCACGTGCCGACCGTCAGCAGTGCGACCGCCGCCACCAGCGCCCATCCCTGCCGTGCACGGTATTCCACGACGTGTCCCCGATCGAACATGCGGGCCCAGAACGGCACGAACAGCGGCAGCAGGCCGAGCGGCACGATCGACAGCAACGCGATCTGTGCGCTCGCCGACAGATGCAGGTGCTCGCTGAAGATGACCACGAGTTGCGAGGTCAGCATGAGGTTGCCGCCGCCGAACACGCCCATCCAGAACATGTATTCGCGAAAGTGCGGATCCTTCTTGAGGATCTCGAACAGCATGCCGAGGCTGAACGGTTCGCTGCGTCCGATCACGGCGTTCTCTTCGGCGAGCAGCGCAAACTCCCGCCGCACGCGCGCGGCGCGATACAGCCAGGCGGCAATGAGTCCGGCAACCGCGCCGCCGCCGAACAGCCAGCGCGAGTCGATCACGCCCTGGTCGAGCACCCAGGCCGCCGTGGCGGCCGCGACCGCGACGGCCAGCGAACTCACGATGACGATGCGCCCGGTGTATCGACCGATGGCGGCGCGCGGGTAGTTCGCGCTCCACACCGCGGCGCGCACGGTGAGGATGCCGGTCCACACCACGCGCGCGATGAGAATCGAGGCGACCGCGAACGCCAGGCCGCCGAGTGCGTGCGGTGCCACGCCTAACAACCCGACGAGAATGGCGAAGCCCGCCTGCAGGCCCACCATGAGGCCGATGCGGGCGCGGCCGTGCGCGAGATTCGCCCACACGAAACTCACCACGTTCGACAGCGCCGGCGCGCCGCTCACAAAAGCCACCGCGAGGTTGACGAACCACGGCGACGCCGCGTGCATGAAGGTCTTCTTGATGAGCACCGCGGCGGTGGCGCCCTCCACCAGGCCGAGCGTCAGACCTAACAATGCCCAGGACGCGATCTCGCGCCGGAACGCCGCCTCCGCGGTCGGCGATTCGGCCCGCCTTGGCCGCCCTGCCATCAAGCCCGCTCCATCAACCGAATCTCTGCCGGACCAGCCGGTACAGCGCGCGCACGGTGTGCGGGTCGGCGCCCACGGGACGGCCCGGGCGCTCCTTGGGGTTCCAGGCGTAAACATCGCCGTGCAGCCAGTTGCGCGTGCGCGTGACGAAGCGCTTGAGAAACAGCGCGCCGATGATGGAGCCGGCGAACTGCGTGTTGGAAATGTTGTTGAGATCGGCGATGCGGCTGGCGAGATCTTCCTCGTAACCCGGCCACAGCGGCATGGGCCACATCGGATCGGCCTCGCGCTCGCCGATCTGGCGCAGCGACTCGGCCAGCTCGGGGGGATTCGAGTAGATAGCCGGCAGCTCGGGGCCGAGCGCGACGCGGGCCGCGCCGGTCAGCGTGGCGAGGTCGATCAGCAAAGCCGGGTTTTCACGGTCCGCTTCGGCCAGCGCGTCTGCCAGCACCAGGCGACCTTCGGCGTCGGTATTGCCGATCTCGACGGACAGACCCTGGCGTGATCGCAGGATGTCGCTGGGCCTGAACGAACGGCCGGACACACTGTTCTCGACCGCGGGAATCAGCAGCCGCAATTGCACGGGCGCGTCGGCGCCCATCAGCATGCGCGCCAGTGCCAGCACCAGTGCCGCACCGCCCATGTCCTTCTTCATGAGGATCATGCCGCTCGATGGCTTGATGTCGAGGCCGCCGGTGTCGAAGCACACGCCCTTGCCGACCAGCGTGACCAGCGGCGCACCGCGCTTGCCCCAACGCATGTCGATGAGGCGCGGTTCGCGCGCGCTGCCCTTGCCCACCTCATATATGAGTGGATAGTTCTGCCGCAGCAGCTCCTCACCCACGAGGATCCGGCACTCCGCTTCGTGCTGCAGTGCGAGGCGCTGCACTGCCTCGCCGAGCTCCGCGGGACCCAGGTCGTTCGCCGGTGTGTTGATGAGATCGCGTGCTTCGCTCAAGGCCTCGTTCGCGAGCCGCACGTATTCGAGATCGGTGCCGGCGGGCGTCACCAATGACGGCAGTTCTCCGGCTGGTTTCCGATACCGCGTAAACCGGTAGGAGCCGTATTCCCAGCCAAGGGTCAGCTGAGTCGCGCCTACGGCGCTAAAAGTGCCGGCGAACCGGTAGCGCCCCGCCGGCAGCCGATCCGGCAGCCCGGCCGAGGTCCAGATGGTCGGCTCGCTCAACTCCTGGATTGGCCCGAGGCCCAGCACCGCGCCCGCGATCGAGTCGCCGGCAGCGCTCGGGATGACCAGCAGCTTCTGTTTTTCGGCGGCGAAGCCCTGCGCCCGGACCCAGGAGCGCACCGCAGGCGTCTGCGAGTCGAGCCATGCGGACAGACCCAGTTCGCCAACCAGCCAGAGCGGTCGTGCGCCGCTGGCCTCGGCTTCATTGAGCAGGTGGGAATTCACGGCAAAAAGTTTAAGCGATTAGGCCACCAAGCGGGGCTGCCACGCGCGCTGTGGCGCGGCCGGCGCGTTGACACTGGGCAAACACCTGTGGTGCTATTGCGCGCATTGTATGCAGGCCAAGTGCTCACAGATCGACGTGTTTTTCCGCAGCGCCATACCGGCGCGCGACGTCGTTCTACTTCTCTCGCTTCCCGTACTCCTTATCGGGAGCACGGTGCGGGACGCCTGCTTGACTCGCTAACACTAGAGACAAGCAAATTCACCAAAAACCCCGCACCGGCCACTGAGCCGATGCGGGGTTTTTCTTATGAACGTTTGTAATGGAGCCGACAATGACGAAGCTGTACTCGGGCAAAGACGTAGACAAGAAGGCGCTCAAGAAAGCCCGGATCGCCATCCTGGGTTACGGCAGCCAGGGCCGCGCCCATGCACTCAACCTCTCGGACAGCGGACATGACGTGGTGGTCGGCGTCCGCAAGAACGGCGTGAGCTGGAAGAAAGCAAGGAAAGACGGCCTCAAGGTCGCCGAACCGAACGACGCCGCGGCCGGTGCCGACCTCGTCGCGATGCTGGTTCCCGACCTCGCGCAGAAGGACCTCTACAAGGCCGTGGAGAAGTCCCTGAAGAAGGGCACCGCCCTGCTCTTCGCGCATGGCTTCAATATCCACTTCAAGCAGATCAAGCCGCGCAAGGATCTGGACGTCGTCCTGATCGCGCCGAAGGGACCCGGCGATCTGGTGCGCCGACAGTACCAGCAGGGTCGCGGCGTGCCGTCGCTGATCGCCGTGTACCAGGATCCGACCGGTAACGCTTTCGCCAAGGCGCTGGCGTACGGCCACGGAATCGGCGGCACGCGCGGCGGTGTGCTCGAGACGACGTTCGCGGAAGAGACCGAAACGGATCTGTTCGGCGAACAGGCCGTGCTGTGCGGTGGCACCAGCGATCTGGTGCTCAAGGGTTTCGAGACGCTGGTCGAAGCCGGCTATCAGCCCGAAGTCGCCTACTACGAGTGCCTGCACGAGCTGAAGCTCATCGTCGACCTGCTGCACGAAGGCGGCCTCACGAAGATGCACAAGTTCATCTCCGATACCGCCAAGTACGGCGACCTCACGCGCGGCCCGCGCATCGTCAACGACAAGACCAAGAAAGAGATGGGCAAGATTCTCAAGGAGATCCAGAAGGGCAAGTTCGCCAAGCAGTGGATCAAGGAGAACGCCGACGGCCGCAAGGAATACAACAAGCTCATGCAGGCGGATCTCGATCACCAGATCGAAACCGTCGGCGCGGATCTGCGCGCCCGCATGCCGTGGCTGGAGCAAGGCCGCAACTGAACGTCAGGTTGGACCCGAGGTAACACCCATGTCCCAGCGTGAACGAGTGATGATCTTCGACACGACGCTGCGCGACGGCGAGCAATCGCCCGGCTGCAGCATGGCGCAGCCCGAGAAACTGCGGGTGGCACGCGCGCTTGCGGACCTGGGCGTGGACGTCATCGAGGCGGGCTTTCCGGCCGCCTCGCGTGGCGATTGGGACAGCGTGAACGCGGTGGCGCGCGAGGTGCAGGGACCGATCATCTGCGGCCTCGCGCGTTGCAACCGCGATGACATCGCGCAGGTCGCCAAGGCAATCGCGCCTGCCGCCAACCGGCGCATTCACGTATTCCTCGCCACCAGCGCCATCCATCGGCAGTTCAAGTTGAACATGGCCCGGGAAGAGATCATCAAGACGGCCGTCGAGGGCGTGCAATTCGCGCGCAGCTTGAGCGATGACGTCGAGTTCTCGCCCGAAGATGCCTCGCGCACCGAACTCGATTTCCTGACGCAGGTCGTCGAGGCGGTCATCGAGGCCGGCGCGACCACGGTGAACATACCCGACACGGTCGGATACACCGTGCCTGATGAATTCGCCGAGTTGTTCCGCTACCTGCGCAAGAACGTCCGCGGCATCGACCAGATCCGGCTGTCGGTGCACTGTCATGACGATCTCGGCATGGCCGTGGCCAATAGTTTGACGGCCGTGGTCGCGGGCGCGCGCCAGATCGAGTGCACCATCAACGGCATCGGCGAACGCGCCGGCAACTGTTCACTGGAAGAAGTCGTGATGGCATTGAAGACGCGCGATGCGTTCTTCAATCTCGACACGCGCATCGATACCACGCGCCTTTATCCAACCTCACGCATGCTGGCGAACATCGTCGGCGTGCCGATCCCGCGCAACAAGGCGGTGGTCGGCGAGAACGCGTTCGCGCATGAATCTGGCATTCATCAGCACGGCATGCTCAAGCACCACAGCACGTACGAGATCATGCGTCCGCAGGATGTGGGTCTGTCGCGCTCGGCGCTGGTGCTCGGCAAACACTCGGGCCGCCACGCGCTGCGCGAGCGCATCAAGGAATTGGGGTTCGAGCTCGATGAGGTCGAGTTCGCGCGGGTGTTCGAGGAATTCAAAGCGCTGGCCGACAGGAAAAAGGAGCTGTACGACGGCGACATCGAAGCGCTGGTCCTGCAGGCCGAGCACAGCGCCGTCGGACCGTGGGTCTTGTTGAACCTGCGCACGGCGTCCGACGGAAATGCGGCGGAGGCCACGGTGCGCCTGCGAAACAGCGATGGCCGCGAAATCGAAATGCGCGCCACCGGTGACGGTCCGGTGGATGCCGCGCTGAAAGCGATCGAACGCGCCACGGGAGTGCAGGTCGTATTGCGCAAGTTCGAGGTGCGCAGCGTTTCCGCCGGTGAAGACGCGCAGGGCGAGGCGCTGGTGTACGTGGAGTACAATCAGCGCACTTATCGCGGCTCGAGTGTCAGCACCAACATCGTCGAGTCAGCAACACAGGCCTTCCTCGAAGTGATCAATCGAATCGAACTCGCACAGGGCGCATCCCGCTCGCGCGAGGAGCGGACCGGTGCCGCGCGTGTCGCGCAGTCCGCGGTTTAAACGGAGTTGACGTCATGCCCATTCCCGCAACGAAATACATCTGGTTCAACGGCAAGCTTACGCCCTGGGAAAAGGCCACGGTGCACGTGCTCACGCACGCCCTGCACTACGGCTCCTCGGTGTTCGAGGGCGTGCGCGCCTATGAGACGCCGCGCGGCCCTGCCATCTTCCGCCTGAAGGACCACACGCACCGGTTGTTCGACTCCGCGAAGATCTACCGCATCAACATCCCGTACAACGAGGAGCAGATCAACCACGCCTGCCGTGAAGTCATCTCGCAGAACGGGTTGGCGCGCGGCGCGTATCTGCGTCCGGTCGCGTTTCGCGGCTACGGCGAGGCCGGCGTGGTGCCGAAGATCGACCCACCGATCGAAGTGGCCATCGCCGGCTGGGAATGGGGCAAATATCTCGGCGCCGCGGAAGACGAAGGCGTCGACGTGTGCGTGTCCTCATGGCAACGCGTCGCGCCTAACACGATTCCCGCCATGGCCAAGGCCGGCGGCAACTACCTGTCGAGCCAGCTGATCGGCCTCGAAGCGAAGCGCCTGGGGTTCGTCGAAGGCATCGGCCTTTCTACCGACGGCACCGTGAGTGAAGGCGCCGGCGAGAATCTGTTCATCGTCAAGGACGGCATCCTGCATACGCCGGGCCTGGCGCACTCGCTGCTCGGCGGCCTCACCCGTCACACCGTCATCACGCTCGCGAAAGAGTTCGGCATCGAGGTGCGCGAGATGGCCGTGCCGCGCGAGTTGCTCTACATCGCGGACGAACTGTTCTTCACGGGCACTGCCACCGAAGTCGCGCCGATCCGCTCCGTCGACGCCATCCAGATCGGCAACGGAAAGCGCGGCCCGATCACGGCCAGGCTGCAACAGGCGTACTTCGCGCTCGTGCAGGGCAAGGCGGCCGACAAGTACGGTTGGCTCGACTACGTGGACATGAATGCACCGCGCGCCGCGGTCGTCGGCTAACGCAGTTCGATGACGCCAATTAGCCAGGGGGTCTGGCTCCATTTTCGGCTTTGCGAAAATGGTGCCTGACCCCATTCTTCATAAAGGCAAATGAGCACCTTCCCCAAAACAATGTTCGAAAAAGTCTGGGACGACCACGTGGTCGTACCCGAGACCGCCGATACGCCCGCAGTATTGTTCATCGACCTGCATCTCACGCACGAGGTGACCACGCCGCAGGCGTACACCGAACTGCGTGCACGCGGACTCAAGCTCCGCCGTCCCGATCTCACGCTCGCGACCATGGACCATTCCACGCCCACACGCACCGAGCAGGTGTTCGGCGGCGTGCCGATCGCGGTCGACTCCGCCGCGAAGCAGGTGAAACAGCTCGAGATCAACGCCGCCGAATTCGGCGTGGAACTGTTCAATCTGCAGGACAGCCGGCGCGGCATCGTGCACATCATCGGGCCCGAGCTCGGCATCACGCAGCCCGGCAAAACCATTGTTTGCGGCGACTCACACACCTCGACCCACGGCGCGTTCGGCGCCCTCGCCTTCGGCATCGGCACCACCGAGGTCGGGCACGTGCTGGCGACGCAATGCCTGCTGCAGCGCAAGCCGAAGACTTTCGCGATCAACGTGACGAACCGGCTGCCCAGGGGCGTGACCGCGAAGGATCTGATCCTCGCCATCATCGGCAGGATCGGCGTCTCCGGTGGCACGGGCCACGTGCTCGAATACCGCGGCCCCGCCATCGAAGCGATGTCGATGGATGAGCGCATGACCATCTGCAACATGTCCATCGAAGCGGGTGCGCGCGCCGGCATGATCGCGCCCGACGCGACCACGTTCGAATATCTCGCGAGCACGCCGCGCGCGCCGAAGGGCGCCGCCTGGGACGCGGCCATTGCGCGCTGGAGCAAACTACCCAGCGATCCTGCCGCCGTCTTCGATCGCTCGGTCGAAATCGACGCGGCCTCGCTCGTGCCGATGGTCACCTACGGCACTCATCCCGGCATGGTGGCGCCGATCACCGGCAACGTGCCTTCCAGGGGCGATGCGGTGTTCGAGAAGGCGCTGGCGTACATGGGCTTGAAAGCGGGTGAAGCGATCGCGGATGTTCCCGTCAACAATGTATTCGTCGGCAGCTGCACCAATGGCCGCCTCTCGGATCTGCGCAGCGCCGCGCGCGTACTGCGCGGTCACAAGCTCGCGCAGGGCGTGAAGATGCTGGTGGTGCCTGGCTCGCAGACGGTGAAACGTGCCGCCGAAGCCGAAGGCCTCGACCAGGTGTTCCTGGCCGCGGGCGCCGAGTGGCGCGAGAGCGGCTGCTCGATGTGCCTCGGCATGAACGGGGATCTGGTCCCGTCCGGCCACTACTCCATCAGCACGAGCAACCGAAATTTCGAAGGCCGCCAGGGCACGGGTGCGCGCACCTTGCTCGCGAGTCCCGAAACCGCCGCCGCTTCCGCCATCCGCGGACGCGTGACCGACCCGCGCGAATTCACCAACTAACATGCCCGCCGTCAAAACCATTCGTTCCCGTACCGTCGCCCTGCCCGCGGCCAACATCGACACCGACCAGATCATCCCGGCGCGCTTCCTCACGTCGACCTCGAAAGCGGGCTTCGGCAAACATCTGTTCGCCGACTGGCGTTACGACAGCGCCGGCAATCCAAGGCCCGAATTCGCGCTGAATAAACCCGGGGCCGCCGGCGCGCGCATCCTGGTGGCCGGCCGCAATTTCGGCTGCGGCTCCTCGCGCGAACACGCGGCCTGGGCGCTGCTGGATTTCGGTTTCCAGGCCGTTATCAGCACCGAGTTCGCGGACATTTTTTGCACCAATTCCCTCAAGAACGGTTTGCTGCCGCTGGTCGTCGACGACGCCACGCACGCCTGGTTGTTGGCCAATGCGGGCGCCGAGGTTTCCATCGATGTCGACTCGACCACGCTGACCTTGCCGGACGGCACAGCCGTGCAATTTCCTCTCGAAGGCTTCGCGCGCTTCTGCCTGCTGAACGGCGTCGACGAACTCGGGTATCTGCTGTCGCAGACCGCGGCAATTTCGACGTACGAGCAAATACCTCGATGAAGGCACCCAAGTGAAAGCAAAAATAGCCGTCATTGCGGGTGACGGCATCGGCCCCGAAGTCGTCGACGAAGGTGTCCGGGTACTCGAACAGGTCGGCAAGCGCTTCGGCCACGAATTTACGCTGACGCATGCGCCGTTCGGTGGCATCGCCATCGACCTGCACGGCGACCCACTGCCGCAATCGACGCTCGATGTGTGCCTCGCGGCCGACGCAGTGTTGTTAGGTGCGATCGGTGGCCCGAAATGGGGTCCGTTGGCGCCGGTGCGGCCGGAACAGGGACTGCTGCGCTTGCGGCGCGAGCTCGGCGTCTACGCCAACCTGCGACCCATCAAGCTGCATCCCGCCCTGCGCGACTCATCCGTGCTGAAGCCCGAAATTCTCGACGGCGTGGACCTCGTGTTCGTGCGCGAGCTGACGGGCGGCATCTACTTCGGCGCCAAGACCCGCACGCCCACCCTCGCCACGGATCTGTGCAGTTACTCCGCCAGCGAGATCGAACGCATCACGCGCGTCGCCGGACGGCTGGCGATGACCCGTCGCAAGAAAATCGTTTCGATCGACAAGTCGAACGTGCTGGAGACTTCCCGCCTGTGGCGCGAGATCGCCGGGCACGTCGTGCATTCGGAATTCCCCGAGGTCAGCCTCGAACACATGCTGGTCGATTCCGCGGCCATGCACCTGCTCAAGCGCCCACGCGAATTCGACGTGATGCTCACCGAGAACATGTTCGGCGACATTCTCACCGACGAAGGCGCGATGCTCGCAAGTTCGCTCGGCGTACTGCCCTCCGCCTCGCTCGGCGATGGCCGACGCGGGTTGTACGAACCGATCCATGGCTCCGCTCCGGACATTGCCGGCAAGGGCATCGCGAATCCCATCGGCACCATCCTGAGCGTCGCGATGCTGCTGCGGCACTCTCTCGACCTGGTACGCGAAGCGGAATCGATCGAACAGGCGGTCGACCGCGTGATCTCCGCCGGTGCGCGCACCGCCGACATCGCCGAGCACGGCCGGCCCTCGATGTCGACGCGCCGCATGGGCGACGCGATCCTCGCTGCCACCGCTACTGATTGACGTCGAAATCGTCGTCGATGGCGTACTCGCCGGCGTCGTACGCGGTTCGAATGCGCTTCGCGTCATCGAGTTGCGATTCGGGGACCATCACCCGCACACCGCCAAGCGCCAGCGATCCAAACAACGCGCCGTTCGCATAAACCGTGTCCGCGTCGGCGATACGTGCGGCCAACCCTTCCGCCTGCAGCCGCGCCACCAGCACCTGTGCGTCCATCGGATTCAGATAGCGCGCGCAAATGCACAGCGGTCCATGGCCATGCGCCACCTCGACACCCTCGTTCTCGGCCAGTATCCCGAGTGCCGGCACCCGCAGGCCGCGCAGCGTCGCTTCCGCGAGAGCGACGTCGCGGGCGAGTTCGATGAGATCGCCGTTGGCGAGCAACCCTAGCAACTCGTCGTCGGACATGTCGCGATAACGGGTTTCGAGTTCGGCGCGGGACACCTGCATCGGCCGCAATGTACACCACAACCCGCGCCGCCGGCTTGACTGCCTACGTACCGGCCGGTATGTTTCGCCATACCAACCGGTATGGTGATGCATGTCCGCACCCCCCGAGAATTCCCGCACTCGCCTCCTGGCCGCGACCATCGACCTGGTGCGCGCCAATGGTTACGCCGCCACCCGCGTAGACGATGTCTGCGCTGCGGCCGGAGTGACCAAGGGCAGCTTCTTTCACCACTTCGCGAGCAAAGAGGAATTGGCGGTGGCCGCGGCGGGCGCCTGGAACGAGCGCGCGTCGCAGGTATTCGCGGCCGCCCGTTACAACACGAAAGCCGATCCGCTCGATCGGCTGTTGGGCTACGTCGACTATCGCAAGGAACTGCTCGCCGGTGAGATGTGGCAGTTCACCTGCTACGCCGGCACCACCATTCAGGAGACCCACGAATCGCATCCCGGCATCCGCGCCGCCTGCGCAGACACGATCGACAAACACCTGCGGATGCTTACCGTGATGATCGATGCGGCGCTCGCCGCCTATCCCGTCGCGAAGCTCGCGGCGGCCACGCTCGCCGTTCACATGCAGGCGGTGATCCAGGGCGCCTTCATCATGGCCAAGGCGCGCCAGGAGCGGCGCGCCGCGCTCGAGAGTTTCGAGCATCTGCGCCGCTACCTCGAATTGCTGTTTGACAAGAAGCAAAACCGTTGAAGGAAACGCAATGGAAGACTTCTCCCGCCGCCATCTCCTCACCGCAGGCGCCGCCGCCGCATTGCCATTCGCCGCCGGCGGCACAACGAAACCGGGAGGAACCCAGGTGATCGAACGACAAGAACTGCTGGCAGGGAAAGTGGCGGTGGTCTACGGCGCCGCCGGTTCCATGGGCGGTGCGGTTTCGCGCGCGTTCGCGCGCGCGGGCGCACACGTCGAGCTTGCCGGCCATACTCTCGCAAAGGTGGACGCGTTCGCGCGCAAGCTTTCGAAGGATGGTGCGCGTGCCCGCGCGGCAAAAGTCGATGCGCTCGACCGCGAGTCGGTCGAGAAACTTCTCGAAGGCGTGGTTCGTACTCACGGCCGCGTCGACATCTCGTTCAATTTGATCGGCCTTGGCGATGCGCAGGGAGCGTTGCTCGCATCGATGAAGGCGGCCGATTTCGTGCAGCCGATCGAAACGGCCATGCGCACCCAGTTCCTGACGTCGACGGCTGCCGCGCAGCACATGGTGAAGGCGCGCAGCGGTGTCATCCTCGCGCTCACCGCGCAGGTGGCGCGCAAGCCCTATGAGGCGAGCGGCGGATTCGGCGTCGCGTGCGCGGCAATCGAAGCACTGTGCCGGCAGCTGGCGGTCGAACTCGGGCCGCAAGGTGTCCGCGTCGTCGCGCTGCGCTCGGCCGGTTCGCCGGACGCGCCGGGCGTGTCGCGCGAGGCATTCGAAGCGCGTATCGCCGAGAAAACGATGCTGCGACGGATGCCACGGATGGCGGAAGTCGCCAACGCGGACGTGTTGATGGCCTCGGACCAGGCGAGCGCCGTAACCGCGGCCGTGCTCAACCTGACCTGCGGCGAGATTGCCGACTGAGACGTCAGCCCAATGCCTTGATTCCGGTCGCGAGATCGCGCAGCAGGTCATCGATGGATTCGATCCCGATGGACAGCCGCAGCAGGCCATCGACCAGGCCCGCTGCCGCGCGCGCTTCGGGCGCCATGGCCGCGTGCGTCATCGTGGCCGGATGGGCGATGAGGCTTTCGACTCCGCCCAAAGACTCCGCCAGCGAGAAGAGTTCGAGCGCTTCGCAGAAGCGCTTGGCGCCGTCCGCGCCGCCGGCGACTTCCAGCGTGACGATGGCGCCGAAACCCGACTGCTGACGTTTGGCGATGTCGTGGCCCCGATGCGCAGCGAGACCCGGGAAATACACGTGCTTCACGTTGTTCTGCTGCGTGAGGAATTCCGCCACTGCCTGCGCGTTGCGACCGTGTTCTTTCAGGCGCACATGCAACGTGCGCAAACCCCGCAAGGTGAGATAGCTGTCGAAGGCGGAACCCGTCAACCCGAGGCAATTCGCCCACCACGCCAGCTGCTCCGCGACTTCCTGCTTCGCCGCGATCACGGCACCTCCGACCACGTCGCTGTGGCCGTTGATGTACTTCGTGGTCGAGTGCACGACGATGTCGGCGCCGAGCGCGAGCGGCTGCTGCCACCCCGGTGAAAGAAAGGTGTTGTCCGCCGCGACCAGCGCGCCGATCGCATGAGCGCGTTTGGAGATATCGGCGATGTCCGTGATGCGTAACAGTGGATTGCTGGGGGTTTCGATCCATACCAGTGCCGCGGGCTTCGAGAGCGCCGCCGACACCGCGGACCCGTTTCCGAAATCCACGAACTCGACATCGAGTTCGCCACGCTTTTTCCACGCGGTCAGCAGGCGGAATGTGCCGCCATAGCAATCGTGTGGTGCGACGACCCGCGCGCCCACGGGAAGGATGTGCCCCACCAGGGTGATGGCGCCCATGCCGGATCCGGTGATGACTCCGCCCACGCCTCCCTCGAGATCCGTCAGTGCGTCGGCTAACAAGTCGCGCGTCGGATTGCCGGAGCGGCTGTAGTCGTACTTGCGCTTGTCTCCGAAGCCGCGGAACGCGTAGGTGGACGACAAGTGCAATGGCGGTACCACGGCTCCGGTCACATCGCAGTTTTCGAGGCCCGCGCGCACGGCGCGGGTGTCCTGGGTCAAGGTCGTCATCCGTTCGGTCCTGGCAAGTCGGTCAATACGTTGGCGAAGATCGGCGCGAGACGCCGGTTCTCCTTCAAGAAGGCGTCGTGTCCGTACACCGAGGAGATCTCGTGCAATTCGGCATTCGGCAGGCGCGCCACCATGGCGCGCATGTCGGCGAGCGGAACCAGCTGGTCTTCGCGCACCGCGATCGCGGTGACCGGCGCGAAGATGCGCGCCGTATCGACACGATGCAGATCGATGGACTCGGACAGGCACACAAAGGAGTCCGGCCGGTAGCGCTGCGCGTATTCGGCGCCGCGCGCAAACAGGTATTCCTCGACGGGGAGGACGTGCTGCCCGTCGTCGCCGCGGCGCGGCGCGGCGGCGAAGCGCGCCGCGAACTCCTCGGGGCTGCGGTACGTGGCCATGGCGAGCGCACGCGCGAGCTCGAGGCCCTGCGCGGATTTTCCGGATTCGATCGCCAGCTTCACGATGCGCCGCTGCACGACCCGCCAGGCGCTGGCCATCGGATGGGCGCGGTCCGCCGCGCTGATGACGATGAGACGCGCAACGCGCTCCGGATATCGCTCGCCGAATGCCAGCGCGACCATGCCGCCATAAGAGGCGCCGGCAATGGCGCGCAAGGAAGCGATGCCGAGATGATTGATGAGCCGCAGCAGTAGTTCGGCCTGGTCATAGGCCGACACCGTCGGAAACGGCGCGCCGTCGCGCGGGCCGGTGGAGTCGGCGCTGGCGCCGAGATAGTCGAAGCTCAGGATGCGGAAGCGCTGCGTATCCAGCGCGAGCCTGGGACCGACGACTTCATGCCACCAGCCGCCGCGCGGCTCTTCGGGTTGCCACACCCGTCGTGACGCGGAAATGCCGCCGAGCGCCACCACGACCGGCGCGCCGGCGGGTCCGGCGAGCCGCCAGGCGATCGACACCGATTCGAGCTTGCCGCCGAAGTGCAGCTTGACCTCGCCGGGCACGGCCAGCACGCCCTCGCGCACCTGCGCTGGAGAGTTGCCACCCTCGGTCGAGGGCTCGTCACGGGACACAGTTTGTTTGTCGTTGCTCATCGAATGCTCCGCTCAGCAAGCACTCCGAGAGCCGCCGTGCTGATGCACGGCACCCCACCCTGCCCGACAGCGGGAGGTATGAGGCTGCTCATCTGCCGGAACCTCTCGACGCCTGAGCGTCGGCCGGTTCCGCAGGAGTTGGCACCTTTCCGTGTTTGCGGCGGTTGCCCCGGCGTCTTTGGGCCCAATCCCTCAGCCGGTCTCGATGAGTGCGCGAATTCTATGAGCCGGTTCTCGCCAGCGCAAGCACTTGGGCTTGCTTTTCTGCAGTTCCACGCATATGGTGCGCCATCGTATTAACGCATTAGTACATTAGTTCATGAAGCAGCACCGCAATGTCACCGCCCGCCAGGAGGCGCTTTCGGAGCGCAGCCTGTTCGCCGCCGTGTTGACGCTCAAGAGCGTGGACGAATGTCGTGCCTTCTTTCGCGACCTGTGCACACCGGCCGAGTTGCAGGCCATCGCCGACCGCTGGGCGGTGGTGGACTGGCTGCAGAAGGGCGTGCCGTACCGCGAGATCCACCGCTTGACCGGAGTCAGCGTCACCACCATCGGACGCGTGGCGCGCTGCCTTTCCGATGGCAACGGCGGTTACTCGATCGCGGTCAATCGCCTGCAGCGCCACGCCTGATTCTCAAGGCCGCGCGCCACCCTTCCCATTACCGGTTCACCATGATCCCCAACGACAAAGATCAACGTCTCAAGCTCGCCGTGCAGAAATCGGGGCGTCTTACCGACCCATCCCTCGAGCTGCTGAAAAGCTGCGGTCTCAAGCTCTCGCGCGGCCGCGATCAATTGATGGGCTTCGGCGAGAACATGCCGCTCGACGTGCTGTTCGTGCGCGACGACGACATCCCCGACCTCGTGCAGGAAGACGTGTGCGACCTGGGCCTCGTCGGGCGCAACGTCCTCGAAGAAAAACGACTCGAGCTCATCTCGCGCGGTCATCCGGCGAATTTCACCGAGCTGCGCACGCTCGAATACGGGCGTTGTCGCCTGTCGCTCGCGGTACCCGAAGGCGTGAGCTACGAAGGCCCGAACTCGCTTGCGGGCAAGCGCATCGCGACTACCTACCCATTCACGCTCGAACGTTATCTGCGCGCGCGCAATGTCACGGCCGATATCGTCACCTTGTCGGGTGCGGTGGAGATCGCCCCGCGCCTCGGGCGCGCCGATCTCATCTGCGATCTCGTCTCCACCGGTTCGACGCTTTCGGCCAATCACCTGCGCGAAGTGGAGACGGTGCTCGAGAGCCAGGCGATGCTGATCCGTACGCCGGTCGCGCTGACTGCGATCAAGCAGGAGTGGGTCGAGCGTCTGCTGATGCGCATCGACGGCGTGCAACAGGTCAAGGAAAGCAAGTACATCATGCTGCATGCGCCGCGCGCGGCCCTCGCGGAGATTCGCCGGCTGCTGCCGGGCAGTGAATCGCCCACCATCATTCCGCTCGAAGGGTCGAACGACCTGGTCGCGATCCACGCGGTGTGTCGCGAAAACGTGTTCTGGGAAACACTCGAGAGTCTCAAGAAGGCCGGCGCGAGCTCGCTGCTGGTGCTGCCCGTCGAGAAAATGCTGGTTTAAACGCGCATGAAGTCAGTCGACTGGAATACGGCATCACCGCAGGCGCGGCGCGCGGCATTGGCACGCCCCGCGGCCGAGGGCCGCGAGGAGATATTCCGCCAGGCCGCGGCCGTTGTTTCCGCGGTGCGAACCGAAGGCGACGCGGCAGTGCGTCGCTACACACAGCAGTTCGGTGGGCCGGCGCTCGCCGATCTGCGCGTGAGCGCCGTCGAGTTTCGCGAAGCCCGCGCCGCGTTGCGCGCCGATCAGCTCGCAGCGCTCGAGCGCGCCATCGCCAACGTCGCGCGTTTTCACGAGGCGCAGCAGTCGCAGCCGCTCATCGTCGAGACGATGCCGGGCGTGGTGTGCGAACGCATCACTCGTCCGATCAACAGTGTCGGCCTGTACGTGCCGGCGGGTTCCGCGCCGCTGCCCTCCACCGCGATCATGCTGGCCGTGCCCGCGCGCATCGCCGGAAGCAAGGCGCGAGCGATCGCGAGTTCACCGGGTGCGGACGGCAAGGTGCACGCAGCGGTGCTGGTTGCGGCGCAACTATGCGGCGTCGACACCGTCTACAAGATGGGAGGCGCGCAGGCTATCGCTGCCCTCGCCTTTGGCACCGAGACCGTGCTCAAGGTCGACAAGATTTTCGGACCCGGCAGCGCCTGGGTAACGGCCGCCAAACAAATCGTTGCCGCGGATCCGGCCGGCGCAGCCATCGATCTGCCGGCGGGTCCTTCGGAAGTGCTGGTCATCGCCGATGATTCCGCCAACGCGCGTTTCGTCGCCGCCGATCTGCTCGCGCAGGCCGAACATGACGCCATCGCGCAGGTCGTGCTGGTCACCACCTCGGCGTCGCTGGCGGAAGGAGTCGGCGCTGAGATTGCGAAGCAAACCGCCGCGCTAACCCGACGCGATATCGTCGCGCAGTCGATGGCGAACAGCCGCTGTATCGTCGTGCCCGATCTCGCCACCGCCGTCGCGGTTTCGAACGAGTACGCGCCGGAACACCTCATCATCCAGACGCGCGAGCCGCGCGCGCTGCTGCCGCAGGTCGAGAGCGCAGGCTCGGTGTTCATCGGCCCATGGTCGCCCGAATCGATGGGTGACTACTGCTCCGGCACCAATCACGTGCTGCCGACGTTCGGCTACGCGCGCAGCTACAGCGGCCTTTCTCTTGTTGAATATCAGAAAAGAATCACCGTGCAGGAGCTCTCCGCCGACGGACTGCGCGCGCTCGGCCCCACGGCGATCACACTGTCGGACCTGGAAGGCCTGGACGCCCATGGCAGCGCGGTGAAAGTGCGGCTCGACGCGCTTG
>DATHJZ010000248.1:0-12221 GCA_035286365.1 Steroidobacteraceae bacterium | reverse complement strand
ATCAGAGGCGCGTTCCCAGCCGGGTAGTTTGATGAACCGGCTGTTGCCGCTGGTCGACGTCTATCACGCGTTGCTCAAGGCGCGGCACAAACGCGGCGCGCTCGAGTTCGACGCGCCCGAGGCCGAATTCGACATCGACCCGGCCGGCCGCATCCAGCGCGTGTACCTGTACGAACGCAACGAGGCACACAAGCTCATCGAGGAGTGCATGATCCTCGCCAACGTCGCGGTCGCGCACGAGCTCGAGACGCGGCGCATCGGCACGCTGTACCGCGTTCACGGCAAGCCGGAGGAAAAGAAGATCGATTTGTTGCTCGAAACGCTGACCGCGCTCGGCGTCGCGGCCGAGTTGCCCGAGGACGTGCGGCCGCGCGATTTCCGCGCGATCACCGAGCGTCTCGCGCACGACGAGCGGCGGCCGTTCATCGAATCGCTGGTGATCCGCACGATGCAGCAGGCCGTCTACCAGCCCGTGAACATCGGTCACTTCGGATTGGCGCTCACGCAATACGCGCACTTCACCTCGCCGATCCGCCGCTATCCGGATCTCGTGGTGCATCGCTGCCTGCGCGCGTTGTTGTCGGACGCCGACCCCTACGGCATGCGGTACGACGGCGGCGCACTGGCGCTGGCCGGCGCCGATCTCACGCTGCTCGAGAAGCGCGCCGACGAATCGGACCGCTACGTGAACGCCTGGCTCAAGTGCGTGTACCTGCGCGACCGCATCGGCCAGACCTTCGAAGGCCTGATCACCACGGTGGTGGAATTCGGCGCCTTCGTGCAGTTGACCGCGATCGGCACCGACGGCCTGCTGCACATCGACAACCTGCGCGACGACGAATACATCATGGAGCCCGGCGGCCGCGCCTGGATAGGGCGCGCGAACAAGCGGCGTCTGTCGCTGGGCGCGCGTGTGCACGTCATCGTCACGAGCGTCAATCCCATCGAAGGGCTGGTCGATCTCGAACTGGTCGAAGTCGAGGCCGACGCGGGGAAGAAGCCGCAGAAGTCGCCGCACCGTCCCTTTAAAACGCCTAACAAGACGGCGCAGCGTGGATCGCCACGGCGTGGGCAGCGCGGGAGATAACCCTTGAGCGAGAAGGTGTATGGATTACACGCGGTGCGCGCGTTGCTCACACGGCATGCGGAACGCGTGAGTTCCGTCACGGTCGCCGAGCAACGCACCGATCCGCGCGTGGCGGAGATCCTCAAGCTGGCCGGGGATGCGGGCAAGACGGTCAAGCGTGCTCAGCCGGCCGTGTTCAAGCAACTGTTCGGCGACGTGACGCACCAGGGCGTGTTCGCCGAGGTGCCGCCTCTGCCGCCGTGGCGCGAGGAGCAGTTGTTAGCTGCGTTGACCAATGCCGCCGTCAGGGCGCCGATCGTGCTGGTGCTCGACGGAGTGCAGGATCCGCACAACCTCGGCGCCTGCCTGCGTACCGCCGATGCCTGTGGCGCGCTGGCGGTGGTCATCCCCAAGGATCGCGCCGTGCAGATGACGCCGACCGTGCGCAAGGTGGCCGCCGGCGCCGCCGAGACGACGCCGATTGCCGTCGTCACGAATCTCGCGCGCACGCTGCGGCTGCTGAAAGACGCCGGCCTGTGGATCGTGGGTGCGGATGCCGATGCCCCCCAACTCGCACACGAGGCCGACCTTGCGGGCCCGATCGCGCTGGTGATGGGGGCCGAGGGCAGTGGGCTGCGACAACTCACTCGCGAAACCTGCGACCTGACCGTGCGGCTGCCGCAGCACGGTTCGGTCGAAAGCCTGAACGTGTCCGTGGCGAGCGGAATGCTGCTGTACGAGGCCCTGCGTCAGCGATTGGCGTCGGCGAAGGCTGCCCGGCCGCCCAGGTAGCTGCCTAAGTAATTGAAAGGGTGATTGAAAATGCAGTCGCGGATCGCTGATTCGCGCCTTGCCAATCCACCGGCCCTTGAGTATTCTTCGCGCCCGTTTTGAACCGGATGGGGCAGCCCAAAGCCGCAGCCGGTTCTCCTTGCTACATCGCCAACCTCAGGCGGGTAGCTAACATCCACAAGGAGCAAACATGAGGCATTACGAAATCGTATTCCTGGTCCATCCGGACCAGAGCGAACAGGTCCCGGCCATGGTCGAGCGCTACCGCGGAATGATTTCCGCGAACGGCGGCAGCGTGCATCGTCACGAAGACTGGGGCCGCCGCCAGCTCACCTTCCCGATCTCCAAGGTTCACAAGGCGCACTACGTGCTGCTGAACGTGGAATGCGATCAGAAGACGTTGACCGAGCTTACCGGCGCATTCCGTTTCTCCGACGCGGTGCTCCGCCACCTCGTCGTGAACATGGACGAAGCCGTGGTGGAACCCTCGCCGATGGCGAAGGCCGCGCAGGAAGAGAAGGAAGGCGGACCGCGCCGCGATCGTCGCGACGATTCGCCGTTCGCCTCGGATGACGACGACATGGGAGTGAATGTCTGATGAAAGACGATAAACCGCGTCGTAGTGGTCCAGGTGGTGGCGGTGCAGGTGGCGGCGGTGGCAACCGTTCGTTCTCGCGCCGTCGCAAGTTCTGCCGTTTCACGGCCGAAGGTGTGAAGCAGATCGACTACAAGGATCTGGGCACCCTCAAGCAGTACATCACCGAGACGGGAAAGATCGTCCCGAGCCGCATCACCGGCACGAAGGCGTTCTACCAGCGCCAGCTCTCGTCGGCGATCAAGCGTGCGCGTTATCTCGCGCTGCTGCCTTACACCGACCAGCACTGAGGCCCATCATGGACGTCATTCTGCTCACCAAAGTCGCTAACCTCGGCACCATCGGCGATCGCGTCAAAGTGAAGTCGGGCTACGGCCGCAACTTCCTTCTGCCGAAGGGCAAGGCCACGCTGGCCACGCCCGAGAACGTCAAGAGGTTCGAGGCGCGTCGCGCCGAGCTCGAGAAGGTCGCGCGCGACCAGTTCCAGGACGCCGAGAGCCGTTCGGCCGCGTTCAAGGACTTCAAACTGCAGATCACCGCGAAGGCCGGCACCGAAGGCAAGCTCTTCGGTTCCATCGGCACGGCGGACATCGCCGAGGCGTGCACCAACGCCGGCCACAAGGTTGCGCGCGCGGAAGTGCGCCTGCCGACAGGCCCGCTGCGCACGGTCGGCGAGCACACGATCACCCTGCATCTGCACACAGACATCGATGTGCAGCTGCCGGTCGTGATCACCGCCGAAGAGTAAAGCGACGTAACTGCCGGAGTCAGAAAGACTTCGGCGTTTCTCGCAGATGACAACGCGCCCCGTGATGGACTCACGGGGCGTTTGTTTTTAGAGTCGACGCAACCGGGGGATTCCAAACCACATGTCGACCACTCCCAAATTCCGTCGTGAAGCTCCAAGCGCGAGCGACCTGCGCGCTCCGCCGCATTCCATCGAGGCCGAGCAGGCGGTGCTCGGCGGGCTGATGCTCGATCGCACCGCCTGGGACAACGTCGGTGACGTGGTCGTCGCAGATTTCTTCTTCCGCCCCGACCACAAGCTCATATTCGAAAGCATCGCGGCGCTCGCGGGCGAAGCGCAACCCTGCGATCCGGTCACCGTTTCCGAACACCTGCAGCGCCTGGGGAAGCTCAACGAGGCTGGCGGGCTCGCCTATCTGGGCACGCTGACGCGCGACACGCCGGGCGCCGCGAATGCGCGCTCCTACGCGGAGATCGTCAAGGAACGCGCGCTGCTGCGGGAGCTGGTCAGCGCCGGCGGCGAGATCGCGAGCTCGGTCTGGAGCGAAGAGGGCGAAAGCGCGCGCGACCTGGTCGAGCGCGCCGAACGGCGCATTTTTGCGATCGCGGAAGGCTCGAGCCGCGGCAAGGGCTATGTGAGCGCCAAAGCCGCGCTGCCGCCGTTGATCGACATGATCGACGATCTGTACAACAACCCCAACAAGCCGCGCGGCCTGCCGACAGGCTTTATCGACTTCGATTCCAAGACGGGAGGCTTGCGCGGTGGCGACCTGCTGATCATCGCCGGCCGCCCATCGATGGGTAAGACCACGCTCGCGATCAACATTGCCGAGCACGCCGCGCTCAAGGAAGGCATCCGCGCGTCGGTCGCGATCTTCAGTCTCGAAATGCCCGCCGAACAGATTCTGACGCGCATGCTGGCGTCGAACGGCAGCGTTCCACTGGGATCGATCCGCAGTGGCAAACTCACTGAAGAGGATTGGCCGCGGATCACCGGCGCCACCAAGCAGCTGCAGGACGCGAAGATATTCATCGACGACACGCCGGCGCTGACGCCCACCGAGCTGCGCGCGCGTGCGCGGCGCATCAAGCGCGAACACGGACTCGACCTGATCGTCGTCGACTATCTACAGCTCATGTCGGTGCCGGGCACCAAGGAAAATCGCGCCACGGAGATTTCCGAGATCTCGCGCGGCCTGAAAGCGCTGGCCAAGGAAATCCACTGCCCGGTGATCGCGCTGTCGCAGTTGAATCGCGGCGTCGAGCAGCGCGAGAACAAGCGGCCGGTGATGTCGGATCTGAGAGAATCCGGGGCTATTGAACAGGATGCAGACATGATCCTGCTGATCTACCGCGAAGAGGTCTACAACAAGGAAACGCCGAAGAAAGGCGTCGCCGAGATCGACCTCGCGAAACACCGCAACGGTGAAACCGGCGACATCAGGCTTACCTTCCGCGGTCAGTTCAGCCGCTTCGAGAACTACGCCGATCCGGCGTACGGCGAAGGAATCATGCGTTGATCCGGTTGATCCGCGCGCTGGTCGATACCGTCGCGCTGCGCCACAACCTCGGCACGGTCCGCGCGTACGCGCCGGGTGCGAAAGTCATGGCGGTGGTCAAAGCCAATGCCTACGGCCACGGGCTCGTCTCCACGGTACTCGCGCTTGCTGACGCGGACAGTTTCGCAGTCGCGCGACTGGAAGAAGGCATCGCGTTGCGCCGCGCCGGCGTGCGCGCGCCCATCGTGTTGCTCGAGGGTGTGTTCAGCGCCGAGCAACTTGCGGAGGCCGCGCATCACGGTTTCGAGCTGGTGGTCCACGATCCGCTGCAGCTCAAACTATTGGAGGCGCACCGCGGCGCCGAGCGCTTCATCATCTGGATCAAAATGGATACGGGCATGAACCGCCTCGGCTTTCGGCCCGACGTGTTTGCGCCGGCGCTCGCGCGGCTGCGCGCACTGATGGTCCCCGCGCTCGAGCTGCGCGTCATGACGCACCTGGCGCGCGCCGACGAGCGCAACGTCGGGATGACGGCCGATCAGGTGGCGACGTTCGAGCGAACGCTCGAGCAGGCGGAACTTGCGGGCAAGCAGCGGCTCGCCACCAGCATTGGAAATTCCGCCGGTACGCTCGGTTGGCCACGTGCGCACGGCGACTGGGTTCGTCCGGGACTCGCTCTCTACGGTGTTTCGCCGTTTGCGGGCGAGAGCGCCGACGAACATGGGCTCAAGCCCGTGATGACGCTGGAAACCACGGTGCTCACGGTGCGCGACGTGAAGCGCGGCGAAACGGTGGGATACGCCGGTGCATGGCGTGCCGAGCGCGACAGCTCCATTGCCATTCTTGCCGCCGGTTATGGCGACGGCCTCCCGCGGCATCTGCACAACGGCACGCCGGTGCTCATCGGCGGTGTGCGTTATCCGCTGGTCGGTCGCGTGTCGATGGACATGATCGCGGTGGATGTGACCGCAGCGCCCACGGTAGCGACGGGCAACAAGGCCATCATCTGGGGAGACGGTCTGCCGGTCGAAGAGGTCGCGACCCACGCGGGCACCATCCCATACGAACTGCTCTGCGGCATGAGTCAGCGGGTACCGATCGAAATTTTTCAGGCCTGACGGCCACAACGGAAAACGCCGGCCCTTCAGTCAAAGAAGGGGCCGGCGTCGATTGTCCGAAGATGGGCCAAGCCGCCCTTTTTCCTACGCCTCGAAGAACCCCATCTTGACCCCGGCGAGCTGGATCACGTCGTTATCCGTGAGCTTGCGCGCCTGGCTGCCGATCGCGTTGCCGTTGACCAGCGGGAAGTTGTTAGGCGTATCGCTGTCCACGTGCACGATGAAGAACCCATCCTGGCGGCGCGTGATCGCGGCAACCTGGATGCCCGGGCGGCCGAGCGTGGTCAGAGCCTTGTTCAGTTCGAGCTCGCGGCCCGCGAAGGAGCCGGACAGCACCTGCAGCTTGGCCTTCTTGACCGGCACCTTGCCGTCGAGACCCTTGCGCACACCGCTGGCGGAGACATCTGCGGAGACCTTTTCCGCGGCGTCCTTGGCGGCGCGCATTTTCTCGGCGGCCGGACGCGACGACGGCTGGATGACCATCGTCTTCTCGAATTCGTCCTGGGCCTCATCGTCCTCGACGAAGCGCAGCTGGTGGTGGCCCACCGTCACGACGTCGCCGTGCTGCATAGCATGCTTCTTGATGAGCTTGCCGTTCACGTACGTGCCGTTGGTGCTGTTCAAATCCTCGAGGAACGAGTCGTTGAGGATGTTGATGATCAAGGAGTGATGACCCGACACCGCCGAGTTATCGATGCGGATATCGTTGTCAGGGAGGCGCCCAATCGTGTAGCGCTCCTTGTTCATGTTGTATTCGGCGAGGACCTGGTTATCCAGGCTTAAGACCAGACGTGCCATTGAGTGCGCCTTCCCTTAACTAAACCAGCCCAGAAGTTTGTCCATCACACCGCGACTCGCCGGGAACGCTTCGTTCGCCTGCGCGAGCACCACCGAGACGTTGTCACGACCACCGTTCTCGTTGGCTAACTGAATCAACTGCTTAGCAACCGTATCTAGATTAGCACCAAAGGTGCTTATAGTTAAACGGATGTCTTCATCTTCGACCATGTCGGACAGCCCGTCCGAGCAGAGGATGTAGACGTCGCCCTTGTCGACCGGGTGCTCCTGCACTTCGACCTCGACCTGAGGTTCGACGCCCAAGGCCCGGGTCACATAGTTCTTGTTGGCGGCGCGCTGTGCTTCTTCCGGGGAATAGAAGCCGCGATCCACCAGCTCCTGCAGTAGTGAGTGATCCATGGTCACCTGGGCGATGGCGCTGCCGCGCTGACGATACAGGCGCGAGTCACCCACGTGTGCGATGGAGATCTTGTTGTCGTAGAAGAGGGCTGCGACCACGGTCGTGCCCATGCCCTCGCATTCGGCCTGCGAACGCGCGGTCTGATAAATGATTTTGTTTGCGCGCGTGATGGCATCGCGCAGAACGATGGAGGGTCGTGTGAGCCCGGTGCTGCGATCGATCGACGCGAGATCCTCGCGCGCGAGTCCCTCTCGAACCAGGTTCGTGATGGTCTTGACGGCGATACCGCTCGCGACTTCGCCGGCGTTGTAGCCGCCCATGCCGTCGGCGAGCACCAGCAGGCCGACGTCAACGTCGGAGGCAATGGTGTCCTCGTTGTGTTCGCGGACGCGTCCAGTGTCGGTCTGGCCAACAAAGATGAGCTTGCCCTTGAGGCTCACTGGCGGACCCCACCGAGCCTTCGATGTTCAGCGTGTTCTTCGTTCACAAGGCGTCAACACCAAAAAGAGTCCTCAAACGGCAGCAAGGCTTCCGTACGCTTCCCCGCAGATGCCATAACCTACCAGCAGCGCTGCACAGGTGCCGGTGCAATAAGTCACACTTCACCCTGCGGTGCGCGACGAAAATCAAAGACCTAGGGACGCAATGCTATGCCACGCGGGCTTAGGTTTGCACCGGACTACTGCACACTAGGTGCCCCGCCGGCCGGTGCGTCTGTCAGCCCATGAACTTCGTCACGTTTTGCGGACGGTCGAATCGAGGATTTCCCTGAAAAATGGCCAAGCCGGCAATTGTCTTCATCTGCGCGGAATGCGGCGCCGAAACCCTGAAATGGCAGGGGCAATGTCCCCAGTGCACCCAATGGAACACCCTTGAGCAGCGCGTGATCGCCCGCCGGCCGGCCAACGCGCCGGCCGTTTCGAATACCCCGCCCGCGGCCCTCAGTGAACTGGAAACGGTCGATCTTCCCCGCCTTTCGACCGGGATGGACGAGCTCGACCGGGTCCTGGGCGGGGGGCTGATACCCGGCTCCGTGACCCTGCTAGGCGGCGAACCGGGTATCGGCAAGTCCACTCTGCTGCTGCAGCTCGCGAACCATGCCGCCCGCTCCACACCCACTTTGTACCTGTCGGCCGAGGAATCCGCGGCGCAGATCGGCGTGCGTGCGCGGCGCCTCGCGGTCGCGGGTTCGAACCTGCGCGTCATCGCGGATACCGATCTCGAGGCGGTCATGACCCGCGTCCGCGACGAGGAGGCCAGGCTCCTCATCGTGGATTCGATCCAGACCGTGCAGCTGGCGTCGATCGGCACGGCGGCGGGCGCGATCACTCAGCTCAAGGAATGCACGGCGCAGCTGGTGCGATTCGCCAAGAGCACCGGCGTAATCGTCGTCATCGTCGGTCACGTGACCAAGGATGGCTCGATCGCGGGGCCGCGCGTGCTCGAGCACCTGGTGGATACCGTGTTGTATTTCGAAAGCGATGCGTCGAGCCGATTCCGCAACGTGCGTGCCACCAAGAACCGTTTTGGCTCGGTCGGCGAGCTGGCGTTCTTCCACATGAGCGAGCAGGGCTTGCGCGAAGTGCGCAACCCGTCCGCAATATTCCTGGCACGTTCGGGCGCACCAGCGCCCGGCAGCATCGTCACCGTGACCCGCGATGGGCGCCGGCCGTTGCTGGTCGAGCTGCAGGCACTGGTCGATCGCATGCGCTTTGGTTCGCCGCGCCGCGTGGCGCAGGGCCTCGACGCGCAGCGCGTGGCGATGTTGTTAGCCGTGATGAACCGGCACGGCGGGGTATCGCTGCAGGAGCACGATGTATTCGTGAACCTGGTGGGCGGACTCGAAGTCACCGAGACCGCGTGCGACCTGCCCGTGGCGCTGGCACTGGCGTCGAGCCTGGCCGACAGACCGATCGCGCAATCCATCGTTGCGTTCGCGGAGCTCGGGCTCACCGGCGAACTGCGTCCGGTCGCGTATGGAGAGGAGCGGTTGCGCGAAGCGGCCAAGCAGGGATTCACGACCGCCCTGATCGCGAAAGACAATGCCCCGCGGACCCCTATCGCGGGGCTGCGAATCCGCGAACTGTCACGCATCGATGAGGCGCTCGCGGCCGCGCTCGGCTAGTTTGCCGTCGCGGCGACCGCCGCGCGCTGGGCGCGCACCGTGCGAATGGTGTTCTCGCCGATCTGCAGGACTTCGAACTTGTATTCGCCGACCGTGACGGGCGCGCCGGCCTCGGGCAGCGTCTCCAGTTGTTCGACCAGCAGGCCGTTGAGCGTTTTCGGCCCGTCGGTGGGCAGTTGCCAGCCGAGGGAGCGATTGAGCGCGCGGATCGTCGCGCTCGCGTTGATGATGAACACGCCAGGAGCTTCGCGGTGCACATGCTTGTGCGTGACGGTGGCCGGATCGGTGGTGAATTCGCCGACGATCTCCTCGAGGATGTCCTCGAGCGTGACGAAGCCCTGGATGTCGCCATATTCGTCGACGACGAATGCCATGCGGCGGCGATTGCGCTGGAACTGATTCAGCTGGACGGTGAGCGAGGTCCCTTCGGGCACGAAGTACGGTTCGCGCACGCGCGCGAGCTCTATCAACCGCTCGCGCGTGAGCGTATCGCGCGCCAGTTCCTGCGCGACGCGCTTCATGTGGATGATGCCGACGAGATTGTCGAGTTCGCCTTCGTGGCAGGGCAGGCGTGTGTGCGGCGTCTGGCGCAGCTGATCGAGGATGTCTTCCCAGTTGTCGTCGACGTTGATCGACGCGATGTCCTGGCGCGGGATCATGATGTCGTTGACCGTGATGTGCTCGAGATCGAGGATCGACAGCAGCATCTGGCGATGGCGCGTGGGAATCATCGGCCCGGCCTCGGCCACCACCGAACGCAGTTCTTCGGCGGACATCGTGCTGCCATCGGAACGCGCCAGCTTCACACCGAACAGGCGCAGGAATCCATAGGCGGCCTTGTTCGTGAACCAGCTGATGGGTGTCATGACGAACACCAGCAGCTTGTAGATGTAAGTGGACGACATCGCCACCGGATCGGGCTTGAGCGAGGCGTAGATCTTGGGCGCGAGCTCGCAGAACACGATCATGAAGACAGACAGCACGCCCATCGTCACCGGGATCGCGTGCGCGTAGTGCGTGCGCTGCGCTAACAAGGTTGCGATGGACGAAGCGGCGACGCTCGCCAGCGCCAGCAGCACGAGGTTCGCGCCCAGCCAGTTGTCGGGTTTGGCCAGGAGGGCGTCGAGGGCCTTGGCGGTACGTTTGCCCGCCTTGGCGGCGGCGCGGATCTTGTAGCGGTTGGCCGACAGCATCGCGACTTCGGTACCCGAGGAAAACGCGATCAGCAGCAGCAGGACTACGAGCGCGATGCCGAGGATGTAGGAGGGTGCGTTTTGCATATGCCCCATAGCATAGGGCTTCTATAATCCCGCCCCTATGGCACTTTTCGAAAACCTGACTGCACGGCTTTCGCGCACCGTCAACACGCTGCGCGGGCGCGGGCGGATCACCGAAGAGAACGTCGGCGAGTCCCTGCGCGAAGTGCGCATGGCGCTGCTCGAGGCCGACGTCGCACTGCCGGTGGTCAAGACATTCATCGAACGCGTCAAGCTGAAGGCGCTGGGCGCCGAAGTCACGGGCAGCCTCACGCCCGGCCAGGCCTTCGTCGGCATCCTGCACAAGGAACTGGTCGCCCTGATGGGCGGCCCTTCTTCGTCGAAGAACGGCGGAAGCTTCGAGCTGCGCGCCCAACCGCCGGTCGTGGTGTTGTTAGCCGGCCTGCAGGGCGCGGGCAAGACGACCACTGCCGGCAAGCTCGCGCGCTGGTTGATCGAACAGAAAAAACGCGTGTTGTTAGTCAGCACGGATATACGCCGTCCAGCAGCCGTACTCCAACTGCAGCGGCTGTCGGAGCAGGTGGGCGCCGGATTCTTCCCGACCGATGTGAAGCAGAAGGCCGCGGACATTGCGCGCGATTCGCTCGACGCCGCGCGCAAGGGCGTCTACGACGTGCTCATCGTCGACACCGCGGGCCGGCTGCACGTCGACGCCGAGCTGATGGAAGAAATCAAGGACATCGAGCGCGCGGTGGAAACGCACGAGCGGTTGTTCGTCATCGACGCGATGGCGGGCCAGGACGCGGTGAATTCCGCGCGCGCGTTCGGCGCCGCGCTCGATCTCACCGGCGTCATCCTCACCAAGGCCGATGGCGATGCGCGCGGCGGCGCGGCGTTGTCCGTACGCGAAGTCACTGGCAAGCCCATCGTCATGGTGGGCATGGGCGAGAAACTCGACGCGCTCGAACCCTTCGATGCCGAGCGCATGGCGGGCCGCATCCTCGGCATGGGCGATGTCGTCGCGTTGGTGGAGCAGGTCTCCAAACAGGTCGACGTCGACGAAGCGCAGAAACTCGCCAAGAAAGTCGCCAAGGGTAAAGGCTTCGACTTGGTGGACCTCAAGAGCCAGCTCGAACAGCTGCAAAAGATGGGCGGTGTCGGCGCGTTGATGGACAAGCTCCCGTCCGCCGCCATGAAAGGCGCCAAACTGCCGCCCGATCAGGGCGACAAGGACGTACGCCGTCAGATCGCGATCATCAATTCGATGACGAAGAAGGAAAGGCGTAACCCCGGCCTGCTCGACGGCTCAAGACGCCGCCGCATCGCCGCAGGCAGCGGCGTCCAGGTTCAGGACGTGAACCGCCTGATGAAGCAGTTCCTCGACATGCAGAAGATGATGAAAAGCATGTCGGGCGGGCGCATGAAACGCATGATGCAGGGCTTCAAGGGCGGCGGCATGCCCCCCGGCTTCCCCGGCCGCTAGGGACTTGCCGGGGACTGTCCCCGCAGGGGACTGTCCCCTCTAATCCCCGGTGAAGTGACCGCCACCCCCCTTATTCAAAGACTTGCCCCTCACCCCCAAACAGCACTACCCCCAAGGTACTGATTTGCGTAGAATCCGCGCTCTTTTTTGGCCGGCCGGGACGGGCAATTCGTCCCGGGGCTACGTAACTCGAAGGTTCAATGACATGGTGACAATTCGTCTGACCCGCCGCGGTGCCACTAACACGCCGTTCTATCACGTCGTGGTGACCGACAGCCGCAAGCGCCAGGGTGGCAAAAGCCTGGAGCAGGTCGGTTTCTTCAATCCGAAGGCGGTGAAGTCCGAAACCAAGCTCAAGCTCGACATCGCGCGCATCGAATA
>DATHJZ010000247.1:0-4377 GCA_035286365.1 Steroidobacteraceae bacterium | reverse complement strand
GACTACGAGCGGTACTTCGACGAAGACGGGAAGCGCTTCCACCACATCATCGATCCCAAGACCGGGGATTCGGCGCGCAAGTGCCGCAGCGTGACCGTCATCAGCGGCAATGCCACGCGCACGGATGCGCTAACAAAGAGCGTGTTCATCATGGGACCGGAAGAGGGGATCAGGTTCATCGATACCCTGGCGGATGTGGATGCGGTGGCGGTGTCGCCGGAGGGGAAGGTGTTCTACTCGAAGGGATTGGCGCCTCCACCGCAGTGAAGCGTCAGTGCCGGTCACGCGCGGTTTCCGGCCGCACGCGCGTCCAGTCGATTGTCTTCCAGCGGTTCAGCGCCAGCGCGCGCACGGCCCAGCAGGTCGCGATCAACCCGAGGGCCAGCGGCCAGCTCGTGAAGTCCGCGCCATTGACGGCATCGGCTGCGACCCGCCGGATCCACAGCGGCGGCGGCAATACGAAGGACAGGGTCGCGAGAACGCTGGCCGGAATTCGCAGCCATGCGCTGCCCAGGGTGGGCAGCAAGAGCCCGAAGTAGATAGAGGCGAGGGCGCCTGCGCCCACGCCTGCCAGCGAAAGGAGTGCCTCGGGACCACTGAAACTGAGCCCGCGCGCTAGCGTCAGGGAACTCATCACGAGCCACGAAAAGCCGCTCAGCACGGCCAGATTCGCCAACAGCGATTTCTCGACGATCCGGAAGATGTCGGCGCGCGCGCCGCCGCTGCGCAACCACAGGTGCCGGGCGCGCGCGGGCATGCCGGCACTCTGCGCGAGCATCAGGCCGGCAACGAAGCAGGCGGTTACAGAGAGCGTAACTGCGTAGCTGTAGATGGGTTTGGGGAAACCGATGACGACGTGGCAGAAGAGGGCCCCGACCGTGGTGACTGCGATCGCGGCCGACAGCCGCTCAGGCGTTAAATGATTGCCATTGAGGATGGCGCCCGCGGGCGAGCGAACGAGCAGCAGACGTGCGCGCAGGTCCATGAAAACGGCTGCGGAGCCCGACGAATCGGCTGCCTTCGCGAACAGCGGACGCGGAACCGCGCGGCTGCGCAGCGCGAGCGCCCAGAGGAGTGTGCAGAAGGCCACTGTCAACCACGAGAACTCAGGTGGCAGCCGCGACATCGCGATCAACACCAGCGCCGTTGCGCTCGCCATGGCCAGGATCGAAAGCCACCACACCGTTCGAATCTGATCGCGCGCGAAGAACAGGAAGCTCAAGCCCGATAGCGCGACGAACAACAGCGCGATATTGGTGAGCGGGGCCGCGGTGAAATGCCGCATGCCGATCCACGCCGCGAGGCCTCCGAACAGCAGTGATGTGGCGACGGTCAGCACGGCGAGCGCGCGCACCAGCAGACGGTGTGCATCCGGCAGGATGCGTAAAGTGCGCATGCCGGCGATGCTCAAGATGCGTCCGCAACCCATCGATACCAAGAAGGCGGCTGCGATCATCACGTCGCTGAAAGACGGGCCGCTGCCTTCCCATGGCGCGATCAGCAGGCCGCTCGCCAGCAACAGCGCGAGCGCACCGGGCCAATGCACAAGCAGCCAGATCAGGCGGACGAGCTGCTTCATGAATGCAGCGCCAGGAAAATGTCTTCGAGCCCGAGGCGTTCGACATGTGTCTCGGGGCCTAACTGCTGCTCGAGATCGGACCAGTCTTCGCCCGGCGCGCGCAGCGCCACGAGCGTGGCGTCCGAGCCGTTCGCGGGACGCTCCGTCACGACGCGCTGCAGCCGCGCGCGCACGGCAGGCATTGTGTCGGTACGCGCGTGCACTCGAATCACGGACTCCTTGAGCGTGTCGAGATCACCCTGCCACAGCAACTGGCCTTGTTTGAGCACCCAGATGACATTCGCCAAGCGCTCGACGTCCGACACGATGTGCGAGGAGAACACCACCGCGCGCCGCTCATCGGCCGCGGCTGCGACAATCTGCTGCAGGAACTGCCGGCGCGCGAGCGGGTCGAGGCTCGCGACGGGCTCGTCGAGCACCAGCAAGTCGGGCTTGTGCGCGAGCGCCGCGATGATCGAGAGCTTTTGCCGCTGTCCGACGGAGTAGGCGAGGATGGACTTGCGCGCCTCGATGCCCCAATCGGCGATCAGCTTTTCGGCGAAGGGCCACTCCCAGTCCGGATAGAACGTCGCGATGACGTCGAGGTATTGGCGGCCGGTGAAGAGACCGATGAGTTCATCCACCTGCGGCACGAAGCCGATGCGCGCCTTGGCGGCGGCCGGCGCATCGATGGCGGGGGCGCCGAACAACAGCGCGTTGCCAGCGCTCGGCGGGGAGAGGCCGAGGAGCACTTCGAGCAGCGTGGTCTTGCCGGCGCCGTTGAGGCCTAACAAGCCAACCACGTCGCCGGGGCGCACGCTGGCGTCGATGCTGTCGAGCACGCGTTTGTTGCTGAATGACTTGCCGAGGCCGCTCACTGCGATGTAGGTGTCGTTCACGTGTCGCTCCATTTCTTGCGGATGGCCTTGGCGAGGTCTTCCTGGGTGAGTTCGAGCTGGCGCGCGGACAACACCAGGTGATCGATCTGCGCCTCGAGCTGCTGCAGGCGCTGGGTACGCGGCACCTGCACCCGGTCCTGCGCCGCGACCGTCATGGGTTTGCCGCGCTGGCGTTCGAGCACGCCCTCGGATTCGAGCAGACTGTAGGCTTTGGAGATCGTCATCGGGTTTATCGCATGTTCGATCGCGAGTTCGCGCACCGAAGGCAGCGCCGCGCCGGCCGCGAGCTGGCCACTCGCGACCATGCGGCGGACCTGGTCGATCAGCTGCCGGTAGATCGGCGTGCCGGATTGCGGGTTGAGGATGAACACTGTCTGCCTGCCTTAGGTATCTATGTGTATTAGTACAATGATACACATGGCGCCGTCAACTGCTTTTCGTTATTGTTCGCGCCGATTCTCAGGGCGCGGAGACCACTTTGAACCACGGAACCGTCCGACATGACCCAGATCTCCATGTTTCGTCCTGCTCGTAGTTTGCTGGTTCTCGCGGGCGCACTGCTGTTTGCAGCAGCCGCATCCGCCCAGTCCAGACCGAACCAGGTACACGCCACGCCGCAGGAAAACCCGGGCGTGTATTCCGGCCGGCTGAAGGTCGATTACCCGACGCCGTATGAGCCCGCCACCGAGGAGCAGATCCGCGCGACGCTCGAGCGCGTGCATGCGTACGTCGAGCAGGCTGCGCCGGTGCAGGTCATCGACGGCGACACGGGCGAACCGGCGCCCGATCTCAAAAAGCTGCCGCTGCACGTGGCGCTCGCGCGCACCGACATACAGATCCTCACCTACGAATGGGGTGTGACGTACGCGGGCATGTTGTCGATGGCGAAAATCACGGGCGACCAGCGCTACAGCGAATATACCGATAAGCGAGTGACGGCAATCGCGACGCTGGCCGCGCAGGCGAAGAAGAATCCGCTGCCGCCGGCGCCGGGCGCTGAAAACCAGAGGCCCAAACATGGATTGGCGTTGCGATCCATCGTTGCGCCGCGCGCGCTGGATGACTCCGGCGCGATGTGCGCGGCCTTGATCAAGGCCGAACTCGCCGGATTGGGTGCGAAAAAGCTGCGGCCGTGGATCGACAGCTATGTGGACTACGTGTCAACGAAGCAGTTCCGGCTGGCGGATGCGACGCTCGCACGCAATCGCCCGCTGCCGAATTCTCTGTGGCTCGATGATCTGTACATGAGCGTGCCGTGCCTGGCGCAGGCGGGGAAGCTCACGGGCGAGCGCCGTTACTACGACGATGCGGTAAAGCAGATCCTGCAGTTTGCGAATCGCATGTTCGTGAAGGAGAAGGGCCTGTTCATGCACGCCTGGGTGCAGGAGATGAAAGTGCACCCTGCCTTCCATTGGGCACGCGCAAATGGCTGGGCCTTGATGGCGACGGTCGAGTTGTTAGAGGTGCTGCCGGAGGATCATCCGGACCGGGCGAAGATCCTCGATCTTTATCGCGCGCATGTTGCGGGCCTGATGGGGATGCAGGGCCATGCGGGCCTGTGGCACCAGCTGCTGGATCGCCGCGAGTCGTATGAAGAGACCTCGGCGAGCGCGATGTTCGTGTTCGGCATCGCGCGCGGTATCAATCGTGGCTGGCTGGACCCGCTCGCGTTCGGACCGACGGTGTCTCTGGGCTGGAATGCGGTTGCGACCAGGGTCAATGCAAAGGGCCAGGTGGAAGGCACCTGCGTGGGCACGGGGGTCGGCTGGGACCCGATGTTCTACATGTACCGGCCGGTGCACTTGTTAGCCGCACATGGCTACGGGCCGGTGTTCCTGGCGGGCGCGGAGGTGATCGATTTGCGGCGGCGCAGTCCGGATATCGCCACGCACGACGGCGGCGTGCAGTTCGGGAAGGCGA
>DATHJZ010000246.1:0-5369 GCA_035286365.1 Steroidobacteraceae bacterium | reverse complement strand
TGACCGAAGACGGCCCATCCCGAGGCGCAGCGGCCGAGCACGGTGTTGTCACGGCCGGCACGCGCATCGTTCACACGACGATGGATTGCGGTTTCGAGGAGCACGGGATTCTCTTCTGATCGTTGTTCCATGTGTCACCAGCGCAAGGAATGTCTAGCCGACCCAGGTGCGGAATGCCCCTGTATCGATGTGAACGAAGTTGGAACGCTGGTAGTAACCCACGCCACCCTTCTTCGCGGCGAGAGCGAGATCGCGCAGCTTTTCGCACGAGCAATTCTTCAATCGTACGTCCATCGCGCGGCCCTGCATGTGCAGCGACTTCTTCGCGACGCCGCTGCCCTGCTTCGACGACATCTTGTCGTTACTCTCTTGCGATCGATAGCCTGAGATGATCTCGTAGTGCGGTTCGCACTTTGCCGCGAGCGCGAGCTCGTAGAGCTGATCGTAAAGCCCGGCATCCATGTCATGACTCTGGCCATTGCGATGGTCGCGAAGCACGTTCCTGAGCGCGGCGAGTGCCGTGTCATCGTACTTGTCACCGCGCTTGAACACCACGTTCACCGTCTCGTTCGTATGCGTGTTGAAGAGTTCGAGGTTCCGTTCGGGAAGTTTGGCCTCCTCGGGTTTCGCTTCCGCGGTTTCATCCGCGAGCCCAAGACACCCGAGCGACAACCCGGCACTTGCCGAGAGCAGCGTGTGCAACCAGCGGCGGCGTGTCCGGATCGCGGTCATGGAGCTCCAACAAACAACGTGGCAACGTAGCCTTTGGTCGGAGCGCCCGCAAGGCGATCGGGTTCCAGGCGCCGCAGCTCGATCACGAAGTCGGCAATTTTCTCACGCGTGTTGAAACGCGTGCTGGTGTTGAGCTCGTAGCGGCGTTCGACGGCATCGCTCGCCCTGAGCGCGATACGGGCGTTGCCTTCCCAGACGCAGCGCGCATTCATGGGGCAACGCGAATCTTCGATCACCTTTTCGAACTTCACGATCACATTCTTCTGTTCGATGCCTACCGACTCGCCGAGTGCGAGCGTGAATTCTTCACCTATTTTCACGGGCGGGCGCGCCGGCGGAATCGCCGCGCAGGACGCCAATACCAACAACAGGCAACCGATGAGCAACAGGCGCATGGCGCGCAGTGTGCGGCCGGGCCTGCCGGCCCGGCAAGATTCAGAACGGCAGCGGAACCACGGAACCGGTATCACCCGGCTTGCGATTGACCGAAACCACCGTGGCCTTCGGGAAGAAGTTGAATTCGGACGCGCTTGCCCAGGTGTAGGCGCCCATGGAGCGGCCGACGATCAGGTCGCCGGCCTTGAGCGCAGGCAACATGAGATTTTCCGCGATCACGTCGATGCTGTCGCAGGTCGGGCCGGCGAGCACGGACGGGAATTTCTCATCGCTCTCCCTGATCGATTCGACCGGGTACTTGGCGTGGTCGAACAATTGCCCACTGTAGGAACCGTACAGCCCGTCGTCGAGGTAGTACCACCAGTGCCCTTCCCGCCTGGCGCGCCCCATCACCGACGACACGCCGATCGCCGCGGGCCCGGAAATGTAGCGCCCGGGCTCGGCGATGATTCGCAATCGGGGCGGTAGTTTGGTGAGTGCCGCGCGGATGGGCGCGCAGAAACGGCCAATGTCGGCCACCTTCTGCGCGTACTCGATCGGGAAACCGCCGCCGATGTCGAGCGTGTCGAAGGCGCCTAACTTTTCGCGGCGCGCCTGCGCCAGCAACCGCCCGCAGGCCTCGATGGCTTCGACGTGCTTGCCGGCGTCCGCCGCCTGCGATCCGACGTGGAACGACAGCCCTCGCACCGGGATCGCGAGCTTGCGCGCGAGGCGCGCGAGTTCGATGAGATCCTCGGGGTCCACGCCGAACTTGCGCGACAGGTCGCACACCGCTCCGGGGCTGCGGAACGACACGCGCAGCAGCAGCTCGCACTGGTCGCGATACGGCTCGAATTTGCGCACCTCGTCGGGGTTGTCCGCGACGAAGATCCTGACGCCCAGGTGCAGCGCGTTACGGATGTCGATGTCGCGCTTGATCGGATGGGTGTGAATGCAGCGCGCCGGGTCGATGCCGAGCTGGGTGACCAGCTGCGTCTCGCCCGTGGTAGCCAGGTCTAACCAGCCGCCGAGCTCGACGATGGTCTCGACCACCGCCGGGTGCGGCAGGGGCTTGAGCGCGTAATGCAAGTCGACGCCGGGCAGCGCCTTGTGCAGCTTGCGGTACTGCTCGCGTACGCGCTCGCAGTCGATGATCAACAGCGGCGAGCCGAATTCCGCCACCAGACGCTTGATCTCGGGCGTCTTGAACGGATCGATAAACCTGCGCGTCGCGCTCTTGCGTGTCTTTGTCAGCACCGCTTGGGCCTTCCTTCGAAAAGGGGCGAATTGTAGGGAAGCCGCATGAAGGTGTCATGAGAATCGCGGTCTCGCAATGGGCTCAGAAATGGACAAACTGCTAAAGTGCCCCGCTCATGAAATCCCTGGCCCCTGCCGACCCATCCCCCGCCGGGGAATTGCAGACCCTGCTCGCCTCCCGCGTGGCGCTGGTGGTCATCGAAAGCCGGGAGGAAGCGCGCGCGATCGAGCTGGTGCGCGAGGCCGCCATGAAGGCGCAGCGCGGCAAGAGCTGGGGCGTCTTCCAGTGGACAGTTACGGAAGGTCTGCTGCGCGTCGACGTCGATCTCGGCGGCGCGCAGAGGACGCTGTCGCAGCCCGACCAGCTGCTGCGCCACATCAAGGCGACGACGATGGCGGGCATCTACGTGCTGCTCGACTTTCATCCGTATCTGGAAAATCCCGTCTTCGTACGCACGCTCAAGGACATCGCGCTCGAATACAACAAGTGCGCGCGCACCATAGTACTGCTCAGCCACGAAATAAAACTGCCGCAGGAACTCGATTACCTGGCGGCGCGTTTCGCGGTGAAGCTGCCCGACAAGAACGAACGCCACATGATCGTAATGCGCATGGCGCGCGAATGGGCCCAGGCCAATGGTGCGATGCCGAGTATCGACGCCAAGGTGGTGGAAAAACTGGTCGAAAATCTCGCCGGGCTCACGCTGCGTGACTGCGAACGTCTCACGCGACAGGCGATTTTCAACGATGGCGCGCTGACCGAGGCCGACATCACGCCGCTGCTGGCCGCCAAGTACCAGCTGCTGAATCGCGGCGGGACATTGTCCTTCGAGCCGGATACCGCGCGCTTCGCCGAAGTCGGCGGCATGAAGAACTTGCGCCGCTGGATCCTGCAGCGCAAGGCCGCGTTCGACGGCAGCGCGCCGGGGCTCGACGCGCCCAAGGGCGTGTTGTTGTTAGGCGTGCAGGGCTGCGGCAAGAGTCTCGCGGCGCGTGCCGCCGCCGGCGTGCTCGGCGTGCCATTGGTGCGCCTCGATTTCGGCGCGCTGTATTCCAAGTGGCACGGTGAATCGGAAAAGAATCTGCGCGAATCGCTCACCTCGGCCGAGGCGCTGGCGCCCTGCGTGCTGTGGCTCGATGAGATCGAGAAGGCACTCTCGGCCGGCAGCGCAGACGGCGACGGCGGCACATCGCGTCGAGTGCTGGGTGCGTTCCTCACCTGGCTCGCCGAACAACGCGCGCGCGTGTTCATCGTTGCCACGGCGAATGACATCACGGCGCTGCCGCCAGAACTGGTGCGCAAGGGACGCTTCGACGAAATCTTCTTCGTCGACCTGCCCACACCTGCAGCGCGGCTGGAAATATTGGGCATTCATTGCAAAAAACGTGGCGTCACATTGTCCGAACCTGACATGAAGGCGCTGGCCATGCGCAGCGAGGGATTCTCCGGCGCAGAGCTCGAGCAGGCCGTTGTGTCTGCGCTGTACACGGCGCATTCGAGCAACCAGACGGTGAACGCACGCCTGATTGCCGCGGAATTCGAAGCAACCAAGCCCTTGTCGGTGGTGATGGGCGAGAAGATCGCCGAGCTGCGCGACTGGGCCGCGGAACGCACCGTCCCGGCGGATTGACCGCAAATAAAAAGCGCGCCCGAAACCCGGCGCGCTTTTTTGTCCGCTGACCGGACCCGCCTGCTCAACTATTTACTGTCGTGCCCATTCGGCGCCGGCAGTGATGCGGCGTTTGCATCACCCAGGAACTTCGGCAGATCGAGTCCGGCCATTGCCGCCACGTCGTGCAGCGGCGGCAGGCTCTTCACCATGCCGGCAAGAAAATTGGACGTGGTGGTGCCGCCGTTCGCATGCGAGCCAGCATCCCACACGGTCACCTTGTCGATCTTGATGGCCTTGATGGCTTCGACCTGCATCGCGACCAGAGTCTCGAGTTTTTCGGTGAGCAGCAGTGTCGCGGCCGCGCGCGCATCGTTGTTCGCGCTCATCACCAGCGCCTGGTAACCCTGCGCCTTGGCTTCGAGCACCTGGCGGATGCCTTTTGCTTCCGCCTCGTACTTGAGCAGCGTGGCATCGGCGACGCCCTGCGCTTCGCGCCGGGTCTTCTCGGCCTCGGCTTCCGCGGCGATCGTGATCTTCGTTTTCTCGACCTGGCTGCGAACAACTTCCATCGCCGTAAGCCGCTGCAGCTCCGCCTTCGCCTGCGCGCGCTGGATCTCTGCCTCGGCATCGAACTGCGCGACCTGTCCGCGCTGCGAAGCCTGCGCCGACTGGACAAACAGCTCCGCGTTCGAAGCCGCAATCAGCGCCTTCGCGCGGTTCTCGCCGGCGACGGCTTCGGCTTCCTGCGATTCAATGTAGATGCGCTTCTCGGCCTCGGCCTTCTTCTGGCCCTGCACCGACGTCGCTTCGTTCTGCGCCACCTTGATCTGGATGTCCCGATTGGCCTCGGCCTCACCGATGGTCGCCAGCGCTTCCTGCTGCTGCACGTAGATGCGGCGGTCGGCTTCGGCCTGCTTCTTGCCCTTCTCCGATTCCGCGACGTTCTGCGCCACCTTGATGGTGCGTTCGCGCACCTGCTCGGCTTCACCCACCGAACCCTTGCGATCCTGGTCGGAGACATCGACCTTGGCCTGGTTGATGGCTTCAGAGGCGGCCTTCTTGCCGATGCTCTCGATGTATCCCGACTCGTCGGTGATGTCGGTGATGTTCACGTTGATCAGATAGAGACCGATCTTGTTGAGCTCGGGCGCCACATTGCGGCGGATCGCGTCGAGGAATTTTTCACGATCCTGGTTGATCTGCTCGATGGTCAACGAGGCGACGGTGAGGCGCAGCTGACCGAAGATGATCTCGCGCGCCATGCTCTCGACGTCATCCTGCGCCAGATTGAGCAGGCGCTCCGCGGCGTTGTTCATGATGACTTCTTCGGTGCTCACACCCACCGTAAACGTGCTCGGCACGTTGACGCGGATGTTCTGCAGCGACAACGCC
>DATHJZ010000245.1:0-49052 GCA_035286365.1 Steroidobacteraceae bacterium | reverse complement strand
TGGCCGAGGCGCCGTGCGTGAAAGTCAGCGTCATGGCGAGGGCCAGGGCGCGAGCGCGATGAGGCATGCGTGTACGGTAGCACGGGCCCTATACTGCGAAAAAACCGAGGGTCCAATGGCCAAACGCCCTGCACGCGCAACTTCCGGCCGCTATGTGAGCCGGCTCACGAGCGGAACACTCGCGGTCATCATGGCCGGCGGTCGTGGCGAACGACTCAAGGGCCTCACCGAGCATCGGGCAAAGCCCGCGACGCCCTTCGGCGGCAAGTTCCGCATCATCGATTTCGTGCTGTCCAACTGCGTGAATTCCGGCATTCGCCAAATCACCGTGCTCACGCAGTACAAGGCGCAGTCGCTCATCCAGCACATCCAGCGCGGCTGGAGCTACATGCGCGGCGAGTTCGGCGAGTTCGTCGAAGTGATTCCCGCGCAGCAGAAGACCGGCGCTCACTGGTACCGCGGTACGGCGGATGCCGTGTACCAGAACATCGACGTGATGCATTCGCATCGGCCGAAGCACGTGTTGGTGCTCGCCGGTGATCACATCTACAAGATGGACTACGGTCCGATGATTGCGTACCACGTCGAGAAGGGCGCCGACATCACCGTCGGCGTCGTCGAAGTGCCGATCGTCGAGGCGAAAGATTTCGGCGTGCTGACGGTCACCGAATGGAATCGCGTCACGCGCTTTGTCGAGAAATCACTCACGCCCGATCCGATGCCGGGCCGCACCGACGTCGCGCTGGCATCGATGGGGATTTACGTCTTCAATCCCGATCTGCTCGAAAAACTGCTCATCGAAGACACTACGGACGAAAAGTCCAAGCACGATTTCGGCAAAGACATCATCCCCAAGGCCATCGAGAAGCTGCAGGTCTTTGCCTACCCTTTCCGGGACGTTAAGACGCGTGCACAGTCATATTGGCGCGATGTTGGAACAATCGACGCTTTCTACGAGGCCAATCTCGAGCTCGTGTGGGTCAATCCCGAGCTCAATATCTACGACGAGGACTGGCCGATCTGGACCTACCAGGCGCAGACGCCACCGGCGAAATTCGTGCTCGATGAAGACGGCCGGCGCGGCATCGCGGTCAACTCGCTGGTGTCGGGCGGCGCGATCATCTCGGGCGCCACGGTGCGGGAGTCATTGCTGTTCTCCGGCGTGCGGATCGAGGAACGCTCGGTGGTCGAGCGCTCGGTGATCCTGCCCGACGTGCGCATCGGGCCGAACTGCGAGGTGCGCAACGCCATCATCGATGCCGGCTGCGAACTGGCGAGCGGCACCCGCATCGGCTTCGATCGCGACGAGGACGCCAAGCGCTATCTCGTCACCGAGAAGGGTGTTGTTTTGGTGACGCCGGACATGCTGCACCATGCATGAGGGTGTCTTGCGACGTGGCGCGTTGGTCGCGCTCGCGTGCCTGTCACTCGCAGGTTGCGCGACGCCATTCAAGCTCGAAGCGCCAAAGCTGTCGGTGATCTCGATGAAGATGCAGAGCGCGGATATCTTTTCGCAGCGCCTGCAGATACGCATGCGCGTACTGAACCCCAATGCGCGCGAGCTGCCCATCAAGGGCATCGAATACCGCATCGAGGTGAACGACGCGGAGCTCGCGCAGGGTCTGGCCGATACACCCTTCGTGGTGCCGGCCATGGGTGAGGCGGAATTCGACGTGCAGGTGACGGCCAATCTCGCCAGCGCCTTGGCCAAATTCCTGTCGCGCAAGAGCGGGCAGGACACGCTCGACTACCGGTTGATCGGCAGCGTGGCTCTATCGAGCGGATTTCTGCGGCGCATTCCCTTCGATGAGCGCGGCAGCGTCAAGTTGAAGTAGTTCGGCGAACAACTTCAGGTATTCGTTCGCCTGCGTCTCCCAGGAAAAATCGCAGGCCATCGCGTTCTGCACGATGCGCTCCCACAATTGCGGCTGCGCGTACCACTGGATCGCCGCGTCGAGCGCCCAAGCCATCGCGATTGCATCGAAATCGTTGAAGACGATGCCCGTACCGGCGCCCGTGGCCGGATCGAAATGCGTCACCGAATCGGCGAGCCCGCCCGTCCGGCGCACGATAGGAACTGTGCCGTAGCGCAGGCTGTACATCTGGTTGAGCCCGCACGGCTCGTACTGCGAAGGCATGAGAAACGCATCGCTGGCGCCTTCTATCCAGTGCGCGAGGCTTTCGTCGTAGCCGCCGAAAAACCAGGCGCGGCCCTTGTAACGCGTGGCGAGACCGGCAAAGAACTTCTCGTAGACGGCATCGCCGTTGCCGACCACGGCGACGCGCACGTCGTTGTCCTGCAACAGCCTGGGCAGCGTGTCGATCAGCAGGTCGAAGCCCTTCTGCGGCGTGAGCCGGCTCACGATGCCGAACAGCGGCACGCGGCCGCGCGTCGGCGTCATGTTCTGGCGCAGCAGGAAATTGCGCTTGAGCTCGGCCTTCTGGGCGAGCGTGCCCGGGTCGAAATGGATGGGTAGATAGTGGTCGCGGCGCGGATCCCATTCCTGGTAGTCGACGCCGTTCAGGATGCCGCGCACGGCGCTGCCGCGCGACGCCAGCGCCTGTTCCATTCCCATGCCGTAACGCGGCGTGGTGATTTCGCGCGCGTAGGTCGGGCTCACCGTCGTGACCGCGTCGGCATGCAGGATGCCGTGCTTGAGCGCGTTGATGCCGCCCGCCTTGAGGTCGTCCTGGTGCAGTAGATAGACGTCGGCGCCCAGGTCGAGATCGCCGACCTCGGCCGCCGCAAAGCCGCCCTGGTAGCCGATGTTGTGGATGGTCATCACCGACTTCGTGCCGGCGAACACCGGGTCGAGCCGGTAGTTCGAGCGCAGCCACAGCGGCGCGAACGCGGTATGCCAGTCGTGCGAGTGCACGATGTGCGGCCGGAAATTCATGCGCCGGCAGCATTCGAGCGCGGCGCGGGTCAGCACCAGGAAGCGCCGATGTTCGTCCGGATCGTTGGTGTAGAGCTTCGGGCGGGCGTACAGGGCCGCCGATTCGACCAGGAACACAGGCGTAGTCGACCCCGGCAGCAGGGCGCGCCAGATATCGACCGCGTATTCGTGTTTGCCCGCGCGGATGCTCAGACCCTGCAGGGATTCGACCCGCGTGGCATCGAGCTGCGCGCGGGAAATCTGCGAATAAAACGGCACGAACAGCCGCACGTCGTGGCCGCCCGCCGTGAGCTGGCGTGACAGGGCACTGGCGACGTCGGCCAGGCCGCCGGTCTTGGCGAGCGGGACGACTTCCGACGCGATGGCGCAGATGGAGAGTTTCACGGGCGGGCATTCTAGCCATGGGAGGCCGCTGGTAGCATGGCGGCAGGTCTCCCTTCCCATGCGTCGCGTACTCACAATCCTCACGTCAATCGTGCTCGTGGTGGCGTCTCTGGCCGTCGGTACTCTGACGGCAGACCTGCCATTCTGGCGGCGCGCGTTCGATCTGCCGCTGGCCACGAGCGAGAACTATCTGCCCACGCTCGACATCGGCACGCCTGCCTGGGGCGCGCTCGACGCCGTGGATGCGTCCGCCAACACCCTCGATCCGGCGGCGCTGTCGGCCGCGGCCGGGGTCGCGCGCACCGCGGGCGCCGCCGCCTTGTTAGTCGCGCAGCGCGGCGCGCTGCAATTCGAAGGATATTTTCAGGGCGGCAACGACTGGCGCGCGCTGCGGCCGGCCGACTTCCTGGCCCGGCCGCTGGCCGCGCTGGCCGTAGGCCTGACGCTCGCCGACGGGCGCATCAAGTCGCTGGACGATCCGCTCGCGAAATACCTGCCCGAGTGGGACGACGATCCGCGTGGCCGCATCACGCTGCGGCAACTGCTGACTGAGACCAGCGGGCTCGCGAAAGGTGTCGACGCAGCGCAGGTACTGGGTTCGCATCCATTCGAAGACTGGTCGCACCTGCCGGACTTTGCGACCTCGCGCGGCGTCCGATTGTTGTTAGGCAACGATTTCGAAAGCACCGCGCTCGGCTTCGAGCTGAACCACGAGCCGGGCGGCTTCTTCAACCTGTCGCCCGTGAATGCCCAGCTCGCGGCGGTCATCGTCGAGCGCGCCTCGGGCATGCCGTACGAGCGCTTCCTCGCGCAGCGCCTGTTCGATCCGGCGCACCTGCTGCACGTGCAATTGCAGATGGATCGCGCGAGCGGCATGCCGGCGGCGCATTGCTGCCTGCGCGCGCTGTCGCGCGACGTATTGGCCATCGGAGAATTGCTGCGCAATGACGGAATCCTCGCGCGCGGGGCGCGTCTGCTGCCTGCGGGTTGGGTGCAGGAGATGCTCAAGGGTTCGCGCGCGAACCCGGAGTACGGCCTGCAGGTCGAACGCGTGAGCTTTGGTGACCTCGAGGTCTGGCGCCTGGGCGGGGAGCGGGGCGGGGCGTTGTGGATCGTGCCGGCGCGCAACCTCACGGTGGTTGCCTTGGCGGATCGCGACGCAAGACTCGGCGCAGCATTGCTCGAACCGCTGCTGCGGTCACCGCCCCAGGCGTTGCCCGCGTCGCTGTCTGGCGCGGTGCGCAAGTAACGGGTCGCGGCCCGGCGCGACAGTCGGCAGACTTCCGGCCATGGACATGAGAGTCACATCGTTCACCGACAGTTTCGTCGACAGCCGGGAATTCGCGCGCATGACGCGGGCGATCGAATTCATCGAGCGCGAGTACCAGCGCCAGCCCAGGCTTGCCGAAATCGCCAGATACGTCGGCCTGTCGGAGTTTCATTTCAACCGGCTGTTCCGTCGCTGGACGGGACTCACGCCCAAGCAATACCTGGCCGAGGTCACGAGCCGCGCCGCGAAGTCCGCATTGCAGAGCGAGCCCTCCGTGCTCGAGGCCGCACACTCGGTCGGACTTTCCGGGGGCGGGCGGTTGCATGACCTGACCGTGACGCTCGAGGCCATGACGCCGGGCGAATTCCGCGCGCAGGGCGAGGGCGTGTCCATTCGCCACGGCGTGGCGTCGACGCCGTTCGGATCGGCTTTTCTCGCCGAGACGCCGCGCGGCCTGTGTCGCCTGGCCTTCGTCGATGAACGCCGGGTCGACGCACGCAGCGCCGCGGCGGAACTCGCCGCGCTGCGCGAATCATTTCCGAAAGCGAGTTTCGAGCGCGACGATGCGCGCGCCGCCGAACTCGCGCAGATCATCTGGGGTAACAAATCTGCAACATTGCCGCTCGCGGTGTACGGCACGAATTTCCAGGTGCAGGTCTGGCGCGCACTGCTCGAACTCGAACCGGGGGCCACGGTCTCATACAGCGCGCTGGCAGGGCAGCTCGGGCTTTCGAATGGTGCGCGCGCCGTGGGGAATGCGGTGGGCGCGAATCCAATCGCCTGGGTCATCCCCTGCCATCGAGTGCTGCGGGCGGGCGGTACGCTTGGCGGATATCGCTGGGGCGTCGCACGCAAACAGATGATCCGCCGCTGGGAAGAAAGGCGCGCGGGGGTGTCATAACTTTTTGATTCCCTTCTGTGCCGGCATGTTAGCGGTGCCATAATCGCCCCCCGCAAAATGTCCAGGGGCCGACCGGTTTCACGATGTCAGAGCAGCGCAATCTCGTAACGCCGATCAGCATTGCCGTGGCCGTCATCTGCGCGGGCTGGGCTATCTACGCGACGCAACACAAGACGCAAGCCGGTGCGGAATCTGCGCCAGCTGCAGGTGCAGGCAACAGCGCACCTGCCACCGTGATGCTGGCGCCCGTGCGCAGCGAGCGCCTCTCGCAGAAAATCGAGGCGCTGGGCAATGCGCGCGCGAACGAGTCGGTGGACGTGAGCAGCAAGACGTCCAACGTCGTGACCGCAATCCGCTTTCGCGATGGCGAAATGGTCAGGCGCGGGCAGTTGCTGGTGCAGCTCGACGACGCTCAGGCACGCGCGGACGTCGCGACCGCCCAGGCCGTACTCACCGAGAGCGAGAGCCAGTACCACCGCAGCCGCGAATTGATGAACACGCAGGCGTTGTCGAAATCGAGTTTCGATCAGCTCGAGGGCACGGTGAAGGCGAACCGTTCGCGCCTCGCCGCCGCAAATGCGCGGCTCGAAGACACGGTGATTCGTGCGCCGTTCTCCGGGCGCGTGGGGTTGCGCCGCGTGAGTGTGGGCACGCTCATCAGCCCCGGCGATGTCATCACCACGCTCGACGACACCAGCATCATCAAGCTCGATTTCTCCGTGCCGGAGAACCTGCTCGCGACGATGCGCGAAGGCCTGTCGGTGCACGCCACGGCGCCGGCCTTTCCGGGCCGTGCATTCGTCGGCAAGGTGGCGAGCATCGATTCGCGCGTCGACATGAATACCCGTTCCGTCACGGTGCGGGCCCTGCTGGCGAACGAAGATGGCGCACTCAAGTCCGGCATGTTCCTCAACGTGACGCTCGCCAACGATGAACGCTCGGCGCTCGTCATTCCCGAGGAGGCGCTGACACCGGAAGCCGAGCGTCAGTACGTATTCGTAGTCGCCGACGGCCGTGCGTCGCGCCGCGAAGTGCGCATCGGCGGGCGCAGCCCCGGCAACGTCGAAGTCCTGGCGGGCCTCAAGGCCGGTGAGCAGGTCGTGGTCGAAGGCACGCAGAAGATTCGTGACGGCGTCACGGTGCGCGGCATTGCGCGCGTTGCCGACGAAATCGTGCCGACGACGGACGTTGGCGCGCATGAAGCCAACGCGACGCCCGCGAGCATCCGTCAGTGATGATTTCGGATCTGTCGGTGCGGCGTCCCGTGTTCGCCACGGTGATGTCGCTGCTGCTGCTGATTCTCGGATTGGGCGCTCTGTCACGCCTTTCCTTGCGCGAATTCCCGGACGTCGATCGTCCCGTGGTCAATATCGAAACCCGCTACCGCGGTGCCTCCTCGGATGTCGTGGAGTCGCGCATCACGCAGGTCATCGAAAACGAAATCTCGGGAATCGAAGGTGTCGAGCGCCTCAATTCCTCGAGTCGCGATGAGCGTTCGCAGATCAATGTCGAATTCTCGCTGGACCGGGATCTGGATGCCGCCGCCAATGACGTGCGTGAGCGCCTGTCGCGCGTGTCCGGACGCCTGCCGCTCGAAGCTGATCCTTCGCAGATCACCAAGGTGGACAGCGGCACGGACCCGATCATTTTTCTGAACGTCACGAGTACGCAGCGCAGCGTGCTCGAGCTCACCGACTACATGCAGCGCTACCTCGTCGACCAGTTCTCGACGCTCGACGGCGTGGCAAACGTGCGCGTGAACGGCGCGCGCCGTTACGCGATGCGTGTCTGGCTGTCGCGCGAAAATCTGGCCGCACGCCAGCTTACGGTCAACGATGTCGAGAATTCGCTGCTGCGCGAGAACGTGGAGTTGCCGGCCGGCCGCCTCGAATCCACCGAGCGGGAATTCACGTTGCGCACGGACACCAACCTGCGCACCGAAGAGGATTTCCGCAACCTCGTCGTGGGCCGCGGGCCGGACGGCTATCTGGTGCGACTGGGGGAGGTCGCGGAGGTGCGGCTGGCGTCGGACGACGACCGCAGCATCTCGCGTTCGAACGGCGCGATCGGCCTGTCGATGGCCATCATTCCGCAATCCAAGGCCAACGTGCTCGCCACCTCCACCGCGGTGAAAGAGCAGCTTGTGGAGGTACAGAAAACTCTGCCCAAGGACATCGCGGTCGACGTCAACATCGACAACGGCGTATTCATCGCGGCGTCTCTGAGGAATGTGGTCTTCGCTCTCAGCGAGACGCTGATCCTGGTGCTCGTCGTCATCTTCCTGTTCCTGGGGACGCTGCGCGCCACGCTGATTCCTGCGGTCACGATTCCAGTCTCCATCGTCGCCGCGGCGCTCGTCATGCTCGCGCTCAACTACTCCATCAATACGCTCACGTTGTTAGCTGCGGTGCTCGCCATTGGTCTCGTGGTCGACGATGCCATCGTGGTGCTCGAGAACATCGTGCGGCGAATCGAGGGAGGCGAGCCCGCGGTGCTCGCCGCAATCAACGGATCGAAGGAAATCGGGTTTGCCGTCATCGCGACCACGCTGGTGCTCATGGCGGTGTTCGTGCCGGTGTCCTTCATGAGCGGCGACACGGGCCGGCTGTTTGGTGAATTCGGCGTGACCGTGGCCGCGGCCGTCGGATTTTCAGCCTTCATCGCGCTTAGCCTCACACCGATGATGGCCTCCAGGCTGTTTGCGAATGGCATGCCCAAGTCGCGCATGTCGGGCGGCATCGACCGCGTGTTCCACAATCTGGACGATCGCTACGCCGCGGGCTTGCGCCGCGCCATGTCGGGCAAGCGTCCGCTGTGGATCGTCGGCGGATCATTGGGCCTGTTCGCTGTATTGCTGCTGGTGTTCGTGCTGGGCATCCCATTCGCGGGAGCGCGCCTGCCGACCGAGCTGACACCGCAGGAAGATCGCGCGTTCGTGCGCATTTTCATCACCGCGCCGGAAGGCTCGAGCATCCAGTATCTCGACCGGCAGATGCGCCAGGTCGAGGCAATCGCCATGGACGAAGTGGACCGCGGGAATGCACTGCGAGTGAACGTGCGCACCGGCGGCTTCGGCCGGGGTGCCGAGGTCAACACCGGCATGGTCATCATGCCGCTCACTCTGTGGGATCAGCGCGACGAGAGCGCGAGCGCGATCGCCGATCGGCTGCGCCAGCGCACGCAAGGCATCTCCGGTGCACGCATCAACGTGAACCAGGCGGGCAGTCCCCTCACACGCAACAGCACGCGGCCGCTGGCCATCGCAATGGGTGGCGGCGACTACGCTGAGATCGTGAAGTGGCGCGACCAGGTCATGCAGCGCGTGGCCGCCGAAAATCCGCGCATCCTCAATCTCGAGTCCGACTATCTCGAGCGCCAGCCGCGCGTCATCGTGCAAATCGACCGCAACAAGGCGGCGGATCTCGGTGTGTCGCTGCAGACCGTCGGGCGCACGCTCGAAACCATGATGGGCTCGCGCATCGTCACCACCTTCGAGCGCGGCGGTGAGGAGTACGACGTCATTCTCCAGGCGCGCGATACACAACGGGCCTCGGTCGGCGACCTCGACAATCTCTACGTGCGCTCCGACAAGAACGATGAGCTGGCGCCGCTCGCCGCGCTGGTGCGCAGCGAGGAGCGCGCCGGTCCCACCGAGCTGCGGCGCACTGATCGCATGCGCGCGATCGAACTGGCTGGTTCGCTCGCGCCGGGGTACACCCTGGGCGAGGCAGTGGACTACATGGAGAAAGTGATTCACGAAGAGGCGCCCACGGCGCAGATCATCTACAACGGCGAGACCTACCAGCTCAAACAATCGGGCGACGCGTTGTGGATCACATTCGCCTTCGCGCTGCTCATCGTCTACCTGGTGCTCGCGGCGCAGTTCGAGAGCTTCGTACATCCGGTCGTGATCCTCGTGACCGTGCCGCTCGCGATCACGGGCGCGATCCTCGGACTGTGGCTTTTCAACTCCACCATCAACATCTTCAGCCAGATCGGCTGCATCATGCTCATCGGTATCGCGTGCAAGAACGGCATCCTGATCGTGGAATTCGCCAACCAGCTGCGTGACCGCGGCGTTGCGTTCGTGGACGCGGTCATCCAGTCGTCGGCGACGCGCCTGCGTCCGGTGCTCATGACGAGCCTGTGCACGGCCTTCGGTGCGGTGCCGTTGATGCTGGCGCATGGCGCCGGCGCCGAAAGCCGCGAATCCATCGGCGCCACGGTGTTCTTCGGGACGGTCGTCTCGCTCGGAATGACGCTGTACGTCGTCCCGGCGCTGTACCTGCTCATCGCGCGCAATACGCGCTCGCCGGAGTACATGTCACGCCTCATCGCAGGCCTGCTGGGCAAGGGCGGCGCCGAGCGTGGTACGCCCACAACGGCCAGCAGCGGTCGGCACGAAGCGCATTGAGCGCTGGTGCGCACCGTCACGCGCAGGTAGTGCGGGCGAAAACGCCACAGCTTCATTTGACTTAACCCGAGGTTTGGCGGCCTTTTGCAGCGGGCGCTGTCAACTGCAACCTGACCGATTAAGTTTCTGATTTTCCTTCCGATTATGGCGAGCGCAGGCCGCCGCGAAGGGGGCCGCTGGTAGACTGGCGGCCGTCCGTACTCCCCTCGCGATTCCCATGGCCCAGTCCCCGTACAAGCAGCTCGAGCAGGAATGGAAACGCCTGCATGCCTTTCGTGGCGCCATGGCCGTACTCCGCTGGGACGCCGCCGTGATGATGCCGCGCGGCAGCGCCGACGTGCGCGGAGAGCAATTGGCGGCGCTCGAGACCGAATACCACGCGCTGGTCACCGCGCCGCGCATCACCCGGCTGCTCGATCGCGCGCAGGCCAACACCTCGAACCTCGAGGACTGGCACATCGCGAACATGCGCGAGATGCGCCGACAGCGTGACTTCGCCATCGCGACTCCCGTGGCGCTGGTTTCGCGCCTCGCGAAGGCCGCTTCCAAGGCGGAAGCGAAATGGCTCCTCGCGCGCGAAACCGGAAAGTTCGAAGACTTCGCGCCGCACCTCGAAGAGGTCGTGCACCTGGTGCGCGACAAGGCGCAGCTGCTCGGCCAGGCGCGCAATCTCGCGCCCTATGACGCGCTGATGGATGAATTCAGCCCCGGCGTGACCTCGGCCGAGATCGACGCCATGTTCAAGTCGCTGGCGCGCCGCCTCCCGGGACTCATCCGCGACGTGCTGGTGCGCCAGGAACAGCATCCGACGTTGCCGATCACCGGCAAGTTCAGCGCCGGCAAGCAGCGTGCGCTCGCCGTCGAAATCATGAAGGCCATCGGCTTCCCGTTCGATCGCGGCCGGCTCGACGAAAGCGAACATCCATTCACCGAGGGCGTGCCCGGCGACGTGCGCGTGACGACTCGTTTTGACCCGACCGAACCGTTCTCGGGACTGCTCGGCGCATTGCACGAAACCGGCCATGCGATGTATGACGTTGGCCTGCCGGCGGAATACTCCGATCAGCCCGTCGGTCGCGATCGCGGCATGGCTCTGGAAGAAAGCCAGTCGCTGCTGATGGAAATGATCGTGTGCCGCAGCCGGCCGTTCGTCACCTATCTCAAGCCGCTGCTGGAGAAGCATTTCGGCGTTTCCGGCCCCGAGTGGTCGGAGGAAAATCTGTACGCGCACCTCACGCGCGTCAAACGTGGCCCGATTCGCGTGGACGCGGACGAGCTCACCTACACGCTGCATATACAGCTGCGCTACGAGCTCGAGAATCAGCTGCTGTCGGGCGAACTCGCGGTGCGCAACCTGCGCGACGCGTGGAATTCGAGCATGGAACAGCGGCTCGGCATCAAACCCGCCACCGATCTCGAAGGCGTCCTGCAGGACGTGCACTGGGCGGTCGGATCCTTCGGCTATTTCCCCTCGTACGCACTCGGCGCCGTGATGGCCGCGCAGTTCTTCGAGGCACTGCGCGAGGCGGTGCCAGCGGTTGACGCCGAAATCGCGCGCGGCAACTTCAGCGGGCTCATGGGCTGGCTGCGGCAGAACGTCCACGCGCAGGGTGCGCGGGTCAGCGCGCCCGAACTGCTCAAGCTTTCGACCGGCAAACCGCTGGCGGCGACCTCGACGCTGCGTTATCTCGAATCCAAGTACCTCGGCAACGAATCGGTAGTCGGCAGCGCCGCGGCATGAGCGGCGCCCGCCGCGCACGCATCTTCCGGCCATGAACAATTGGCGCGGTTGGCTTCTCGGCGTATTCACGGTCGGGATCGCCGTCGCGGCCGTGATTGTGCCCGCGATGCCGCAGCCGCTGTCGTATCACGTGTTCGCCGACTGCCGCGCGTTCTGGTCGATCCCTAACTTCTTCAATGTCGTGTCGAACCTGCCGTTCCTGGTCGGCGGAGCAATGGGGCTCGCGCTCGTCTGGAATGGCGGCGGGCGTTTCATCGATCAGCGCGAGCAGCTGCCGTACCTGGTGTTTTTCCTCGGCGCATTCCTCACCTGCGCAGGTTCCGCGTATTACCACGCCGCACCAGACAACCCGCGCCTCGTCTGGGACCGTCTGCCGATGACGCTGGGCTTCGCCGGGCTCGTTTCCGGCGCGATTGCCGAGCGCGTCGATCTCAAACTTGGGTCTCGTGCGCTCTGGCCGCTGCTGCTGCTCGGGGTGATCACCGTCATCTATTGGTACGCCACCGAGCGCGCGGGCCGCGGCAACCTCATTCCGTACGCGGCCTACCAGACCTGGTCGATCGCGGTGATCGTGCTGCTGATCGCGGCGTTTCCGGCGCGTCGCTACAGCCACGGCGGCCTGCTGGCCTGGGCGGCGCTCTGGTACGGACTGGCCAAGGTGTTCGAAACCTTCGACCTGCAGGTTTACCGCTTTCTCCACGGAACCTTGAGCGGACATACCATCAAACACCTGCTCGCCGCGGGCGCCGTGTTTGCCGTGGTGCGCCAGCTGAGACGGCGCCACGCGCTGGCCGCGGTTAATATCGCCCCCGCCCCATGAACGCCGCGACCGAAACCGTAGTCGATCTGCCCGAGCTCTCGTCCGTGGCCGGGCCCGAATGGCCTTCGCAGACCGCGAAGAAGCTCGGTGCGCAGCTGCGTGGCCTCGCCGGCAGGGCCATCGAGGATTACCGCATGATCGCCGCGGGCGATCGGGTCATGGTGTGCCTGTCGGGCGGCAAGGATTCCTACGCCTTGTTAGACATACTGCTGTCGTTGAAACGCTCGGCCCCGATAGATTTCGATCTCATCGCCGTCAACCTCGACCAGAAGCAGCCCGACTTTCCGGCCGACGTGCTGCCAAACTACCTGAAGAAGATGGGTGTCCACTTCCACGTGATCGAGCAGGACACGTACAGCGTGGTCAAGCGCGTGATTCCGGAAGGCAAGACGATGTGCGGCCTGTGCTCGCGCCTGCGGCGCGGCGCGTTGTACCGCTACGCCGGCGAAAACGGCATCACCAAGATCGCCCTCGGTCACCACCGGGACGACATCGTCGAGACGCTGTTCCTCAACATGTTCTTTGGCGGACGGCTCAAGGCAATGGCGCCGAAGCTCTTGTCCGAAGACGGCCGCCACATCGTGATCCGGCCGCTGGCATATGTCGCGGAAGCGCAGATCGAGCGTTATGCGCGCGCCCGCGACTTTCCCATCATTCCCTGCAAGCTGTGCGGTTCGCAGGACAATGCGCAGCGCAAAGAAGTGAAACGCATGCTGGCCGATTGGGAACTGAAATTCCCGGGCCGCACCGAGTCGATTTTCACCGCGCTGCGCAACGTCGAGAACGCGCATCTCGCCGATCCCCGGAGTTTCGATTTCCCAGGTCTCGATGACCAACGACAGCCCACCGACAAATAAGCCGATCGCCGAGTCGTACTGGGTCATCGAGGACCGGCTGCTGGCCGGCAAATACCCGGGCGGAAAGACCCTGCCGGAACTCGAGCGCCGCCTGGGCGCGTTGCTCGAAGCGAAGTTCGATGTCTTCATCGACCTGACCGAGCCCGGCGAATTGCCGCCGTACGTGAGCTATCTACCGCCGCACGTGGCGTACGTACGCGAGCCCATCGTCGATCACGGCGTGCCGGCGCACGCGGCGCAGATGACCGAGATCATGCGGCTGCTGGAGGAATTCCTGGCCGCCGGGCGCCGGGTGTACGTGCACTGCCGCGCGGGGATCGGGCGTACCGGCACCGTGGTCGGCTGCCACCTGGTCGAGCGCGGTTTGAGCGGTGCGGCGGCGCTCGTGCGGCTCAACGAGTTGTGGCAGGGCAGCGATCGTTCTGACACCTGGCAAGAAGTGCCCGAAACCGACGAGCAGATCGACTTCATCCGCAACTGGACCGCCAGATCCGTGGGCGACCCGATGGGCGCGCCCGATGTCCTCGATGCGGCGCGCAGCCTGCGCGAACGATTTCAGGGGGCGCTGGTGGGCTTGGGCGTAGGCGACGCGCTGGCAGCGCACACGCAGTTCCGCAAGCCCGGCAGCTTTGCCGCGGTCGGTGACCTGCTGGGCGGTGGCCCGTTCGATCTGCCGCGCGGCGCCTGGACCGACGACACCGCCATGGCCTTGCTGCTGGCCGAGAGTCTGCTGGAACGCGAAGGATTCGACGCACACGACCAGGTGCAGCGGTTCGCGCGCTGGCAGCGCGAGGGGTACGGCAGCTCCACGGGTCAATGTGTCGGCATTTCGGCGAGCGTGGCGCGCGCGCTGGCAACGGCGCAATACAAGGGCCAGCCCTTTGCCGGCTCCCATGATCCCAAGCAGCTCGACAAGGACCCGCTGTCGCGGGTGGCGCCGGTCGTGATGTATTTCTTTGCCGATGCCGCAGGCGCCGTGGCGCGCGCCGCCGAAGCCGCGCGAATCACCGCGCAGGCGCCGCTGGTCCTCGACTGCGTCCGACTGCTGGCGGCGATGGTCCACCAGGCGCTGGCGGGGCGCGATAAGGCCTCCGTGTTGCGGCCGCCGCGCAATACGTGGGAAAGCCCCACGACGCGTCCGGAAGTGCTGGCGGTATTCGACGGCTCGTATTCCCGGCGCACGCAGCCTGAGATCAGCGGCGCAGGCCATATCGTTCATGCCCTCGAGGCCGCACTTTGGGCTTTTCATCATGGCGAGACGTTTCGCGAGGGTGCTCTGCTGGCCGCGAACCTGGGCCACGACTCCGATGTCGTGTGCGCAGCGTACGGACAGATCGCCGGTGCCTATCACGGTGTGAGTGCGATTCCGGGAATCTGGCGTAACAGCCTGATCAAGCAAGAGGTGGTCATCGACAGTGCGGACCGACTTCTCACTCATGCATTGGTGACCCTCGGAACCTGATTCCGCAACGCGAACGACTCGCTTAAAGTGCGGGTCCATGTCGTCCCCGCGCACTTCCCGCAGCAGGCGAGCCGCGCGCTCATGGACACGCATGTCCGACGAGCAACTGCTCGGTCAGCGCTTCTGCGATCTGAAACTCAAGCTCGAGCGTTCGCCCCTGGCGAGTCGCGTGCGCCGGCTGTATCGAGAGCTCGACAAGCGCCAGATCGGTTTTCGTCCGCACGTATGGCTGTCCGAGGAATGGTTTTCGCCCGACGGTGTTCCCGGCATCGCCGTTCCTTTCTATCTCGCGCATCCGCGCCTCGAACGTCTCGAGCGCCGCATGATGCGCAGTGTCGAAGGCGGCAGCGCCGAAAGCGCCATGCGCATCCTGCGTCATGAAGCAGGGCACGCGATCGACACCGCCTACCGGCTGCGCCGGCGCAAACGCTGGCGCGAGGTGTTCGGACCCGCTTCGCTGCCGTATCCCGATACTTATAGAGCGCGACCCGGCAGTCGCCGTTACGTGCAGCACCTGGGCGAGTGGTACGCGCAGGCACATCCCTGCGAGGACTTTGCCGAAACCTTCGCGGTGTGGCTCAAGCCCAATTCCTCCTGGCGGCGCACCTACGCGCAGTGGCCGGCGTTTCACAAACTCGAGTTCGTCGACGAGTTGTTAGGCGCGGTGCGCGCCACGCGCGCCCCGGTGCGCAATCGCGAGCTGGTCGAGCCGTTGCGCGAGAACACGAGCACGCTGGCGGATCACTATCGCCGCAAGCTGCGGCGCTACAGCATGTACCGCCGCACGGTCACGGATCACCTGCTCGAGCGCGTGTTCACCGCCGAGAAGAAAACCCGCGCGCGCCGTGCCAGCACCTTCCTGCGCGCGCACAGCCTGGATCTCGTGAACGCGAGCTTGCGCGAGCTCGACGCCGAGCGTTACAGCGTCGAGCAGATCCTGCGCATCGCGGTGGAGCGTGCCGAGAAGCTCGGCCTGTGGGTGCGCGGCGGCCGCCGCGACGCGCTGCGCCACGCGCGCTGGATGCTGGCTTCTCTTACGCGCCTGTACGCGCAGGGCGAGAGTCCGCGTCTCTCCTTATGAAGCGACTGCGCACGCTGGTCGTCGTGCATTCAACGCTGGTTCCGCCCGACTCTCTCGAGGGCCACAGCGAAAAGGAAATCGAAGAATGGCGCACCGAGTACGACGTCGTCTCGACGCTCAAGAAATCCGGCCATGAAGTGCGCTGCCTCGGCATCTCCGACAGTCTGGAGGAGCTGCGCAGCGTCATCACCGAGTGGAAGCCCGAGATCGTCTTCAACCTGCTGGAAGAGTTCGACGGCATCGTCACCTACGACCAGCACGTGGTGGCGTTCCTGGAACTGCTGCGCCAGCCGTATACCGGCTGCAATCCGCGCGGCCTGCTGCTGTCGCGCGACAAGCCGCTGTGCAAGCAGCTGCTGTCGTTCCATCGCATTTCCTCGCCGCAATTTGCCGTTTTTCGACGCGGCCTCAAGCTGCGCCTGCCGCGCAAGATCAAGTATCCGCTGTTCGTGAAATCGACGACTGAAGACGCGTCGCTCGGCATCGCTCAAGCGTCCATCGTCAACGACAAGAGCCAGCTCAGGCAACGCATCGAGTTCGTGCACGACCAGGTGCAGTCCGATGCGCTGGTCGAGGAATACATCGAAGGTCGCGAGTTGTACGTGGGCATGATGGGCAACGACCGCCTCACACGCCTGCCGATCTGGGAGATGGTGTTCGGCTCGGTGGCGGATTCCGGCGCTGGCATCGCCACGCGCCGCGTGAAGTGGGACAAGAAATACCAGCAGCGCCACGGCATCACGACCGCCGAAGCGAAGGACCTGTCGCCGGCGGTGCTCGCGCGACTCGACAAACTATCGCGGCGCATCTATCGCTGCCTGGGGTTGTCCGGCTGCGCGCGCATCGATTACCGCATGACCGCCGACGGCCAGATCTACGTGCTCGAGGCGAATCCGAATCCGAACCTCGCGGCTGAGGAAGATTTCGCGCAGTCCGCGCTCGCCGCGGGCGTCGAATATGCCGAGTTGCTGGAAAAGCTGCTCACCCTGGGAGCCGGTTATCAGGCAGAGTGGCGCGCCTACTATGGCTGAGCACCGAGCGAGGTTGGGCCGGATGAATCGACCGATGAAGTACTGCGCCGTGCTGCTGAGTGCCGTAACCGTGCTCGCGGCCTGCGTGAATCAGCGCGAGCAGAGCAAACGCGACATCCAGCGTTTCATCCAGACCGCCACCGGTGAATTCGTGAACGACGGCGGCAACACGCTGGTGATGGTGCCGGTGTACGCGCGCATGATCGGGCTCGACACGCTGTTCGTCGAACGCATCGCGAGCGGCGGCGGAACCTCGGAACGCCTCGTGGCGCTCGAAATTTCGCCGGACGGCAAGAAAGTCCTGCAGCTCTCTTATGTATTCACACAGCAGGGCCAGTGGCGCAACCTGCGTGAGAACCCGGAGCTGTTCTCGGCATTGTTACCGAAGGACGTGCGGCCCGCGGGAAGCTGCGACATCAAGCTCTCCGCGGACCTCAACACCCTGACCTACAGTTGCGGCGGCAGCGTGCCGGAATCCTTCATGCGCGCGCAGCACGCCTCGCCGAACTGACCTGCGCTCAGGGACGCGTGTGCGCGTCCAGCCAGTTGAGCACCGTGCCGTACCACTTGATGCTGTTGTTGGGCTTCAGCACCCAGTGATTTTCGTCGGGGAAATAAAGTAGTTTGCTTTCGATGCCGCGGCGTTGCAGCGCGGTGAAGGTCGCGAGCCCCTGCGTGTCCGGTACGCGGAAGTCCTGTTCCCCGTGGACCACCAGCATCGGCGTGCGCCATTCCTTGACGTAGTTGGCCGGGTTGAAACGCTCGTGGATCTCGGCCGTCTGGTAGTAGGGGCCGCCGTTTTCCCATTCGGTGAACCACAGCTCCTCGGTGGAGTAGTACATCGAACGCGTGTCGAAAATGCCGTCGTGATTGACGATGCAGCGGAAGGCGTCGGGCCACTGGCCCGCGATCCAGTTCTGCATGTAGCCGCCATACGATGCGCCGAGCGAACAGGCGCGCTTCTCGTCCAGCCACGAATATTTCTGCAACGCCGCCGCGTAGCCTTTTTTCAGATCTTCGAACGGGCGATCGCCCCAGTGCTGGCTGATCGCATCGGTGAAGGCCTGGCCGTAGCCCGGCGATCCGTGGAAGTCGATGAACACGGCGCCGTAGCCGCGTGCCGCGAAGGCTTGCGCGTTCCAGCGCCAGTTCCACTGGTTCTGGAAGCTCGACTGTGGTCCGCCGTGCACGATGAACGCGATCGGATATTTGCGGTCCGGCCCGAACCCGAATGGTTTAACGACGTAGCCGTAGACGGTTTCATCGTTCCAGCCCTTGAAGCTGAATTGCTCGAAGGCGCCGAGCTGGCGTGCCGCGAGCAATGCCGCATTGGCCTGCGTGAGCCGTCGCATGGCACCCTTGCCCGCGACTAGATAGAGATCGGGCGGATTGGCGAGGTCGTGCCACACGACCACCGCGCCCCTGGGAGCCGCGGCGAATTCGCCGACCGAACCCGCTCCCGAAAGCGGTGTCACGCGGCCGCTGCCGACGTCTACGGAGAACAGCACGCTCTGGCCGACATCGCTCGCGGTCGCCAGCAGCGTGCGACCGTCGCGCGCCAGGTCGAGATGCGCGACCGACCGATCCCATTGTGGCGCGACCTCGCGTGCCGTGCCAGCGTGCGACACCATGATTCCGAAGCGATCGGCTTCGAACCCGGCGCGCTTCATCGCGAGCCAGGCGAGATCTCCGTTCGCGAGGTACACTGGCTGCGTATCCCAGGCGGGATTGCCGGGCGTCAGATTCGCAGGCTTCTCGCTGCCGTCGGAGGGCGCCGAGTACAGATCGAAGTTCGTCGACCAGGCTTCCTCGCGGCCGGCGACCCGCGCGCTGAAGACCACGTGCGAGCCGTCGGGGCTGAAGGTGTATTCCTCGTCGCCGCCGTCGGGCTTGGAAGGCACGTCGGCCGCGAGTGCCTTGCTCACGTTGACCGGCGTGCCGGCGCGGCCGTCGGCATTCACCGGCGCGACGAACAGGTTGGAGCGCGTGCCGTCACGCCACGTGTCCCAGTGCCGCATCAGCAACTGATCGTACACACGCGCCGAGGATTTGCTCTTCGAGTTCGCGTCGAGCCGCTCGCGGGTGCATTTCAAATCGGCGCAATCCTGGAACACGTCCATGCCGAGCGCGATGCGGCCGCCGCCGGAGGACATCTTGAAGCTGCCCACGTCGAGTGGATAGTCGGTGATCTGCACAGCTTCGCCGCCCGACATCGGCAGCCGCCAGATCTGCATCGAACCGGCGCGCGACGAAAGGAAGTAGATACTCGTGCCGTCCACCGACCAGCGCGGATGGGTGTCGTTGGCGGAATGCTGCGTGAGGCGCCGCGGCTTCGCGTCCTTCGCGGTGAGATCGACCAGCCACAGGTCGGTACGTCCGCGATTCGCCTCGAGGTCGGTCTCGCGCTGCGTGTAAACCGCGTACTTGCCGTTGGGCGACACCTGCGGATCGCTGACGCGCGCCAGCTGGTTGAGATCCGTGGCCGTCAACGCGGCGGCTGGCGCCTCCGCGCCGTGCGCCTCGTGAACGCCGATGACACAGGCCAGCGCCCACGCGCCCACCAACCATGATTTCATGAACATCTCCTGTTTCAACGTCCGATCTCGGACAATGCACGCGATGAAGCTGAAGCCGGTGCGCGCGATCTGTTTCGATCTCGACAACACGTTGTGGAATGTCGAGCCCGTGCTCCTGCGTGCGGAGCGCATTCTCGCCGATTGGCTGCGGCACCGGTACCCGAAGATTCCGCAGCGCTTTTCAGCAGCCGAAACTCTCGAATTGCGCGCCGCCTTGCTGCGCGAGGTGCCTCACCAGGCCCACGACTTCACGTTCCTGCGGCGCGAGACCATCGCGCGCATGGCGGACGCAGTCGGGTACGACCGTGCGCTCGCGCACGAGGCGTTCGCGTTGTGGCACGCGGCGCGCAACGAAGTCGCGCCGTTCGCGGAGGTGCTACCCGCGCTACAGGCGCTCAAGAGCCGTTATCGGCTGGCGACTCTCAGCAACGGGAACGCCGATCTCGCGGCGATCGGGCTCGCGCACCATTTTGAAGTCACTCTGCACGCCGCTGCACTCGGATGCGCCAAGCCCGATGCGCGCGCTTACACGGCGCTCGCGGACGCGCTGACACTGAAACCAGCGGAAATCCTGTTTGTAGGCGACGAACCCCATGCCGATGTGGTGGGTCCGCGGACAGCTGGCATGCAAACTGTATGGGTGAATAGGGCCGGGGTTGTTTGGCCCGACGCGGTGCCCGCGGCGGATGCAGACATCGCCGACCTCGATGAGCTGGTGACGTTGCTCATGCGTAGTTAGCACTGTGCCGCGGTGACTGCCAGCGGGGTGAGAAACAGCGAGAAACTGGTTCCTGCGTCACGGAACGGAACATTGCAACGCGCTCAACTGGTGTGCGCCGGGCGCCGTTACATGATTACGGAGGTGTACATGACCATCCAGCCGGTTGCGAGTCTGAAAGAGTTCTTTCGCGACGCGTTGCACGACGCGCTGTCGCATCAGCACGTGGCGGTCGAAGACCAGACCGAGCACTACGTCGTCAACCTGCTCACGCTGTTTTCGGATGCCGACGCGCTCTACGAGCGCGACGCGCGTGAGCCCGCGCAACGCTCGCGGCTCAAGCCCCTGGCCGTGATGCTCGGCGAAGCGCTCGAGGCGCCCACGCAGGAAGCGCGCTTCCGCGGTCTGCAGCGCCTGGGTGACGTCTCGCTGTTCATCTCCGGATTCTTCGCGGCCGGGTTCGCGCGCAAGCTGGTGGACATCGACTACACAATCGCGATGGGCGGACGCGCCTACGGCACGCTCGCGGAGAATTGCCCGCCGGCGCGCGGCCGCACGATGCGGCAGGTGTTCGCCGAGCTCGCCGCGAAATTCACTCCCATGGTCGATGCGCTCAACGAGATCAGCGAAAGCTCCTATCAGCACTCGGACAAGGATCGTCTGCGACTGTACGAGTTGTGGCTCAAGACCGGCAGCGAGCGTTCGCGCCAGCTGCTGCGCAAGCTCGGCCTGGAGCCCACGCCGGTGGCGCGCAGCCCGCTGGCGCACTGACATGAGCGCCGACACTCTTGCATCGCTGCAGAGTGCGCTCGCCGATATCTACGATCTGCCGGCGGTTCCGGCGGTGGGCGAATTTCTCACCACCGATCGCGCCGACCTGCGCGCTTTCTCGGAGGCGCGCGCCAGCGATGAGCAATTGATCGTCGCCGTCGAGGGCGACACCGTCTCGCTGGCGCTGTTCATCGACGCAGCCGTACTCGCCCGGCTCGCGCAGCGCGATCCATTCGCGGCGCTCGATCACGGCAATCTCGCCGACTACCTCACGGTGGCCGAAGGCGTCAGCCATTTTGTCTATGTCGCGTGGAATGCGGGCCACGACAAGCCCGTGACGCTGCTCGAGCTCGAGCTGCAGGCGGAGGTCGACAAATACGTGCTGGGGGCGTGGCTGCTGCGAGAGCAGGGCTCCGGGCGATTCCCGCGCGAGCTGCACCGGGTGTTGTTTGAACGTGCGCGCGTGGATCCAACCGCCGCGGGCGGCCGCGCGAATCTCTATCACACCGCCTCCAGCTACGCGGCGCGCTTCTGCCGGCGGGTCGCCGCTGGCCTTGCGACCTCGACGCGCCATCCGGGGCGTGGTCCCACGCGCGAGCTGCTGGCGGAGTTGCGCCGGTTCTATCGCTGGGGAAATGCACGCAAGCTCGCTCACATCGAGCAGTTTGCCTGAGCGGAGTGCGAGGCGAAGCGCGGTGCGCTTCGCGTTTATTCGCCGTCGTCCTCTGGCTTGCGAGCCTCGAGTTCGCGCTTGAGCTTGATCCACTCACCGAGTTTGCGCAGGTCGCGCTTGCCGCCCACCTGCTTTTTCGCTGCCGGGATATGCGCCGCGCCGACGCGCGCATACGGGTCGAAGCCGCTCGCGCGCGCGCGTTCAACGGTCAGCTTGGCGTTCACGCCGCGGGCGGGTGTGGTCTCGATACTGAGCGGATCGCGCTCCAGTTTTTCAACGGCGGCGCCCGCGTCGATCCATTCCACGCGGGCGTTACCACGATCGTCGTGCACGATCTGCGACACACGGCGCCGGTTGGCGGCGGGCGGCGGTTTCCCGTTTGAATTGTCATCTTCCACGGCCCGAAGTATGAACGACGGCGGAAATCGATTGTTTGACATAGCCAACATTTCGGGGTCCCCGAAGTGCAGCCTGTGAGGCGTGTCACGCAATTTTTTTACGAGAACCGGCTCGCAAAATTCCGATGATGGTCTTCGCATCCGTAAGTTCCCCATTGCGCGCGCGCTCCATGGCGTGCTCCAGGGGCCACCACTCGATCTCGAATACTTCGTCGGCCTCAGGTCGCGCCGCGACCGGTTCGAGCCCCGTGGCAAGGTACAGGTGGATGACCTCGGTGAACACGCCCGGCGAGCTGAAATAGGCGCCGAGCGACTGCCAGTGCGTGGCATGCATGCCGGCTTCTTCGGCGAGTTCCCGCCGGATCGTGACCTCGGGCGGCTCATCGGGCTCGAGCTTGCCGGCGGGCAATTCGTAAATGTATCCACCCGCCGCGTGGCGGTACTGGCGCAGCACGCAGACTCGCTCCTGCGCATCGATCGCCACCACCGCCGCGCCACCCGGATGGCGCACGATCTCGAGCGGAACGCGCACGCCGTTGGGCAGATCGACCGTGTCGACGCTCACCTTGATGACGCGTCCTTCGTAAATCATTTTTCTGTCGAGCGACATTGCGGAAGTGTACCCGTACGCCACGCCGGACAGCTCGATGCGCCGCGCTGCCAGTCGAATTCGACGAGTCCGGAAGTAGTAAGACGGGCGTGGCGGGGTTGTTTGGCGTGCGCGATGCACGTTTACAACAGGCGCGTTGACGCTTGTACGGTCCGATCGCCCGCGCTCATAATCGCGACCGTTGGCCGCGCAGCCCCGCGCGTCCGAAATTGCAAGTCAAAAAGGCGTCACATTCCGGCCACAACCGGCGTGACGGCCGTCACGGCTCGTCGGCAGATTGAGCCTGTTTCCATTGGCCTTTCGTATATTGTTGTATCGATGTCTACGGCCGAACAACTTGGCAGTCTGAACGCTCCGCAACGGCGGGCCGTTACCTACGGTGAGCCGCTTCCCGGCGGGAAGGGCTTCCGCGCGGGTCCATTGCTGATCGTCGCGGGCGCCGGCACGGGCAAGACCAACACGCTGGCGCATCGCGTGGCGCACCTGGCCATGAGCGGGGTCGACCCGGCCCGTATCCTCATGCTCACGTTCACCCGGCGCGCCGCCGTCGAGATGAAGCGCCGCGCCAACGACATCATGCGCGAAGCCTTCGACGACAAGCTCGGCAGCAAGGCATCGCAGATTTCGCAGCGCCTCACCTGGTCCGGCACGTTTCATTCGATCGGCAATCGCCTGCTGCGCCACTATGCCAAGCACGTCGGGCTCGATCCGTCCTTCAGCGTGCTCGATCGCAGCGATGCGGCCGATCTGGTCGACACGGTGCGCACCGAACTCGGCTATTCGGGGAAGGGACAGCGCTTCCCGCGCAAGGACACCTGTCTTTCGATCTATTCCTACCGCGTCAACACGCAGAAGTCGCTCAAGGAAACGCTCGAGAGTCAGCATCCCTGGTGCGCGCATTGGGAAGAAGACATCGGCAAGCTGCTGCGCACCTACGTGGAGCGCAAGTCGCAATGCCGCGTGCTCGACTTCGACGACCTGCTTCTCTACTGGCACGCGATGATGAGCGAAGACCGCATCGCGAAGTCGGTCGCGGCGCACTTCGACCACGTGCTGGTCGATGAATACCAGGACACCAACAAGCTGCAGGGCGACATCCTGGGCGCGCTCAAGCCGGACGGGCAGGGCGTGACCGTCGTCGGCGACGATGCGCAGGCTATCTACTCGTTCCGCGCCGCGGCGGTCGAGAACATCCTCGGGTTCCCCGACCGCTTCCGGCCGAAGGCCGAAGTCGTCACGCTGGCGCAGAACTTCCGCTCCAGCCAGAGCGTGCTCGATGCCGCCAACGCGTTGATGGCGGATGCGCCGCGCCAGTACCGCAAGCACCTGCTGTCGATGCGCGGCCAGGGCCCGCGTCCGAAAATGGTGACCGTCGACGATCTGCCGACCCAGGCCGAATTCATCTGCACACGCGTGCTCGCGGCGCGCGAGGCCGGCATTCAACTGCGGCGCCAAGCGGTGTTGTTCCGCACGGGCTCGCACAGCGACGTGCTCGAAGTCGAACTCACCAAGCGCAAGATTCCGTTCGTGAAGTACGGCGGCCTCAAATTTCTCGAGGCGGCGCACGTCAAGGACCTGTTGTCCGTGCTGCGCTGGGCCGACAACCCGCGCAACCAGCTGGCCGCTTTCCGCGTGTTGCAGTTCATGCCCGGCATGGGGCCGGCGAACGCCAAGAAGGCGCTCGACCATTTCGTCGCCAACGATTTCCAGTGGAGTTCGCTCGAGAAACACGAGCCACCGAACGACGCGCGCATCGCGTGGAAGAAATTTCACGAACTGTTCGCCTTGCTCGGCGAGCCGAACCGCGAGTGGCGCGGACAGATAAACCTGGTCCGCGAGTGGTACAAGCCGCACATGGAGCGGATGTACGAGCACGTGCACATGCGTATCGGCGATCTCGACCAGCTGGAACTGCTGTCGTCGCAGTATGCGACGCGCGAACGTTTCGTCACCGAGATCACGCTCGATCCGCCGCAAGCGACCAGCGACCTGGCTGGCCAGCCGCTGACGGACGAAGACTATCTGGTGATTTCCACCGTCCACTCGGCCAAGGGCATGGAGTGGGACAACGTCTACATCCTCAACGTGGTCGACGGCAGCTTCCCGAACGAATTCGCCAACAAGGCCGAACTGATCGAAGAAGAGCGGCGCCTGCTGTACGTGGCGATGACGCGCGCGCGCAATGAGCTCACCTGCGTCGTGCCGCTGCGTTTCCAGATCACCAGCCAGCCGAAGACTTCCGACGGTCACGTGTACGGTGGCCGCAGCCGCTTCCTCACCGAGAAACTCATCAAGTGCTTCGACGAGCAGACCTTCCAGGGCTCGAACGTCGACGTGAAGATCGAAGAGGCCTCGGCCGACTCCGGCACCATCGACGTGGCGTCACGCCTCAAGCAGATGTGGTAGGGACTGTCCCTTCTCCGTGCGCCGATTTGTCTACCGGGGCTTCCTGAACTTCAACGTAAACCGGTCGCTCTCGCCGATCGACTCGTACTTGGCGCGGTCGCGATTCCCGAGCCGATAGTTAGGCGGCAGCGTCCAGACTCCCTGCTCGTAATCCTTGGTGTCCTTCGGGTTCGCGTTGATCTCGCTGCGCGCGACCAGCTCGAAGCCGGCCGCCTTGATCAGTCCGATGGCGTACTCCTCGTTTACATAGCCGTTCGTGGCGCGCGGATCCTGCGGCTTGCCCGCATCGCCGCGATGTTCGACCACGCCGAGGATTCCGCCCGGCTTCAACGCCTTGAACATCGCCGCGAATGCCTCGTTCGCAAACCCAAGATTCATCCAGTTGTGCAGGTTGCGGAACGTCACGACCAGGTCCGCGCTGCCGGGCGGTGCGATCGCCGCAGCGCCGGGGCCGAGCGTCGTGACTTCGACCTTGCCGTACAGGTCGGGGCGCTCGCGGAGTTTGTCGCCGAAGCTCTTGAGGCTGGTCGTGACGAATTCATTCCCGGCGGCCGGCGGTACCTGCGCGTCGTACAACCTGCCATGCTCGGACAGCAACGGTGCGAGCACTTCGGTGTACCAGCCACCCGCGCCGGGCCACACCTCGACCACGGTCATGTCGGGCTTGATGCCGAAGAACAGCAGCGTGTCGAGCGGGTGCCGGTACACGTCGCGGGCGCGATTCCCAGGCGCACGGTGCGCTCCGGCCAGCACCTTCTCGATGGCCGCCGCGGTCGCCGCATCGCGCGGGACGGGCGGCGGTGCGCGGGTTTTCGTCGGGGCGCCCGCGCAGGCGGCCAGCACCGCGGTGGCGGTGAACAAGACGATCATGCGTACGCGCGATCTCATCGGCGTATCTCCGTTAAAGAAGAACCCCGCCTGCGTGCGGGGTTCGTTTCGACAATTTGGCGCTAGTTAGTTCGCCGGATCAACGGCGGAACGGGCCGCCGCCACCCTGGCGCGGGCGCGGCGGACGTTCCTGCGCTTCATTGACGCGCAGCGGACGCCCGTTCATCTGGTAACCGTTGAGTCCCTGGATCGCGGCCTGCGCTTCGCCAGTTCCCATCTCAACGAAACCGAAACCACGGGGCTTGCCCGTCTCGCGGTCGTTGATCAGCTTTACGGAATCGACCTTGCCATGGCGCTCGAACAGCACCTTGATGTCTTGCTCGGTCGCGGAGAAGGGCAGATTGCCCACATAGATCGTCGTCATCCCGGACTACTCGCTCAAAAAGCGGACAGCGGCAGGAACGCGGCCCCCTGCATGTACCGCGGACAATTAAAAACAGGTCGAGGGTTCGAGGCTCATGTGAACAAGCTCAATTTCGCGGCTCTCTGGTCCCTGGCTGCCTGCACCGTCAAACGCGGACGATGCTACTCCTCGTTTTAAGAAGCTGTAAACAACGGTCGGCGCGCGTCTTTCGCGGAAGTGCAATTGGGATGAGTAACGGGCTTTTTCAGCCAGATTCGCGCACGGAAGGCGCGAATGGTAGCGCTCCCTTTTGGTGCTTTCGGGCGGCGCCCGGCGCCTATTCTAGATAGGCGTAGCCGTTGAGCTCGCCTTCGTAGAACCGCTTGATGCCCTGCGACTCGGCCACCGACATGCGGCCCTCGCGCACGGCGCGCTCGCAATCGCGGGCCAGGGCTGGATGCAGGTCGGCGACGTCGTACTCCATGTATTCGAGCACCTTGTTGGCCGTGTCGCCCTTGACGACTTCCTCTATCCACCAGCCGCCGTCGTCGTGGAAGCGGATGTGCACCACGTGGGTGTCGCCGAACAGGTTGTGCAGGTCGCCGAGCGTTTCCTGGTAGGCGCCGACCAGGAAGGCGGCCAGGTAGTACTCGTCCTGGGCGGTGATGGCATGCAGCTCGAGCGTGCGCTTGACGTCCCGCTGGCTCACGAAGCGGTCTATCTTCCCGTCCGAGTCGCACGTTATGTCAGCCAGCACGCCCTTGCGCGTCGGACGCTCGGCGAGACGGTGGATGGGCATGATCGGGAACAGCTGGTCGATCGCCCAGCTGTCGGGCAGCGACTGGAACACCGAGAAATTGCAGAAGTAGATGTCGGAGAGGATCGACTCGAGTTCTTCGAGCTCTTCCGGGACTTCGTCGAGCTTGCGCGTGAGGTCGCGCACCTTCGCGCAGGTGGCCCAGTACAGCCGCTCCGCGAGGCCACGCTGCTCGAGCGTGAGCAGCCCCAGGTTGAACATCTGCAGGACCTGGTCACGCGCGGTCTGCGCATCGTGATAACACTCGACCACGCGCCGCTCGGTCACCGTGCGGAACGCGTCGAGCAGGTCGCGCACCGGCTGCGGCATCTCGCGGCCGCCGGGCTCCTGGTCTTCCTTGCCGGTCACCTTGAACTGGTCGAGCGCCGAGCTGCCGAGCGTGTTGAAGATGAGCACGCTGTGATGCGCGGCTATGGCGCGCCCCGATTCGCTCACGATCATCGGGTGTTCGATCTTGCGCGTGTTGCAGACGTTGGCGATGCGATACACCACGTCGTTGGCGTATTCGTTGAGCGTGTAGTTCATCGAGGAGGAGAAGTTGGTACCGCTGCCGTCGTAGTCGACGCCGAGACCGCCGCCGACGTCGATGTACTTGAGGCCCGCGCCTAACAACTTGAGCTCGGCATAAACGTGCGCGAGTTCGTTGATGGCGTCCTTCACGCGGCGGATGTCCTGCAGCTGGCTGCCCGGATGGCAGTGCACGAGCTGCAGGCAATCGAGCATGCCTTTCTCACGCAGGATCTCGACGGCTTCGAGAATTTCCGTGATGAACAGCCCGAACTTGGATTTGTCGCCGGCGGAGTCGCGCCACTTGCCCGAGCCTTCGCTGGCGAGTTTGACGCGCACGCCGATCCGCGGCCGCACGTTGTATTTCTCGGCGTACTTGAGGATGGCCGGCAGCTCGCTCGCGTTCTCGACCACCGGGATGATGGTGCGGCCGAGCTTGGTGGCGATGATCACCGCTTCGAGGTAGCTGTCGTCCTTGAAGCCGTTGCAGACGATGAGCCGCTCGGGTGAATCCGCGGTCATCGTCATCACGGACAACAGTTCCGGCTTGCTGCCCACTTCCAGGCCGAAGCCGAACGGCTGGCCGTAGCGATACACCTCTTCGACCACCAGGCGCTGCTGGTTCACCTTGATCGGGAACACCGCGGTGTACTTGTTCTGGTAATCGTTCTCAGCGATCGCCTGCGCGAACGCGCCGTGCAGATGTTTGAGGCGATGCGCGAGGATGTCGGAGAAGCGCACCACCACCGGAGTGGTGAGTTCGCGCTCCTTCAATCCCTGGACGACCTCGAACAGGTCGATTTCGCGCGCGGCGTCCATGTCGGGCCGCACCACGAGATGACCGGCGGGATTCACGCAGAAGTAGCCCTTGCCCCAGGCACTGACCTGGTAGAGCTCTGCGGAGTCGTCGACGGACCAGGAGATCGAGCGTTCACGACGGCTCGGCGCGTCGGAGTTGCTCACGGATAAAGGGTTTGGATCGGCTGCCACGTTGGCGCGCACGATAGCAAATCGAGTTTGCAAGTAAACGCCAGATATCGCCCCTGGTTGCGGGTCGCGCCCGGGTTCAGTACGACCCGGTCGCGACCGGGCGGCGCGCGTCACGAATCCATTCGCTCCACGATCCGGCGTACAGGCGAGCTCCGGGCAGTCCCGCGTGCTCGAGCGCCAGCAGGTTGTGGCAGGCCGTGACGCCCGATCCGCACATCGCGATCAGCGCCGATGGTGGCTGCGAACCGAGCACTGTGAGCCAGCGCCGGCGCAGTTCTTGCGCGTCGAGAAACCTGCCATCGGTACCGAGATTGGCGAGAAAGGGATGATTGCGCGCGCCGGGAACGTGTCCCGCGATCGGATCGAGCGTCTCGTTGCGGCCGGCAAAGCGTTCGGCGCCGCGCGCATCCACGAGCAGGGTTTGCGGTCGCAGCCGCAGCTCTTCCACTTGCTCGCTTTCGACCCAAGCGTCGGAATTCACCGCGACCGGCAGTACACGCGGCAACGGTGTCTTCACCGTGCTCTCGAGCGGCAGGCCCGCCGCGCGCCACGCGGCGATGCCACCGTCGAGCACCGCGACGTTGCGGCAGCCGATCCAGCGCAACAGCCACCACAGGCGCGCCGCGTACGCGCCGTTGCCCTGATCGTAGGCCACGATTTGCGTGCCGACGCCGACACCGCGCGCGCCCATGCGTTGCGCGAACAGTTGGGGGTCGGGCAGCGGATGCCGCCCGCTCGTGGGAGTGATGGGGCTGGAAAGATCGCGATCGAGGTGCAGGTAGAGCGCGCCCGGCAGGTGCGCGCCGGCGTATTCGCTTTCGCCCCAGTTCACGTTGCCGAGGTCGAAGCGGCAATCGAAGAGCGCGAGATCGTCGCGCGCAAGGTGCGACGCGAGCGTCGCTGCGTCGATGAGAGTGGTGTAATGGTGCATGCCGCATTTTACAATCCAACTCACTCATGGCCATTGACGTTTATTGGGGCAGCGGAAGCGTGTATTCGTGGCGCGTACTGCTTGCGCTCGAACACAAGGCGCTGGCTTACGAGAGTCATCTGCTGCAGCTCGCCATGCAGGAACACAAGTCGCCGCACATGCTCAGCCTCAATCCGCGCGGCCGGGTGCCAATTCTCAAGGACGGCGACTACGTGGTGTTCGAATCGCTGGCGGTTCTCTACTACCTCGACCGCAAATATCCCGCGCAGCCGCTGTTCGGCACTTCGGCCGAAGAAGGCGCGGTCATCATGCGCGTGTGCTGCGAATACCAGGCGTACATCGAGCCGCACCTCATGCGCATCGTGCGTGCGTTGCTGTTTCGCCAGGGCGATCCACACTCGGACGAGAGTACTCATGCGATGCACATGATCGCCGGAGAGGCGCGCACCATCGAAGGACGGCTCTCGAAAGGGCCGTGGATCGTCGGCGACCAGCCGGGCGCATCGGACTACATGATCTATCCCGGGATCAAATTGCTGTTGCGCGCGCTCGCGCGTCCCGAGGCGCGCGAATTGTCGTCGCGCTTCATGCCGGTGGAAGCGAATTACCCGGCGCTGGGTCGCTGGCTGAAACGCGTCGAGGCGCTGCCGGGTTACGAACGCACGTATCCACCGCATTGGCGCGACGCGTCCTGACAATCCGTCATTGGTGGTAACGCCGGATGAGGGTTGATACCCTCACGCCCTGTTTTGTACGGGGCTACTGATCATGGCGGAAAGCAAGGTTCACATCGAATTTCCGGGACGCATCGTCTTCATCGGTTTCGGCAGCATCGGACAGGGCACGCTGCCGCTCGTATTGCGCCACATCGGCATCCCGAAAGAGCGCGTCACGATCATCACCGGCGACGATCGTGGCCGCAAAGTCGCCGAATCGTATGGCGTGAAATTCGTGGTGCTGCCGCTGACGCGCGACAACTTCCGTCGTGAGCTCGATCAGTACATCGGACGTGGCGATTTCGTGCTCAACGTGTCCGTCGACGTCTCGTCGATCGCATTGGTGAAGTTCTGCTGGTCGAAGGGTGCGATGTATCTCGATACGTGCATCGAGCCGTGGCCGGGCGGTTACACCGACGCAACGATTCCGCATGCCAAGCGCACCAACTACGCGCTGCGCGAAGAAGCGCTCGCGCTGCGATCCAACAACGCCCGCGCGCCGACCGCGGTGATCACGCACGGCGCCAACCCCGGACTTGTGTCGCACTTCGTCAAGCGGGCGCTGCTCAACATCGCCGCCGACACCGGCGTCGAGGCGGGCTCGCCAAAGACGCGCGACGACTGGGGACAGCTGGCGCGCAAGCTCGGCATCAAGGTCATCCACATCGCCGAGCGCGACACGCAGCTGACGAACAAGCCAAAGGAGATCAACGAGTTCGTCAACACCTGGTCGGTGGACGGATTCGTGAGCGAAGGCCAGCAGCCGAGTGAGCTCGGCTGGGGCACGCACGAGAAGAATTTCCCGCGCGACGGCAAGCGTTACGATTTCGGCAACGGCTCGTCCATCTACCTGATGCAGCCGGGCGCCGCGACGCGCGTGCGCACCTGGACGCCGAAGGGCGGGCATTTCCATGGTTTCTGCATCACGCACGGAGAGGCAATCTCGATCGCCGACTATCTATCCGTGCGCCAGAGCTCGGAAGTCGTGTATCGACCCACCGTGCATTACGCCTATCACCCGAGCGACTCGGCCATCGTGTCGCTGCACGAGTTCGCGGGGCGCAACTGGCACCTGCAGGATCGTCAGCGCATTCTCCAGGATGAAATCATCAGCGGCATCGACGAGCTCGGCGTGCTGCTCGCGGGCCACAAGAAGAATGCGTACTGGTACGGTTCGCAGCTGTCGATCGAGGAAGCGCGCAAGCTTGCCCCGCACAACAACGCCACCAGCCTGCAGGTCACGGTCTCGTGCCTGTCGGGAATGATCTGGGCCATGGAAAACCCGAACGCCGGCCTGGTGGAGCCCGACGAGATCGACTACGTGCGCAATCTCGAGATCGCGACGCCGTATCTCGGCACGCTCACCGGCGCGTACACCGACTGGACGCCATTGCACGATCGCGAGCGGCTGTTTCCGGAAGACCTCGACAAGACCGATCCCTGGCAGTTCAAGAACGTACGGGTCTGAACGGCCGCTGCGCTCAACTCACCGGCGGTGGATAGTCGGGCGCGGACGGCGCGCGCAGATTCGCGAGCCTGAAGCCCGTCGCGATGACGATGCCCACCAGTGCGAACGACGCCGCGGCCAGTGCCCGGCGCGCAACGTCGCCACCGGATATCAGGTCGACCCGCGAGAAATCCGGCACGCCGAACACCAGCACCACCCACAGCGGCAACAGGTAGAGCACCGTGATCGCGGCGCGCGTCCAGAACGCTGCGGTGAAACCCAGCGGGCAAATCGCCTCCAGCAGCCTGCGCAATGGAGCGTGGATCGTGACGACCGTGGCCGTGCTCATTGCGACGGAAATTGTGACGATGGTGATCATGGCGGAGGTCTCGTTCATGTTTTTACTCCTGTCTGGCGGATACGCGCCCAGGCGCTGAGTCCCGGGGCGACAATGTGGTCATAGATCGATTCGAACACGGCGCGCAGCGGCGGCCAGGAGCACACGCGCGACAGCCGCCGGTACCGCGGCATGCGTGCCCACAACGCGAGCACCGCGCGAAAACCGCTGACCATGCGTCCGTGTTCGTCGAGTAGATAGAGCCGGCGCTCGAGGTGTTCGCGGCGCAGCCCATAAGTCGCCAGGGGCTGCGCCAGGCGCATGGAATCGTGGAAACGCAGCGGCAGGTCATCGCGTGCCGCCTGTCGGGCGTAGGCGCCGATCTCGTAACTGCATACCGGGCAATCGCCGTTGTAATAGATCTCGCAATCGCGATCAGCGGCGCGCAGGACGGGCATCGCTGGATCGGGAATGAGATCGCGCAGCGCACTCTCGACAGTGGCGTGGCGGAAGTCGAAGCCGGCATCCAGCAGTCGGCGCGGCGCCACCCGTTGTCCCTTCACCAGCAACTCGGCCATTTCACCCAGCGCCAGCCGTAGCGCCACCGCGGGGATGCGCAGCCACATCGGCCGATGCAGCGCGCGCGCCAGCGCGCGCTGGAATTCCCGCTGGCGTACCGGCCCTAAGGCCACGGCATTCACCGGACCGCGCAGGGCGGGGTCGTCCAATGCGCGCTCGACGATGCGCAGCAGGTCGGTGATGTGAATCCAGGACATCCACTGTCGGCCGTCGCCGATGGTCGCAGCGCCACCCAACTTCGCGGGCACCGCGAGCCGCGGAAATATTCCGCCATCGCGACCGAGCACGAGGCCGATGCGCAGGTTCACGGCGCGAATGTCCTGCGCGAGAGCCGCATCCGCGGCGGCTTCCCGTTCGACGCACAGCCGGGACTGGAACACGGACTGCGGCGCGGACGCTTCGGTGAACCAGTCGTCCCCACCCGGTCCATAGAATCCAATGGCACTGGCGGTCACCAGCACGCGCGGCACTCTTGCGCGCGTGGCGCACCAGTCGAGGACCGCCTGCGTCGTCTTGACGCGGCTGTCGATGAGCAGCTGGCGGCGCTTGCGTGTCCACGGCGGCCCGATCACCGGCGCACCGGCGAGATTCACGATGGCATCGATGTTCGCGCCGGCTGAAATTTCGCTCAGGTTCGTGACCACGTGGACCTGCGGACCGAAGCGGGCGAGGGCGCGATCTGCATCGCGTGTCCACACCCACACCGTGTCGCCGCGGCGCCGCAGCGCGCGCACCACGTGACCCCCGATGAATCCCGTGGCACCGGTGACCAGCACTGCTCGTCCGGAAGGTTGTTCGGCTGCCTGGATCGGGTTGCGCAGCCATTCCGCCGGGCGGAAATGCGCGAGTGCCGCGAACGCATCGCGGACTCCCCAGGCGAACATGCCGGCGGCCATGAAAGTGAACAGCAGCGAGAAGCCGCCGTAGTTGACCACGACCAACGCGGTCGGCTGCCGCAGCCAGCCCAGCAAGACGGGCACCAGCGCCATCAGCACGATGCCGAACAATATTGTCAGCACGGTGTGCAGCACGCGCTCGAATGCGGACAATCTGCGCGTGCGATCTTCGACGACGAAATCGGCGACGGTGACGACCACCTCGAGCAACAGCACCGCCGCGATCAGCGCGGCCCACGCGCCGTGCCACTCGCGCCAGGCCAGCCCCAGGAACACGAACACGTAGAGGAATTCGCGTAACGCATGCAGCGCGAGCTCCTGGCGTGCGGCGCGGCGTCCGGCCAGCCGTTCGCGTAACTCGTGGTTCCACAGGGTGTCGATCGCTCCCAACAGGGTCTGCACCGTGAGCAGTGAAAATATGAGTGCCATGGTCACTCCTCGGCCGCGCAGAAGCGGCCGGTCTGAAAGAACAGCTCGCCGAACAGCGGATGCGTGACGGTCATGGTGAAGCGGAACCAGCCATGATCGAGATCGATGTGTTCGACGTGCGTGACGCCGGGTGAAAGAAGGCGCGGCAACCACAGTCTGAAGCCGGGATCGCCAAAGCCGACGTCGAAATAGTAGCCGCGGCTCACGAAGTGCAGCACCCGGTCTGCTACGTACACGTGCAGCGGCATGCACAGCCGGGCCGGCAGCCGCTCGACCAGCTGACCGTCCGCGGTGACGACTTTCGTGGAACGCACGATATCCAGCGTGCCGTCCCGCCAGCGGTATTCCCGGTCCCAGACGACGCCGACGCTGTCCGGCCGCACCAGCACGCGCGCTTCGACGTCGATGCCGACGCGCGGCGCGACCGGCGTTCCAAACAAGGTGCCGGCCCACGCGAACAAGCGGCCGAGCATGCTGGCGCGTACCACCTCGAAGCCGCCGGCGTAGGTAGCGGTGCCGGCGTGCTCCGCGAAGCGGTCGCGGACCGCCTCGGGCAGACGTTGCCAGGCCTCGCTGCCGAGCACTTCGCGCAGGCCGTGTCGCACGCCAGACCCCGCGCGTTCGCGCGCCAGCGGTCGTGACAGTGTGGTGGCGTGCGTCATGTGCGGCTGCGGTTACTCGCCGATGACCTTCGCGATGCGTTCGCCCATGCGCATCATCTTGAGGAGCGTCTTGCGCGGCATGCGTTTCACGGAGTCGTACCAGCGCGTGACCGTCTCGAGGAATTCGAGCTGCGTGACGATGCGCTCGCGCACTGCTTCCGGGGTCTCCTTGTCGCCCTTGAGCGCGGCGGCGCATTCGCGCAGCGCAGCCAGCGTGGGGTCGATTTCGCGGCGCTTGCGGCCTTCGATGATCGCGCGGATCACCTCCCAGGTATCGTGCTGCGCGTTGAAGAAATCGCGGCGGTCGCCGAGCACGTGGGTGACCTGCACGAGATCCCAGGCAGCGAGCTCCTTGAGGCCCGTGCTGACGTTGGAACGCGCGATCCCGAGTGTCTCGCCGATCTCATCGGCATTCAGCGGCTTTTCGCTGAGATAAAGCAGCGCATGGATCTGCGCAACGGAGCGGTTCATGCCCCAGCGGCTGCCCATCTCGCCCCAGTGCACGATGTAGCGATGCATGGTGTCGGTGAGCTGCATATCGTTCCGCCTGTAATTTCTGTTAATACAGAAATTACAGGCAACTCGATCCCGCTGCAAGGCCCGGCTGAACTAAATTCGACTATTCGTAGGAAATTTCGACGATTACGAAGGTACGCACGCCGCCCGGCAGTTCGACCTTCACCTCGTCATCCAGACTCTTGCGCATCAGTGCGCGCGCCAGCGGCGCGTCCATGCTGATGTAGCCCTCTGACATGTCGAATTCGTCCGGCCCGACGATGCGATAGGCGGCTTGTTTGCCGTCATCGTCTTCGAGCGTGACCCACGCGCCGAAGAAAACGCGCCGGCGATCCGAGGGTGGCTTGTCGACCACCGTCATGCCATCCAGTCTTTTCCGCAGGAAACGCACCCGCCTATCAATCTCGCGCAGGCGTTTCTTGCCATAGGTGTATTCGGCATTTTCCGAACGATCGCCCTGCGCCGCGGCTTCGGACACTGCCTGGGTGACGCGCGGCCGCTCCACTTTCCACAGCTCATCCAGCTCCTGTTTGAGGCGTGCTGCACCTGCGGCGGTGATGAATTGCGATCCGGGTTTCTCTGCAGGTCGGTAGCGGCTCACTACATTTAAACCATATGTGAATCAGGTCTCAGTCGTGGCCACCCAGTGCCCGGGGGTTCTGTGCAGCGGCTCACAGCCACTTTGGGCCCGTCAAATTACGCTTTCCACCCATGGCAGCCCGTTACTACACACACTTTGTCACGAGCGCAGAACCAGCGCACTCGAGCGAATGGAGTGGCGTCATCGAGCTCACACACCCGCTCGGCGAACGCCGCGATTCGAAGGAACTGCGCCGCCTGCTGGCTGCGAACTTCGAGATCGACGCCGAGGACATCAAGATCCTGCAAGTCGCCAGACTGCACTGACTCGTTGCTCTTACTGGCCCGAATCCCCTAGCGGACTTCTTTCCCTTCATCGAAAGTCCGCCTTTCAAAGCCTCGAGCCCCAAAAGCTCGGGGCTTTTTTTATACTCCGGCAACTCAACCGATTCCGGGGACCTTCATGTACTACCGTTTTGCCGTAGTGGCGCTGATCGCGCTGCTCACGGGTTGCCCGAGCGCTTCCGTCAAACCCGAAGCCGAGCCACCCGTGCAGGCCCCGCCACCGGCGCCGGCGCTCAAGTCCGGTCTCGACCTGGCGGGATTCGACCGCACGGTTCGTCCGCAGAATGACCTCTATCGGTTCGTCAGCGGCGGCTGGCTGGCCAACACCCAGATTCCGCCGGACCGCTCGAACTACGGCTCATTCATCATCCTCGACGACCAGGCGCGGGAGGAGGTGAAGAACCTCATCGTCGCCGCGTCCGGGAAGACGAACGCGCCGGGCTCCGATGCGCAGAAGGTCGGCGATTTCTACCTTGCGTACCTCGACACGGCCCGCGTGGAAAGCCTCGGGCTTGGGCCGCTCAAGGACGAACTCGCGCGCATCGACGCGCTCGCGACGGCGCGCGACGTGGCGCGTTACATCGGCCACGCGCAGCAGCTGGGTGTGGCGCAACCGTTCGCGTGGTTTTCCTCGCCCGACAACAGGAATTCCGCGCTCTACATCGCATCGATCTACCAACGCGGGCTCACGATGCCCGACCGCGACTACTACCTGAGTCCGGACGAGAAATACGCCACCTTCCGCGCCAAGTTTGCGGTGTACGTCGAGCAGATGCTGGCGCGCGCCGGCGAGCGCAATGCGAGATCCGCGGCGGCGCGCATCGCGGCGCTCGAAACACGCCTCGCCAACTACCAGTGGACCAAGGTCCAGAACCGCGATCCGGTCAAGACCTATAACCCGATGACGCTGCCCGAATACGAAAAGCTCGCGCCGGGATTCGACTGGGTCGCGTTCTTCGAGGGCCTGGGGGCGCCCGTGCAGAGACAGGATATCGGCCAGCCCTCTTTCCTCAAGGGCGTCGGTCAGCTGGTGAAGACCGTGCCGGTCGGCGATTGGCGCGCGTATTTCAAATTCCAGCTGCTCGACAATTACGCGCCGGCGTTGTCCGCGCAGTTCGCCGACCTCGAGTTCGATTTCCACCAGCGCACGCTGAACGGCGTGCAGGAGCCGCGGCCGCGCTGGCGGCGCGCGGTGGATTCGATGGACGACAACATGGGTGAACTTCTCGGCCGCATGTTCGTGGAGGCGCATTTCGGCGCCGCCGCGAAACGGCGCATGACCGAGCTGGTCGCCAATCTGCTGAAGGTTTTCGACACCTCGATCGACGGCCTCGAATGGATGAGCGCCGACACCCGTGCCGAGGCAAAGAAGAAGCTCTCGAAAATCACGGTGAAGATCGGCTACCCCGATGCCTGGCGCGACTACAGCGCGCTCACGGTGCGGCGCGACGATCTGGTCGGCAACCTCATGCGCGCCGCGGAATTCGAATCCAACCGGCAGATCAAGCGCGCGGGTGGTCCGGTCGACAAGGGCGAGTGGTTGATGACGCCGCAGACCGTCAATGCCTACTACAGCCCCGCCACCAACGAGATCACTTTTCCGGCCGCCATCCTGAGGCCGCCGTTCTTCGATCCTTTGGCTGACGATGCCGTGAATTACGGCGGCATCGGTTCGGTGATCGGGCACGAGATCAGCCATGGCTTCGACGACTCGGGACGCCAGTTCGACGGCGATGGCAACCTGCGCGACTGGTGGACGGCCGACGACGGCGCCAAATTCAAGCAACGCGCCGCGGGCGTGGTGAAGCAGTTCTCCGGCTACACCGTGCTCGATGACCGCCATCTGAACGGCGAGCTCACGCTCGGCGAGAATATAGGAGACTTGTCCGGTCTCGCGGTCGCGTTCAAGGCGTACGAGCTGTCGCTGGCCGGCAAGCCGGCTGCTGAAATCGACGGTTTCAGTGGCGAGCAGCGGTTCTTTCTCGGCTGGGCGCAGGTCTGGCGCCGCAAGTATCGTGACGAGGAGCTGCTCAAGCGCTTGCTCACCGATCCGCACAGCCCGAGCGAGTTCCGTACGAATGGACCGACCAGCAATATCGACGCCTTCTACTCCGCATTCGGCGTGAAAGAGGGCGATCGCATGTACCGGCCGCCGAATGAGCGTGTCAAAATCTGGTGAAGCCCGCAAACCCCGGGCGCGAACCTTCGCGGAGCCTCCCATGCGTCGTTTGATACTGAGTCTGTTCGCGGTCCTCGCGAGCGCAAGTCTCGCCGGTTGCGGCTACAACAAGCTGCAGAACCAGGACGAGGCGGTGAAGGCCGCCTGGGCGCAGGTCATCAACCAGTATCAGCGGCGCGCGGATCTCGTGCCGAATCTCGTGAACACCGTGAAGGGGTACGCCGCGCAGGAAGAACGCGTGCTGGTGGGAGTGACGGAGGCGCGCGCGAAGGCGACCTCCATCCAGCTCACGCCCGAGCTCATCAACGACCCGGAGGCGTTCAAGAAATTCCAGGCCGCGCAGGGTGAACTCACGCAGGCGCTCAAGAGCCTGCTCGCGGTGACCGAGAATTATCCGAACCTCAAATCCGACGGCGTGTTCCGCGACCTGATGGTTCAGCTCGAGGGCACGGAGAACCGCATTTCCGTCGAACGCAAGCGCTACATCGATGCCGTGCAGGCGTTCAACGTCACGGTGCGCGAATTCCCGACCAATCTGACCGCGGGCTGGTTCGACTACGAACTGAAACCCAGCTTCTCGGTGGAGAACGAAGCCGCGATCTCCACGGCGCCCGCCGCGACTTTCGACACCACCACGCCCTCGCAATCGAAGACGCCGGTCGAGTCCGCGCCGGCGCCGGCACCCGCCGCGAACTGAAACCTGGGCTCGTGAAAACACTGTCGATCACGCTCGCGCTGCTGCTCGGCGCGGGCTGCATGGTGCGCGCGCAGGCGCAGGTCCCGCTGCCGAAACTCGAAGCGCGCGTCACCGATCTGACCGGCACGCTGACCGCCGCGCAGCAGTCGGCGCTCGAGGAAAAACTCAGCGCTTTCGAAGCGCGCAAGGGCGCGCAGATTGCCGTGCTCATCCTGCCGACCACGCAGCCCGAAGACATCGCGCAGTTCGGCGTACGGCTGCTCGAGAGCTGGAAGCTCGGCCGCAAGGAACTCAACGACGGCGCGGCGTTGATCGTCGCGAAGGACGACCGCGCAGTGCGCATCGAAGTGCAGTACGGGCTCGAAGGCGTGCTCACTGACGCGACCAGCGGTCGCATCATCAACGACACGATTCTGCCGCTGTTCAAGGAAGGCGATTTCGCGGCGGGCGTGAACGCCGGCGTGGACCAGATCATTCGCGTCGTCGACGGTGAACCGCTGCCGCCGCCGGATACAACCTGGCATCGCAAGCCGGGCAGCGGCATTCCACAGTGGTTGCCGGTACTGCTGTTCATGGGCTTTCCGCTCGTCAGCATGTTGGGCCGCGCCATTGGACGCGCGCCGGCGGCACTCGTCGCAGGAACCGCGTCGGCCGGCGTCATCTGGTGGATCACTTCATTGTGGATGCTCGGCGCCGCGCTCGGCGTCGGAATTTTCCTACTGACGCTGCTGTTCGGCTTCAGCCGCGGCTTCGGCGGCTTTGGCGGCTACGGTGGTGGCCACGTGTTTCGCGACAGCGGGCGTGGGGGCTGGGGTGGTTTCGGCGGCGGCTCGGGTGGCGGTGGATTCAGCGGTGGCGGCGGCATGGGCGGGGGCGGCGGCGCCTCCGGCCGCTGGTAGTTAGGCCATGTCGACGCTGCGCATGTGCCGCCACCTGCTGGCCTCCGAGGGCCGCACCCGGCGGCGCTTTTCACGGGAAAAGCTGCAGGCAATCGAAGCCGCCATCGCGACGGCGGAGGCCCGCACCAGCGGCGAAATCCGCTTCGTCATCGAAACGGCGCTGGACGTGCCCGATCTGTGGGCCGGGCTCACGCCGCGCGACCGCGCCGTTCAGACATTTTCCGACCTGCACATCTGGAATACCGAACTTCGCAACGGCGTACTCATCTATGTATTGGTGGCCGACCGGGATGTCGAAATCCTCGCCGACCGCGGCGCCGCGGCGGTGATTCCGCCGGCCGACTGGGAAGCCGTCTGCCGGCGCATGGAAGAAAACTTCGGGGCCGGGCGCTTCGCCGAGGGGGCGATCGCCGGCGTCGAGGCAGTGGGCGGGTTGTTAGAGCGGCGCTTTCCGCGCGGCGCGGCAGATCGCAACGAATTGTCGAATCAACCGGCGCTGCTGTAGCCCCTTGTAGCAGATCGCCGACAGTACTTACGAACGACGCGGTGTCATACTTTGAACATGAATAAGCAGTCTGCGCTTCGGGCGCTGGTCCTCACCGCGTTCATCGGCGCGCTCATTTCGGGTTGCTCGCTGTTCGGCGATGGACCCAAATGGGGCGCCAAACGCGACGCGGAAAAGGATGCCGCGGCGCTGGTACCCGCGCTGCCCGAGCCGGTCCCGACGCATCGCTTCGAGATCACGCCGACCACCGACATCGTCGGCGTCGTGCAGAAGACGAAGGCCAGCAAGGAAGACACACTCACCGACATCGCGCGACGCTTCAACGTCGGCTACGAAGAAATCGTGCGCGCCAATCCCGGCGTCGATCCCTGGCTGCCCGGCGAGAACCGCGAGATCGTCATTCCGTCGCAGTTCATCCTGCCGAACGCGCCGCGCGAAGGCATCGTGATCAACGCCGCGGCGATGCGACTCTTCTATTACCCAAAGGTTAAGAAGGGCGAGCCGCAGCTCGTGCACACCTATCCGATCGGCATCGGCAAGGTCGGCTGGAAGACCCCGGAAGGCACGACGAAAATCCTGCGCCGCACGAAGGATCCGACCTGGCGCCCGACGGCGTCGATCATCAAGGAGCATCTCGAGGAGCGCGGCGAGAAGCTCGACCGGGTGATCGGGCCCGGCCCGGACAATCCGCTCGGCCGTTTTGCGTTCTACCTCGGCTGGCCTAGCTACATGATCCATGGCACCAACAAGCCCGCCGGCGTCGGCCTGCGTTCGAGCCACGGCTGCATCCGCCTGTATCCGGAAGACATCGTGCAGCTGTTCGAGATGGCGCCGGTCGGCACCCAGGTGCGCGTGGTGAATCAACCGTTCCTGTTCGGCTGGCACGAAGGCGCGCTGCACATCCAGGCGTTCGATGTGCTCGAAGACGATCCGCGGGATTGGAAAAAAGCACAGGCCAAGCTGCTCAACAAGGCGTTCGCCGATCGCATCCAGGAAGAACTCAAGACCCGCAAGGAAAAGATCGACTGGGATGCCGTGTCGAAACTCTCGCACGATCCGCGCGGCATTCCGGTGTCGGTGTCCGGCGGCCCGGACCAGCTCGATGCGATCGTCGCTTCCGCGACCGTGGTGCAGAACAAGGTGGCGCCGGGCGCAACCTGGGATGGCGTCTCCGATCTGCCGGTCGATGAGGCGACGTTCCAGGAATTGGTATCGGATCGCGAATCATCCGTGGAGTCGGCCGCCGCCGCCGCGGTGCCTGCGACCCCGCCGAAGCCTGTATCCAACTGAGCGCGCCGCTACCTAACTACCATCCGATCGCGACGACGGCGCTCGACAGGCTGCTGCCGCGCCACGGCGCGCCCTGACGCAAACATGGTAATCCCGCTGCACGATGACAACCCGACCACGACCAGGCCGCTGGTCACGGTCGGGATCATTGTCGTGTGCACGCTGGGGTACGTCTTTCAGCACCTGCTGCTGTCGAAGGCGGGCACGCAGCAGGTGGCTTACGCGTTCGGCCTGGTGCCGGCCGTGCTCACCGGGCGCGAATTCCTGCCACCGCAGATGCAGTTCATCCCGGCCTGGGCAAGTGCGATCACCTCGATGTTCCTGCACGGCGGCTTCTGGCACCTGGCCGGCAACATGCTCTACCTGTGGGTGTTCGGTAACAACATCGAAGAGGCGCTGGGGCACGTGCGCTTCTTCATTTTCTACCTGTTGTGCGGCATCGCCGCCGTGGCCGCGCAAGTGATGCTCAATCCCGCCTCGGAAATTCCGATGGTGGGCGCGAGCGGCGCGATCTCGGGCGTGCTCGGCGCCTACATGCTGCTGTACCCACGGGCGCGCGTGTTGTTAGGGTTGCCGCTGGGTTTTCTCATCGTCCAGCTCGGACGATTCCCGGCCATCTGGGTACTGGCAGCGTGGTTTCTCATGCAACTCATCATGGGCAGCATCGCCGCCGCGCAGGCGCCCGGTGATTCCGAAGGCGGCATCGCCTTCGGCGCGCACATCGGCGGCTTCATTGCGGGATTAGTGCTCGTCACAGTTTTCAAAAGGCGTGCGGTTCCGCTGTGGCGGCGTTACTGAGACGCTGCTACATTCCGCGCACGTTGCGCGCACCGTTTTATTCGCCGGGCGTGTTGAGGAACTGATTGGCCGAGCCGTTTGACTCGCAAATCCCGACTGCCGAACAACCCGGCTCTATACGCGTCATCGCGCGAGCCGCAACGAACATCGCCGCATTCGTCGGCCGCACGCTCAAGGGTCCCGTCAACGAACCCGTGCCGGTCCGCAGTTTCGCGGACTACACCCGGGTCTTTGGCGGTCTCTGGCAACCCTCCACGCTGAGCTACGCGGTCGAGCAGTTCTTCGAGAACGGCGGCCGTTGCGCGGTCATCGTGCGCGTGGTCAATGGCGCGCGTCCGCCCACACTGACGCTGCCGACGGCCACGGGAAAACTCATCCTGCGCGGCGTGGGCGCCGGTTCGCGGGAATTCCTGCGCGCTTCCGTCGACTACGACGCGATCGACGCCAAGGAAACCGATCGCTTCAACCTGGTCGTGCAGCGCGTGCGTACCGCCGGCTCCGAGCAGATCGAAGACCAGGAAATCTTTCGTCGCCTGTCCATAACCCCTGGCGCCGATCGCTTCGTCGCCGACGCGCTGCTCGATTCCCGGCTGGTGCGAGTGCAGGGCAGCGTGCCTTCCGAACGGCCCACGCGCACGCCGGCGGCGGCCACCGGTGCGGTCATCGGCTACACACCCTCCAATCCCGATGGCGACGATGGCGGCCCCATCACCGACTACGACCTGATCGGCTCCGCCCAGTTGGGTGCCGGAATCTTCGCGCTGCAGTCCGCGCCCGACATCAATCTGCTGTGCATTCCGCCGCTCACGCGCGAGCACGACGTGGGCATGTCGACGCTGCTGGTCGCCGGCCGTTTCTGCCGCGAGCGGCGCGCCATGCTGATCGTCGATCCGCCGTCCGCCTGGGCCTCGAGCGCCGCAGCGCTCGACGGCATGCGCCACTGGCCCTTCCGCAGCGAAGATGCCGCGATGTTCTACCCGCGCGTGGTCGCCTTCGATCGGCTGCGCGGCCGCTTCGAGATGTTCGCGCCCTGCGGGGTCGCGGCCGGCGTCATCGCGCGCTGTGACGAATCCGCGCCGGTGTGGGCCACGGCCGAAGGCGATGCCGCGGTTCTGCGCCACGGCATGCGGCCGGCCTGGAATGTCGCGAATGCCGATCGTTCGCGGCTCATCAACGCCGGCATCAACGTGCTGCAATCCGTGCGGCTGCCGGCGCGCCTGCAGGCCAGCCCGCGCACGCTCGCGAGCGGCTCCGCCGCGGTCAGCGACTGGCGATACCTGTCGCCGCGCCGCCTGGCGCTGTTCGTGATGACCTCCATCGAACGCGGCACGCGCTGGATGCTGTTCGAGCGCAATGCCGAGAGCACCTGGCTCATGGCGCGCGGCCAGGTGGAAGCGTTTCTCGAATCCCTGTATGCCGAAGGCGCCTTCACGGGGCGCAGCGGCGAAGTCAGTTACTTCGTGGTGTGCGATGAACGATTGAACGACGCGGCCCAGATCAGGCGCGGGCGCATCAATCTCGCGTTTGGCTTTGCCTCGGGCCAGCCGGGCGAGTATCACGCGTTCATCGTCACGCACGAGCCTGCCGGCTCGCGTGCGCGCACCATTTCGCTGAACCGGTTTGCCAACTACTCGCCCAGCGTGAACCTGGAGATCGAGTCCTCAATCCTGCGCGGGCTGATTCCCGGGCAGAAGTGATCCGCGCGCCGGTCGGTCGAAGCCGACCATTCTTCCGCGCCGCTCGTCCCACAACCTGACCCTGGCGCACGCCAGGCTGCTGCGCAGGGTCATGCGCCGCAATTCGCTCCACGGCGCGCCGGCTTCGTGCGCGGCGCGCAGGCGATAGTTGGGGATGCGCGGCGCCAGGTGATGGACGTGGTGGTAACCGATGTTGCACGTGAACCAGCGCAGCAGCGCCGGCAGATCGTAAAAAGAGCTGCCCTCGATCGCGGCGCGGTGCGGATCCCAGTCCCCATGCCGCTCCCAGTAACCATCCTCGAAACAGTGCTGGACGTAGAACAACCATACGCCGCCGGCCCCGGCGATGACGATCACCGGCAAATACACCGTGAGCAGCATCCGCCACTCACCGAGCGTGCACAGAACTGCGACCAGCGCGCCCAGGCACACGTTGTTGATGGCGACGCTGCGCCATTCCTTTTTCCACGCCCAGGGCATGCCGAGGGGCAGGCGATGCTTGGCGACGAACTGGTAGATAGGCCCGATGCCGAGCATGACGGGCATGCTGCGATAGAAGCGGTAACAGAAACGCTGCCAGCGCGAACTGGCGCGATACTCGGCCACGGTGAGCGTGCGAATGTCGCCGAGTTTGCGCCGGTCGAGATCGCCCGAAGTGGCATGGTGCACGTCGTGGGTTTTCTTCCAGTATCCGAACGGAAAGAGTGTCAGTAAACCGAAGCAGGCGCCGAACCAGCGATTCGCGCGCCGGTTCGCAAAGAACGATCCATGCCCGCAGTCATGCTGGATGATGAACAGGCGGACGTAGAAACCCGCGGCCGGCACTGCCAGCAGCAGTGTCCAGGCGTAATCCCATCCGGCCGCGCGGCTCCAGGCCATCAGCGCCAGCAGCAGCAGGAACGGCGGCAGAGTATTGGCAATCTGCCACAACGCGCGGGGTGTGGAGGGCTTCGCAAAGCGGGCCAGGGCTTCGCGCTGGGCAGTGGACTGGCCGATCATCCCCGGAAGCTTGCTCGTCGATGGTTGCGGGGTCGGTGCGGTTGCGTACATAGGAAAGTGAGCAAGGATCGGAATGCCGCGCGCCGCGGCCGTGCGTACCTTGGCCCACATGAACACACAAATCCACTTCGGTTTCGGTGACACCTCTTTGGGCCTCGTGCTGGTTGCGTTCAGCGCCAGGGGTGTTTGTGCCATTCTCATCGGCGATGAGCCCGCAACGCTCACGCGCGACCTCGAACGTCGTTTCGCCCCCGCCGACCTGATTCGTGACGACGCGAAGCTGCGCAGCGCCTTGCAGAAGGTCACGGCCTTCATCGACGCGCCGGCCGCCGGCCTCGACCTGCCCCTCGATATGACAGGCACGGATTTTCAGAAGCGCGTGTGGCGCGCGCTCACGAAGATTCCGGCGGGTTCCACCGCGAGTTACGCGGACGTCGCGCGCCGCATCGACGCGCCGAAATCGTTCCGCGCGGTCGCCCAGGCCTGCGGCGCGAATCCCATCGCGCTCGCGATTCCCTGTCATCGCGTGGTGCGCAACGACGGCGGGTTGTCGGGCTATCGCTGGGGCGTGGCGCGCAAGCGCGCATTGCTCGAGCGCGAAGCGCATCAGTGAATGCGCAGCTCGCGTTGGCGGCGCCGGCGACGGATTGGGATCACATCGCAGGCGAACTCGATGCGCAGGGTTGCGCGACGGTACCCGGTTTGCTCGGCGTCGCGGACTGCCGCGCACTCGTCGCGTCGTATGCCAACGCAGATGCGTTTCGCAAACGCGTGGTGATGGCGCGGCACGGGTTCGGGCGCGGTGAATATCAGTACTTCGCGTATCCATTGCCGCGCCTGGTGCACGAACTGCGCGAAACGCTGTACGCGCGGCTCGCCCCCATCGCAAATCGCTGGAACGAGCGGCTGCGGGTGGATACGCGTTATCCCGACACCCACGCCGGGTACCTGGCGCGCTGTCACGCGGCGGGCCAGGCGCGGCCGACACCGCTGCTGCTCAAGTACGCCGGCGGTGACTACAACTGCCTGCACCAGGATCTCTACGGCGAGCAGGTCTTTCCGTTGCAGGTGACGGTGCTGCTGTCGCAGCCGCAGCAGGACTTCACCGGCGGTGAGTTCGTCCTCACCGAGCAGCGTCCGCGCATGCAGAGTCGCGCGGAAGTGGTGCCGCTGCGCCAGGGCGATGCGGTGATTTTCGCGGTCCATCATCGACCGGTCGAAGGCACGCGCGGCACGTATCGTGTCAACCTGCGGCACGGTGTCAGCCGGCTGCGCAGCGGCGAACGCCACACGCTGGGTCTGATCTTTCACGACGCCGCGTGAAGGCGGGCGGTCAGCCGCGCGCTTTCCAGCGCGCGTATTCGGCCGGCATGCATACCGCGCAAGGTCGATAGCCGGCGGCCCGCGCGACGTTCTCATCGGCAAAGAAAACGCGATTCGCCACATACCCGCCGCGCGCGATGGCCTGCAGCGCCGCGCGGCAGTCGAGCTGGCCGTAGACTTTCGTGTGGCGATGTCCGCCGAATTTGCCGCGGACTGCGCTTGGATGCGGCTGGCCGTCGGGGCCGATGAGTTTCCACATGGGTGGACCCTCGCGCGTGGGATCAGCTCTCTTTTTTCGGCGACACGTACATGCTGATGACCGCGCGCACGACTTCCTTGCCGTTTGCGTCGGTGACCGTCACGGGCACGCCGATGTTCTCTGCACCCGTCCACTCGGTCTTGTCGAGCCGTGCGGTGGCGATGACACAGGTCTCGGCCTTCGCCAGGTATTCGATCGTCATGCCGCGTGGAATCCAGCGCATGCCGACCGGAATGGTGACCTCGGTGCACATGCCGGCGGCCAGCTCGCACAGATTGCCCATCGCGAGCGCGTGTACCGTGTGGATGTGGTTTTCGACGGCGCGGCGCTTGCGCATTGCGACGCGACAAAGTTTGGGCTGCAGATCGAGGAAGCGCGGCTTGATGGTCGCAAAGTAGGGCGCGCGCTTCGACACCGTGCGTGCGAACAGCCAGCGGCCGAAGGCGCTGCGATGTGCGCGGATCCAGGCGCGCAGGGTGGGACCGGCCTGGGTGGTATCGGTCATCGTGAGCCAGTCCATCTGGGGTCGGGCGGTATGTACGTCGGTTGCTACTCTGGCCATCGCGTGATCGAATCCTCCGCCTGAGGCGGAAACTGTAATCGTTGCGGCAATCCTTGGACAGGCCCAGTCGCCAACATTCGGCAGACATTCGGCCAAAAAAGATTGGACAACCACTTGCGAAACCATGGACGAAAAAATCTCAACGGCAGATCGGCGTGCCGCGGCGATCTGTGCAGCCGTGCGCGCCATCAAACGCGGAAGTTTTCTGAGCTATGGCGAAGTGGCGCGGCGCGCCGGTCTGCCCGGTCGTGCACGTCTGGTGGGCAAGGTGCTGCGCGAAGCAGGCGACGCCAGGCCCAAACTTCCCTGGCACCGGGTTACCGCCGCGGGCGGACGCATTGCCTTCCCGGCAGGTTCGGCCAGCGCGCGCAGGCAATTGCGGCTGCTGGCGCGCGAGGGCATCGAGACGCGCGGCAATCGCGCCGTTGTCAAACGCAGGTCGGCCGGCGCGCGCAGTCTCGACGCATTGTTATGGAAGTTGTGAGGCGCTGCTCGTGACCGATCGCTACGTCGTTTTCTCGCACGGCAAGGATGCCGGTCCCTGGGGCGTCAAGATCACCGCGCTCGCGGGCAATGCCCGCAGCGAAGGTTATGAAGTGGAGTCGGTGGACTATCGCGGCATCGACGACGCGCGCGCGCGCGTGAACAAACTGGTGGAGTTCTGCAAGGAACTCAAGGGCGACCTGGTGCTGTGCGGCTCGAGTCTCGGCGGATACGTGTCGGTGGCCGCAGCGTCGCTGCTGCATGCGCGCGGCGTGTTCCTGATGGCGCCGGCATTGACGATGCCGGGGCTGCCACCGCTGCGCGAGCGCGTGCTCGACTGCCCTACGACCATCGTGCACGGCTGGAAGGACGAAGTCGTACCCGTGGAGCAGAGCATCGAATTCGCGCGGCGTCATGGCTGCGCACTGCACATTCTCAACAGCGATCATCGATTGCAGGACGAAGTGCGGTTCCTGAAGTACCTGTTCGAATACTTCCTGATCTCGCTCGACCTGCCGCAAGACATCTCGTAAGGCCGCGTCAATGCCGCTCGCGAATCGCCTTCTCGGCGATGCGGTCGATGAGCGACGGCGCGATGAGCTTCAGCCACCGCCCTAACTTCCCGCGGACCGACATCACCACCAGCCGCTCGCGCTTCTCGACGGCGCGCACGATGCGCGCGGCGCAATCTGCGGCGGTCATGATCTTCGCCTCCTGCATGGGCGATGCGCCGAGCGGCTCGCCATCCGGGCCGATCGCGCGTTTGTGAATTTCCGTCACCACGAAATCCGGCGCGATCACGCTCACGTCGACGCCCGTCCCGCGCAGCTCGATGCGCAGTGAATCGAAGAACCCGATCATGGCGTGCTTGCTCGCGGCGTAACCCGAGCGCTCCGGCACGCCGGTCAACCCGGCGATGCTCGCCACTGCGACGATCAATCCTTTCGACTGCTTGAGATGCGGCAGCGCCAGTGCCGTGAGCCGCACGGGCGCGAGGTAATTCACTTGCAGCAGCCGCTCGAAGATCTCGAGATCCGCGACGGAATCGAAACGGCTCCACATAGTGATCCCCGCGTTGTGCACCAGCGTGTCGATGCCGCCGAAATTCTGCAGCGTCGTTTCGACCAGCCAGCCACAGTCGACAACGTTGGCAATGTCGGTGGGGACCACCAGCGCCTCGCCGCCGCGGGCGCGGCACTCGCGCGCCAGTTCCTCGAGCCGCGCGGCATCGCGCGCGGCGAGCGCCACGCGCGCTCCCTGCGACGCCAGCGCCAGCGCCAGCGCGCGCCCGATGCCCTCGGACGCGCCGGTGAGAATGATGCGGCGACCGGCGAGTTTGCCCATATTGTTCCTTCGCCTGAGAGTGATA
>DATHJZ010000244.1:0-35706 GCA_035286365.1 Steroidobacteraceae bacterium | reverse complement strand
ATCGGCGGCCGTGGCGATTTCGAAATCGCTGACCGCGGTCGTGTCTACGCCGAGCGCGCCGACCTCGCTGACTGCACCGCCGTTCGGGTCGGTGGTGGTCAGCAGCTGATCGGTGGCAGCGTCGATGTAATAGAGAGAGGTGCGGCAGGCGGCGGCGAAGGCGTTCGTGTACGCGGCGCCGTTGACGCCGGTGCGCGTGGCGCCACCGCTCGAGAGCGGGGCGTCGGTAATCGTCGCGCCGCTGTCGGCGTCGATGCGCAGGTTCTGTCCCGTGTCGCTCACGACCCGCAGGCGATCGGCCACCGGATTGAAGTCAACGCCGTATTCCGTGCCCGACAACGCGGTGAACGGATCGGTCGCATCGCCCGCGTCCGCGGCCAGTACGGATTTCTGAGTGGCTACGCCCGAGGTGGTGTTGATCGTGTAGATGCGGCCGGTGCTGCCGAGCGCGTACAACTCACCGGGCGTCGCGCCGCCGGCGCGCGTGTCGATGCCGAGCACCGTTTCACCCGCTTGCAGGCCGCTGATGGCGATGGCCGTATCGAGCGCCGGATCGGCGCGGTCGAAAGTCACGAGGCGTCCAGTGCTCGTCACCGCAAACGTGTCGCCCGAAGTGACGCCGACGCCGGGCGCGGGCACACCGACAACGGGTGGGTTCACCGGAGGATTGACGGGCGGATTGACAGGCGGAGCCGGGTTATCGTTGCCACCGCCCCCACCGCAGGCGCTCAGAACGGACAGAAAGAGCGATGTCGCGAGTAAGTTGCGACCGACACGTAGCGTAGTCATGGGTTCCCTCGGTGTTCGTATGGATCCTTGTGGCGTCAGACTACGGATAGAAATCGTCTGCGAATGCAGACAGGAACCCACAGCCACTCGCGACAACGCTGTGGCGCACGGTCGGTGTCGGCCTACGCGCTCGCGGCCGGCGACGTTAATTAGTTAGAGAGTCCTAGAGCCGGAAGCGGCGAACACTCTGCCGGCGCCCGGCTGAAACGCCGCGCCGAGCGCCGCGAACTGCCTGTCTTCGTTGAAAAAACGACGAAAAGTGAAAAAAAGGAGGACTACCCCTCAATTCGGGCCCCCGAACCTGCGGTAGCCCATTCCGCGCTTTCCCCACCCGGCACCCCTCTGTATAGTCGCGCCCAGCTTATCCAGGGTCGCGCGGTCATCGCCCCCTAAAGCTCGCAAGTCTGATGGCACCCGCAACGGTGCGACGATTCGCAAAACACTTCTCGCTAATGACCGCTTCAAGCGCCAACGCGTTTTGAACTGCGAGTCTTATCAAAATCTTTCGTAAGGTTAATTCATGACATTTGATGATCTCGGGCTCAAGCCCGAGTTGCTCCGTGCCGTGGCCGACAAGGGCTATACGGTTCCCACTCCCATTCAATTACAGGCCATTCCGGCCGTGCTCGCGGGCGGCGACGTGCTCGCCGGCGCGCAGACCGGCACCGGCAAGACCGCCGGTTTCACGCTGCCGCTGCTGCAGAAGTTGGGCGCCCGCCACGGGCGTAACCCGCGCGCGCTGGTGCTGACGCCGACGCGCGAGCTCGCCGCGCAGGTCGCGCAGAGCATCACCGACTACGGCAAGTACGTCGACCTGCGCACTCATGTGATCTTCGGCGGCGTCTCCGAGAAGGCACAGATCGACAAGGCCCGCGCAGGCTGCGACATCCTGGTGGCGACACCGGGCCGGTTGCTCGACCTGTGCGAACAGCGCGCGGTATCGCTCGCCGAAGTGCAGATTTTCATTCTCGACGAAGCCGATCGCATGCTCGACATGGGCTTCATCCGCGACATCAAGCGGATTCTCAAGATGTTGCCGCAGCATCGACAGAACCTGATGTTCTCGGCGACCTACTCGGACGACATCCGCCAGCTCGCCGGTGGCTTCCTGCGCGATCCGACTTCGTTGCAGGTGACGCCGCGCAACGCCACCGCCGACCGGGTGGAGCAGAGCGCCTACCGCGTGCCGAAGGATCACAAGCGCCACTTGCTGGCCCATCTCATCAAGGAAGGCAACTGGCACCAGGTGCTGGTGTTCACGCGCACCAAGCACGGCGCGAATCGCCTGACACAGCAGCTGGAACGCGCCGGGGTCACCGCCATGGCGATCCACGGCAACAAGAGCCAGAACGCGCGCGTGAAGGCGCTCGAGGACTTCAAGGAAAACCGCATCACGGCACTGGTTGCGACCGAGGTCGCGGCGCGCGGCCTCGATATCAAGGAGCTGCCGCACGTCGTGAACTACGAGCTGCCGAACGTCCCCGAGGACTACGTCCATCGCATCGGCCGCACGGCGCGCGCCGGATCGAGCGGTGCCGCGATTTCGCTGGTCGCGCCAGATGAACTCAGCTATCTGCGCGACATCGAAAAGGTGCTCAAGCGCAAGATCGATTTCGTCGAGCTGCCGCAGTTCGAGATAAAAGAGGGCACGCATGAGCCGCGTAATGCGGTGGCAGGCGAGCACCACCCGCATCAGGATCCGCGGCGCCGTCCGGAACATCGTCGCAGCGGCGGTGGACAGCAACATGGTGGTCGCCGCGGTGGTGGTGGCGGCGGGCGGCGAGATGCCGGCCGCGTCAGTCACGCTGCCTATCTACCCGGCAATGGTGCGCGCGACGCAGCGCCGGCCGCGGCTCAAGCCGCAGCGGCGTCAGATCAACCAGGAAGCGATTCGCAGCGCCACGAACGTCCCCGCAATGATGGCCAGCGCCCGCAGCACCCACACCGCGGCGGTGAACAGCGCAGCGGCGGGCAACGGAACGGACACGCTGGGAAGCCGGGTGGCCATTCGGGTGGTAAGCCGCACGGCGGCGGCGGCAGCCCAGCGCGTGGCGGTCGCGGCGGTCATGGTGGATTCGCGCGAGGCGCGCGCTCAGGCGGTGGCCGCGGCAACGGCGGTTCGAGCGGCGGCGGAAATTCCGGCGGCTTCTCACGCATGGGCTGAGCCCAAACGGTCGATGAGAGACACCCGCGCGGTCCGGATGGGCCGCGCGGGTTGCCCGACCTCTGCGCGGCTTATTGCCGCGGGGTTTCAGTGTCGGGCTGGGGAGTGCTCGAGGGCTCGGTCGCCTGGGGCACGCTCGGGTCGGTGGGCGAAACGGGGTCCGACTGCGGAGCCGGGTTTGCGCTGCCCTTCATGCTCGCCTTCCACTCGGCCTTGTCGAGATAGCCATCGCCATTCGCATCGGCGGTCGAAAACACGATGTGGCTATCGACCGCCGCTTCGGTCTGCGAAATGCGGCCGTCACTGTTGGCATCGAGCGTATCGAAAGTCGGCGCCTTGCCCGCCTTGTCCTTGTCGCCGGCGACGGCGGCGCCGAGCGGAATCAGCGCCGCGATGGCGACTGCAATCAGAGTTTTGGATGCTTTCATATCTATCTCCTCGCGTTGGAAGGTGGTGACGCCGACGCACGAATGTCTTATTCGACGCCTGCCACGGTATGAAGGGTTGCAAGCGATGTGCCAGCCGCGAATCGGCCAGCGCGGCTGCCGCAGGCGCGCAAACGCGTAACAAAGGTCGCTGCAGCCCGACAATCGCGCAGGCGCGCGACGGCGATCCGCGACAGCCGGACGCAACCTAACTACAAACAGTCACTTGCGGGTCGGTGATCCGGGACGTCGGAGGCACACCGACGACGCACCCCGAATGGTGCAGAGAAACCGTTGCGCGGCGTGCATGGGATCGTAGGACGATGCCGTTGCGAGCGTGAGTCGAAGCCGCGAATGCGATCAGCGCCGGCTGCGGTAAAAATCCTGCAGGACGAAGAAGGCCTTTTTCTTCACGCCGTTCTCGCCGATCAACCCCTTGCGATTCCAGCCGTCCTGGATGTTGGGCAGCGGCCGCCGCGGTGAACGGAAGTCGGTCAGAATCCACGGCGTGGTGCCGCGCCACTGCGGGATTTTCTCGAGCATCGCGAGCGTCTGCCGGTAGAGATCTTCCTGGTACTCCTCGCTGAAGCGCGTGAGCCGATCGCCATGTTTTCCCTGCAGCGCGTCGGCCCCGAATTCGCTGATGAGCACGGGCTTGTCGTAGCCAAAAGTCCAGCGGATGTTCTTGAGCTTGTCGGGCAGACCGTCGTACCAGCCGATGTACTGGTTGAAGCTCAGGAGGTCCGTGTAGGCGCCGAACGGATCGTCGACGATGCGGTGGTTGCCGTCGGCCGGGTCGACGTGCACTTCCATCGCGGCTGAAACCAGCCGCGTGTCGTCGAGCGCACGGGCGGTGTCGACCAGCGCCTTCAGGAATTTCGTGCGCGGTTCGCTGACCGGTGTTTCATTCGCCACCGACCACACGATGACACTGGCGCGGTTGCGATCGCGTTCGATGAGCTCGGTGAGCTGGTTCGTGGCATTGGCGAGCGTCTCGGGGTTCTGCCACTGGATCGTCCAGTAGACCGGCACTTCCTCCCACAACATGAGGCCCATCTCGTCCGCCACGCGCGCCATGTACTCGTTGTGCGGGTAGTGCGCGAGGCGCACGAAATTGCAACCCAGCTCCTTCGCCCAGCCCAACAACAGGCGCGCATCGTCAACGGAATAGGCGCGTCCGCCGCGCAACGGGTTTTCCTCGTGCAGCGAGATGCCGCGAAGGAAGGCGGGCTGGCCGTTCACAAGAATGTCGGTGCCGCGTACCGCGATGCTGCGGAACCCGATGCGATCTGCAACGGCGTCGCTCCCGGCGATTGAGATTCGCACGTCGTAGAGCTGCGGCGCCCCTGGCGACCAGAGCTTGAGGCCGCGCGCCGGCAATTCGAAGCGCGCGACGCCATCGGCATCGCTTGCGGCGTGCGCCTTGATTCTCAACGCGGGGATCTCGAGCGCGACGTCGGCACGCGCGCGCGCGCCGTCCAATTGCACGCTCGCCTCGATGCGTGAGGTCGAGCCTTTCCCGAGCTGCACGCGGTAATTGCGGATCAGCAGCGCCGGGGTTTCGACCAGCGTGACGTCGCGCGTGATGCCGCCGTAGTTCCACCAGTCGGTGTTGACCGTCGGAACCGCGTCCGCGTGGCGCGCATTGTCCACCTTGACGACGACCGAGTTGCCCGTGGCTTTGAGCTTGCCCGTCACTTCGAACTCGAACGGCGTGAAACCGCCGACGTGGCGGCCGAGCTTGGCGCCGTTCAGGTATACATCCGCCTGGTAGTTAGCCCCGCCGAAGTGCAGGAACTGGCGCGCGCCTGCCTTGGGCGCGAAATCGAACGTGGTGCGGTACCAGACCGTACCCTCGTACCAGAACAGCTTGTCGTCCTGGGAATTCCAGTCGCCGGGCACCATCAGGGTGGGGCTGGAATCGAAATCGTATTCGATGAGCTCGCTGCGATCGGCCGGCTTGCGATCGAGGAAATAGCCGCCGGTCGGCTGGGGCACGGCATCGAAGGCATCGCGCCGGTAGTTGTAGAAGCCGTTCTCGTACGGGTCGACGATCACGTGCCACTTGCCGTTCAGCGTGAGCCCGGTGCGCGCGTTGACGTTCTGCATCGCGGGCGCGGCCAGTGCACCGCTGGCGCTGCAAATGAGGAGTGCTACGAGAGCGCGGCTCAGGATTTTCATGCGCGCAAGTGTAGCCAAGTTTTGCGGTTGTTTCGGTTTGGGATCATGCTTGCGCGCATGACGCGCTTGCCGGCGATCACGGGCGACTGACAAGAACAACGACGAAGGGGTCACATGCAGGATTCGAACGAGCGGGCCGGCGGTCCGCTGGACCTCGCGCCGTGGCTGCGCGCGGACCTGCCGGAACCGCCGCAGCCGCGCGGCTTGCAGTGGATCGGTGTCTGCGGGCCCGGTGTCATCGTGCTCGGCGTCTCCATCGGCAGCGGCGAATTCCTGTTGGGCCCCGCGATGTTCGTCAAGCATGGCCTGTCGCTGCTGTGGGTGACGCTGGTTGCCGTGTTCTTCCAGACCGTTTTCAACACCGAGCTCATGCGCTACACCGTTGCGACGGGAGAACCGGTGGTCACCGGGTTCATGCGTACGAAGCCCGGCAAGACGTTCTGGGCCTGGTTCTACGCGTTTCTCTACTTCCTGCAGATCGGCTGGCCGGCCTGGGCGGCGACCGCCGCCGGCGCGATCTTCTTCGTGTTCCTGGGCCGGCTCGCGACGCCGCCCGCCGACGCCTGGGCCATCTACCTGATCGGAATCGCCACCTTTCTCGCCTGCATGTTCGTATTGCTGATCGGCAAACGCATCGCGCGCACGCTCGAGTTGCTCAACTGGGTCCTGGTGATCTGCATCATCGGCGGGTTTTTCATCCTCGGCGTGCTGTACGTGCCCGCCGACACCTGGGGATCGGCGTTGGCGGGTTTCGCGGGATTCAGCACTGCGCAGGGAAAATTCAGTTTCCTGCCCGACGGTCTCGACATCCTGTTGTTAGGCGCACTGGTGGGTTACTCGGGCGGCGGCGGCGTGTTGAATCTCACGCTGTCGAACTGGGCGCGCGACAAGGGATATGGAATGGGCAGTCGCGTTGGCCACATCGCGGGCGCCGTGGGCGGCGAGAAGAGCCACCTGGCCGATACCGGCTTCATCTTCGAACCCGACGCGCAAAACCAGCGGCGCTGGCGCGGCTGGTGGCGCATCGTGCGTGTGGATCAGTGGGGCATTTTCTTCGTCGGCGCGCTGCTCGGCATGATGCTGCCCGCGCTGCTGTACGTGACCTTCGTCGCGTCCGGCGCGGACATCAAAGGACTTGCGATCAGCGCCGTGCTTGCGCAGGCGATCGGCGCTGCCGCAGGTCCGTGGCTCGGCGTCACGGTTGCCATGCTGGGCGCGTGGATCCTCTTCAAGACCCAGCTCGACTGCGTCGAAGGCATGACGCGCTCGGTGACGGACATTCTGTGGACCGGCAGTGCGCGCGTGCGCGCCTGGCGTGGCGGCGATGTACGCGCGGTCTATTACGGCGTGCTGGCGGTGGTCGTCGTGTGGGGAATCATCGCGCTCAAGCTCGCCCAGCCCGTGATGCTGCTGCAGATCGGCGCGAACATCGCGAGTGTCGTGTTCGTGATCTCCTCGCTGCACCTGCTGTATCTGAATACGCGCGTGTTGCCGTTTGCATTGCGGCCGCCGCTGTGGCGGCGTTGCGCACTCGTCGGCATGGCGCTGTTCTATGCCTTCTTCGCGGCGCTGGTCGGGCGGTCGTTCCTGTAGGGAGAGTGGCCGGATCCCAGGATCCTCAGTGTTTGCGGCTGACCTCGATGCCGTTGCCGATGTCGAGCAACACCGAGTCCATGTCGCCCGCCTTGCGTACCCGCGCACGGTAGGCCTCGGCCTGCGGCCGCACGATCTGCGGCAGCAGCATGTTGTCGGCGACGATCACCCCGCCGGGCGCGAGCTTGGGATGCACCAGATCGAAGCAGGGTAGATAGAGATCCTTCCACACGTCGAGCAGCACGAAGTCGAATGGGCCCGGCAGCGCCTTCAGTGTGTCGAGGCAGTCGCCGGCGTGGAACTCCACCCGGCTCGAGAGGCCGGCGCGCGTGAGCGCCTGGCGCGCGTATTCGATCTTGAATTCCTTGAGCTCGAGCGAGGTGACCTTGCCACCGGTGCTGCGCGCCGCCGCGGCCAGCCACACGGTGGAATATCCGTACGACGTGCCCAGCTCGAGGATGCGGCGCGCCTGCGCGCCCGTGGACAATAGATAGAGCAACGTGCCGACGTCGCGGCCGACCGACAGCAGCAGTTCGTCGAGGTCGGTCCCGGGCGTGAGGGTACGGCGTTGTTCGTCTTCGGCGCGGCGTTCGAATTCCGCGAGCACACGTTCAATGACAGGATCCACGAGCGGCATTCTTCACCACGTTCAGCCCCGGGGCTGCGGTTCGTTCTGCGAGTGTTTTGCGCACGGCTCTCGGGCGCGGACGAAATAGTGCCCGGTTGCGAAACGGTTGGCGAGCCCTGCGACCCTTAAGTTGCGGACGGCGCCGGGTCCGCGAGGGTTGCTAGGTCGGGCAAACAAGGTGCATCCCCCGTGTCCCGGGGTTTGTCTCATCAATTTCCACCTGGCATTCGCAATGCGTGCATGGTAACGGCGCGCCGCCGGAATGGTCCGACATTCCTGCCGGCCTGGTCGCCAACAAGCGACGCCCGGAACTCCGTCATGCCCGGGCCGGGCCGTTGCGTTGACCGACGTTCGCTTGCACTATCCGGCGTCGCAGAATGGTGCCTCCGGCCGAACTGCCGGCGGCCGCAGCGGTCTCAAGAGGGAGCTAGCGGCGCGGCGGCAACGCCGCCACGCCAATCCGGAAGACCGGTACCGTTTCACCAGCTGCGAAATGCCAGTCATTACGGCTCATGCGCCATAAATTTGATACACAAGGAACGAACATGCGCACGATCAGTCTCGCTCGAGTAGTTAGTTTTTGCTGCGCCGCGCTGGTCGCCGGCGCGGCATTCGCCGCCGACGATGGACTCAAGCTGCCGGCCGGCTTCTCCGCCACGGTGGTGCAGGAGGGCCTGGGCGCGGGCCGCCATCTCGACGTGGCCGCCAACGGCGATATCTATCTCGCCAGCCGCAAGGGCCTGAATGCGATGCGCGATACCAACGGCGACGGCAAGGCCGACGAGGTCAAGGCGTTCGGCGACGTGGCGGGCACCGAGGTACGCATCTTCAAGGACTGGTTGTACGTCTCCGACGACGTCGGTGTGTATCGATACCCGCTCAAGAAGGGCGAACTCGCGCCCGGCGGCGCGCGTGAAACCGTCGTCTCGCAATTTCCCAAGGAACGTCAGCACGCGGACAAAACCTTTGCACTCGACCCCAAGGGCACGTTGTACGTAAACGTCGGCGCGCCGTCGAATTCCTGTCAGGAAAAGGACCGGCAGGAAGGTTCGCTGGGCCGCAATCCCTGTCCACTGCTCGAGAAATACGGCGGCGTCTGGGTATTCGACGGCACCAAGCTCAACCAGACCCCGGCCAACGGCCGGCGCTTCGCCACCGGCATGCGCAACGCGGTGGCCATCGAATGGAACGCCGGGCAAAACGCATTGTTCGCCGTGATCCACGGCCGCGACTCGATCGATACCCTGTTCCCCGCGCTCTACAACGCCGCGGAAAACGCCACGCGGCAGGGCGAGGAGTTCCACCAGATCGTCGACGGTGGCAACTACGGCTGGCCGTACACGTTTTTCGATACCAAGCTGGGGCATCGCGTGGTAGCGCCCGAGTACGGCGGCGATGCGAAAAAAGTGCCCGAGGCCGGCAAGTATCCCGATCCACTGGTGGCGTTCCCGGCGCACTGGGCGCCTAACGACCTGTTGTTCTATGCGGGCAAGAGCTTTCCGGCGAAGTACCAGGGCGGCGCTTTTATTGCGTTCCACGGGAGCTGGAATCGCGCGCCCGAGCCGCAAGCCGGCTACAAGGTGGTCTTTCAGCCCATGAAGAACGGCAAGCCGGACGGAGCTTACGAAGTGTTCGCCGACGGATTCGCCGGCGACATGCCGGACAACAGCCCTAACAACGCGCGTTATCGCCCGGTGGGCCTGGCAGTCGGACCGGACGGCTCGCTGTTCGTGGCCGATTCGCAGAAGGGTCGCGTCTGGCGCATTTCATACGGGAAGAAATGAAGACGCCGCGGATGCGAGTTTCGGCGGCTTTGACCTGCGTCGCCACGCTCGCTGCACTTGCAGCAGGCGTGACGGCCAGTGATACAAAACCTGCGAGCGCACCGGCGAATTCGCCTGCGCCAGGCCAGCAGCTCTACGGCCGTCACTGTCTGAGTTGCCATCAGGCCGACGGCGGCGGCGTCCCCAACATGCAGCCGCCCATCAAGGGCGGCAAGTGGGTGCAGGGCGACTCGCGTGCACTCGCGCTGTTCGTGATGACGGGCGGTTTCGATTCCGGCTCGCGCAAGGACAGCGACAATGGCAACGTGATGCCACCATTCCGCCAGCTGCCGGACGCGGAACTCGCGCAGATTCTCAGCTACATCCGCGCGAAATTCGGCAATGGCGGCACGCCGGTGACCGCCGCCCAGGTCGCGCAGACGCGCGCTTCCCTGCCGCCAAGCCAGTAACGGCTATTGGACCTCGTTCAGCCGGCCGGCTTTTCGGCCGGCAACTGAGTGATCTGCACGCTGACGATTTTCCACACGCCGCCCTTGCGCACGTAGATGTCGATGTAGCGGTAGTTCGAGGTGAACGGCTGGCCGTCGAACTTGCCGGTCATTTGCGTGCGGCCGGAGAGCAGCGCGGTGTCGCCATACAGGCGCACTTCGAAATCCTCCACGGTGTAGGGATCGATCGTGAGCTTCGGGTCGAGGATGTCCGCGACGAACGCCTTCTTGCCGCCGATGTCGCCGCGCCGGTCGATGATCCGGAAATCCTCGGCCATATTGCCGGCGATCGCGGCTTCGTCCTTGGCGACGATCACCCGGTCCCAGTTGTCGGAAAGTTGCTTGAGGTGCGCGACGACGTCGGCGGGTTTGTCGGCCGCGCCTGCCAGGGTCGTACACAGCAGGAGCAGGGCAGAGAAAACTACGCGTTCGAATTTCATGATGCTTCGGCTCACTTCACGCGGTACAAGTGCACGTAGCGATCGGTCTTGCCCTTGACCGCCGGATCGAAAACCAGCTTGTCGAGCTGGTCATCCTTGTTGCGCAGGCCATCGTAGGATTTCTCGAATACGAAGCCGGCCGCCGTAAGGCTCTTTTTCGCCCAGTCTTCGTTCAGGCGGTGCAGCTTGCCCGCGGCTTCCTTGCCGGTGCCCGGTGCGGCATTGTGGTCGATGATCAGTAGTTTGCCGCCCGGCTTGAGCATGCGCTTCACGCCTTCGAGAAACGCATCCGTGTTGATGGCCGGCCAGCCATCCTTTTCGCTGACCCAGTAAACGTCGTGATACGACATGACGATGACCGCGAGGTCGACGCCATGCGGCGCTACCTGCATGTAGCTCGCTTCGACCAGCCGCTGCTCGACGTTCTTGAGCCGACCTTCGGTGTAGCGCGCCTTGATGTCGTCCTTCGCGTAGCTGGCATACGGCGGGTTGTTGATGGCGATCACCTTGCCGGTGTCGCCGACCACGCCGGCTAACAACTCACTGTAGTAGCCGCCGGCCGCGAAGATGTCCGCGACGACCATGCCCGGTTTGACGCCGGCGAAGGCCAGCACTTCGGCGGGCTTCTCGCGCGCATCGCGTTCGCGATCGGCCGCCGGGCGTTCTGTGCTCGCGATCGAATTTTCGATGGGCGTCGAGTCGGCCGCGACGACGGGCAGGGCGAAGGCGAGCAGGCACAGGGAAACGAGTGTTTTCATGGGGTTCTCCTTGCGCGCATTATGCGAAAGCCGCGCCAGCTAAAGGAACCTCGTTTAGCGCGCCGGGTACTCATCCTGGCGACCTGTGCAAATCATTGGGAGCTCCCATGCGTACTTCGATCAGGACCCTCACGACCGCCATCATTCTTTGCGCCGCCTGTACCGCTTTCGGGGCGGGCGGCGGCGAAATGCCGAATCGATCCGCGGGCATGGGCTCGCAGACGAGTTCGGCGCCATCACCGGAAGAACAGGCTCGCACACTGCACAATGCCGGGGTCCGGGCGGTCGCGAAGGCGGACGAACTCGATGCTGATGCGGCGCGGCAAAGCGACGCGAAGAAGCAGGCCAAACTAGCCGGGAAATCCAGGAACACCTACGCCAGCGCCCTCAAGAAGTTCATGCGCGCGACCGAGCTGAATCCGGGCCTGCACGAAGCCTGGAACTACGTGGGGTACACGAATCGCAAGCTCGGCAACTATGAAGCGGCGTTGACCGCCTACGACCGCGCTTTGTCGCTCAAGCCGGGATATCCCGAAGCGATCGAATACCGCGGGCATGCATACCTGGGGCTCAACCGGCTGAGCGAGGCGAAGGAAGCCTATCTCACGTTGTACGCCGGCAATCGCAAGCTGGCTTCACAGCTGCTTGCCGCCATGCAGGCCTGGGTCGGGGAGCACCGCGGCAACGCCGCCGGGGTCGACGGCGCGATGGTCGAATCGTTCTCAGCGTGGGTGACCGAACGCAACACAATCGCCGGCCAGACCGCGAGCCTTACCCGCGAAGGCGCATCCGCCGCCTGGTAGATAGTCCGCTGGCAGGCAGGCAATGAGTCTCCGCCGCGCGCACCTCGCCACCGTGTCCCTCGGCAAGGTCGCGCTGGCGTTATTTTCGGTCATGCACGTCGCGCATGCGGCGGGCGCGTACCAGTGGAACCTGCCGCGCGGATTTCCCGAGCCCGCGGTGCCGGCCGACAATCCGATGAGCGCAGCGAAAGTGGCGCTCGGCCGGCAGTTGTTCGCGGACACGCGCCTCTCGGTCACCGGCCGATATTCCTGCCAGAGCTGTCATTCGCCGGAACACGCCTTCACCGATGGGCTCACGCGCTCGCGCGGCGCCACCGGGGAAACTCTGCCGCTCAATGCGCCCACGCTGCTCAACGCCGCCTACAACGCGTCTTTGGGCTGGAGCGACGCGCGCGTGCGGACTTTCGAACAGCAGATGCGCGGGCCATTGTTCAACGAGCATCCCGTCGAACTCGGCCTGGCCGGCCGCGAGGCCTGGCTCGAGGAATCGTTGCGCGCGGACGCGGCGCTGACGCGGGCGTTCGAAGCGTCTTTTCCGGGCGAGACGCGCGCCGTCACGATGGACAACGTGATCCGCGCCATCGCGGCTTACCTGCGCACGCTGCTGTCCGCCTCGTCCCCGTTCGATCGTTACGTGTTCGCCGGCGAGCACGACGCGCTCGACGCCGCGCAGAAACGCGGCATGGAGCTGTTCTTCGGAAGCCGCGGCGGCTGTGCCGTGTGCCACGGCGGAATCAACTTCGCCAGCGCCTGGGTTGACAGCGAGCACGTCTCCGCGACGCCGGTGTTTGCCGACACCGGGACCGGGCAGTTCGTGCGCGTGCCCAGCTTGCGAAACCTCGGCGCCACCGCGCCCTACATGCACGACGGGCGTTTCGCCACGCTCGACGCAGTGCTCGATCACTACGAGAAGTTGGCGATCGACCCGGGCGCGGATGCACGCCTGCGGCGTACGCAACTAACTACCCAGGAACGCAGCGACCTCGCGGAGTTCCTGGTTTCCCTCAACGACGCCAGGTAGAAGTCGTCCCGACAGGCTATTGGCGAACGGGTATGCTTGCGCGCCAGCATGACCCCGGACACATCCGTCGCCCGCCACTTCCTGCTCGCCCATCCGGGTGGGCAACCCGGTGCTGCCCTGGACCTCGTCGAGGAACTGTCGGTGCAGGTGACGCGGCCCGCGCCGGATCACCTTTCGCTCAGCTATCGCCTGGTCGGCGCCTTGGGTTCGCTGCGCCTGCCGGAGCCCCGGCCCGCGGTACGCGCCGACGGATTGTGGCGCCACACCAGCTTCGAAGCCTTCATCGGCCATGCCGGGTCGAGCGACTACTGGGAATACAATTTCTCGCCGTCCGGCGCCTGGGCCGCATACCACTTCACCGGCTACCGCGAGGGAATGGCGCCGCTGATGAAAGGCGCGGCGCCGCAGACTGTACAGAAGATCGGCAGCGATTCGTTCGAGCTACTCGCGACGATCGATCTTTCCTGGCTCGCGAAGTCTTCGGTGGGTATCGGGCTGCGCCTGGGGCTGGCCGCGGTGATCGAAGACCGGGCTCGGGTGCTGTCATACTGGGCGCTCAAACACTCTTCCGAGAAACCCGATTTCCATCATGCAGACAGCTTTGTCGTTGCGCTCGACTGAGGAGCGTCACTTCGCGTCGGTTGAGCTACCGCCGTGATCCAGTTCGGAATCGATCGACTATTGAGCGACCGCAAGTTGCTCGGCGAGCTGGAAGGACGGCGCGTCGCGTTGCTGGCGCATCCGGCCTCCATGACCGCGGATTTCGAGCACTCGCTCGACGCGTTGCGAGCGGTGCGCGGTCTCGACATCACTGGGGCCTTCGGTCCGCAGCACGGCCTGCGTGGCGACAAGCAGGACAACATGATCGAGTCGGAGGATTTTCGCGACCCGGTGCATGGCATACCGGTGTTCAGCCTGTACGGTGAAGTGCGCCGGCCCACCGACGAGATGCTGGAGCACTTCGACGTGCTGCTGGTCGATCTGCAGGATGTCGGCTGCCGCATCTATACCTTCATCACCACTCTTCTATATGTGCTGGAGGCCGCCGCCCGGCGCGGCAAGACGGTGTGGGTGCTGGATCGGCCGAATCCGGCCGGCCGGCCGGTCGAGGGCCTCAAACTACGCGAAGGCTGGGAAAGCTTCGTCGGCGCGGGCCCGATGCCGATGCGCCACGGACTCACCCTGGGTGAGCTCGGCATCTGGTTCGTGAGTCAGTTCCACCTCGCGGTGGATTACCGCGTGATCCCGATGAAGGGCTGGAAGCCGGACGAGGCGCCTGGCTACGGCTGGCCTCCGGGTGAGCGCAATTGGGTGAATCCGAGCCCGAACGCGGCCAGCGTTGCGATGGCACGTGCCTACGCCGGCACGGTGATGCTCGAGGGCACCACACTGTCCGAAGGCCGCGGCACCACGTGCCCGCTCGAGTTGTTAGGTGCGCCGGGCCTCGACCCGCGCTCGCTGCTGACCGCGATGGACAGGATCATGCCCGCCTGGTTGCGGGGTTGCCGGCTGCGACCCTGCTGGTTCGAGCCCACGTTCCAGAAACACGCGGGAAAGTTGTGTTCGGGTTTTCAAATCCACGTCGACGATGGCGCCTATCAACACGGCGAGTTCCGTCCCTGGCGGCTGATCGCCGGCGCGTTCAAATGCATTCGCCGGCTGCGCGGCGAGTACCCGCTGTGGCGCGACTTCCCCTACGAATACGAACGCACCCGGCTCGCCATCGATCTGATCAACGGCAGCGAACTGCTGCGCGAGTGGGTGGACGACCCGGCCGCGACTCCTGCTGATCTCGATCGCCTCGCCGCGCGCGACGAAAACGCCTGGGAAGAAGAGCGCGCCGACATCCTGCTGTATCGCTGAACGGCGAGGATGCCGGCGCGTCCGCGTTGGTTCAACCCACCTTGCCCGCAGTCGAGTCGTGTACTGACGTCAGCATCGGGCGATCGATCTTGCGCACCAGGTCCACCATCGTCTGCTCGAGACAGCGGTTAGCCCGAGTGCGTTCTGACATGTTCAAAAATCCGCCCACGAGCCCGCAGGCCTTGCGCGCGGCGTACTTGAGCTGGCCGTACACCTTTGCCGCATCGGTCGGGTTATCGAGCATCTCGGGCGCGAAACGCACGACGATGCCGTTGGCTTTCGACGCTGCATTCGCAGCCATTGCGTCGGTCGAGATGGAAATCATGGCGGTAAACGCGATGGCGCCAAGCGCCGCGATCAAACTAGAACGTTTCATGGCGAGTCCTCCGTATTCGGTACGAAGGAGTAGACGCATCGAGGAGTAGAAGCGTTGCAGTCCCGGCGGGCGATTCGCGACGAAGCGTTCGGCCGCGGCGACGGGGTGAAAGCGGGCGGCCGCAGATTCGGCCGCGCCCCGCTTTCTGTTAACCGTCGACCAGTTCGATCGTGACCGAGGGCACGAGGATGGTGACGCTCGGCGTGAGCGAACTCGGCGTCGCCGCGTGGGCGTTGACGCTCACCAGCATGGCTGCGGTGATGGCGATGGCAGCGACGCTCGCGATGAGATGTTCATGGGCGCGGCGCAACACTGAGGCAAAATTCGAGCGAGTCATGGCGTTTCCTCCGAAATAGGGCGGTAATGGAGCCGATGACGCGTGCCGACTCATCGCTTGCCGGCGTGAGAGGCGAGATCGTTACGTGTCTATCAGGACGTCATATAGACGCGCCACCCGCCGAGAGGGTTGCAATGAGTAACGAAGAATTCACGGACGCCGCCCCCCCGGCGGATACCTTGGAAAAGGTTTAAATGTTCGTACAGTTTCGCCTTGCGAGCCAGCACATCATCGCTGTGCACGGCCGAGCAGTTTGAGCAATGTCTGCGCCGCTCCGCGGTGCGTTTTTCCATGGCTGCGCTGGCGCAGCTTGCCGTCTTGCCACGCCAGGAACACGGCGGGGTTGATGTACGACTTGCGGCACACCGCGGGCGTGTTGCGCAGGCCGGCCGCGACCTCCTTGACGACGGCGTTGATGCAGCGGCGCAGCGCAGCTTCGGTGCGGCGCTCGGGGATGGGCACGCTTCCGAGCAGCGTGAGTGCGTGCAGGGTCGCATGCCAGGTGCGGAAATCCTTGGCCGTGAACTCGCCATCCATCCGTTCGCGTAGATAGTCGTTCACCTGCCCCGAGTCGATGGCGTGACGACCGCCCGCTTCGTCCAGGTACTGGAACAGCGCCTGGCCCGGCAACTCCTGGCAGCGCCGGACCAGCTGCGCGAGCCGCGCGTCGTCGATCAACACGTCCTGATCCGCGCCGCCTTTGCCGCGAAAGTGCAGCAACGCCTTGCCGCGCGCGGGAAACCGCGCGTGCCGGTCGCGCAATGTTGTAAGGCCGAAGCTGCCGTTGCTGCGCGCGTACTCGGCATTGCCAACACGCAACTGCGTCGCATCCAGCAGCTTCACCACCAGCGCGAGCACCTTCTCGCGCGGCAGGCCGGGCAGCTTCAGGTCGCGGCGCAGCCCGGCGCGCAGCCGGCCCAGCGCCTTGCCGAAGCTCAGCATGCGCGAGTGTTTGTGATCGTCACGCGCACTGCGGAAGGCCACGTGGTAGCGATACTGTTTGCGGCCGCGCGCATCGCGCCCGGTTGCCTGCAGATGACCGCGAGGATTGGTGCAGATCCAGACGTCTTCGTACGCCGGCGGTATCGCGAGCTTTGCGATGCGCGCGAGCGTGCGCGCATCGCGGATAGGCCGGCCTGAGGGACCTGTGTACTTGAACCGCGGAGCCGCATTCTTTGGGCCCGGCCGCCGCAGGCGACGGATGCCGCGCGCCTGGTCGGTGATATAGACGAGACCTCGAGGGACTGGCGGCATGCTGCCAGACTGCGGGTCGGACTGCGGCGCCGCTGTAGGTTATTCGGCGGACTCGGCGCCGGCGGCTACGAATGCCAGGTCGCTCATGTTCACCTTGCCGAGGTCGAACTTCTTCGCCGCGGCAACCATGCGCAGCAGTGCCTGCGCGATCGGCATCACCGGTTTCTTGTCGCCGGCTTTGATCTTGTGAAAACGCACCGGGTTGATGCGCGCCACCACGTAGCTGCGCAGGTAGGGCGACTTCATGCCGCGCGCCTGCAGTTCCGCGACGATCCGCTTCACCTCGTTGTCGATCTCCTGCAGGCGCGACGCATACGCGCTGCGCTCGCGCAGCGCCACCGGTAGGGGCCTGGTCGTCAGCCTATCTACCTTCTTGAGCACCGGGCTGTAGGCACCCCCACCGAAGCGCAGGTTTTGTTCATAGACGAGCCCGAGTGTCAGCAACTCGGCCGCTTCGAACTCGGCGGCCAGCGACGCCTCGGTGCGCGTCGGCTCGCGCTTGGCGAGATTGCGCGCCATGCGCACGACCTCGAGGGATTTGTCCTTGAGGTTGTGCGCCTTTTCCGTGTTCAACGCGAGAATGCGATAGGAAAGGGACTCATCGGGCGAAATCAGCACGGTGATCTGTTTGAGCCCGAGCATTTTCGCGGCGGCCAGGCGATGGCGGCCATTCGGTGTCCAGAAGCGGCCGTCTTCGCCGCGCACGACAATGAGCGGATCGAGGAATGCAGCGGTGGCCTCGATGGCGCCAGCCAGGCGCTTGGCATGGGTGGGCGACAGGTCGCGCTGGAAAGGCGTGGGTTGCACCGCGGCGAATGGCAGCGAAGCGAGCAACAGCGGCCGGCCGCCGAGCGGTTCGCGATAGGCGCCGAGCGGCGCGCCGCCGGCCTTGCGCACCAGCTCGACGACCGCTGCGATGTCCGCGTGATCGAGCGGCAACGCGACTTCGGTCGCCGACAGGCCGCGCTGTACCGCGTTCGGCGCGAGCTTCGAGACGCGCTTGGCCTTTGCTTTCTTAGCCGGCGTTTTCTTTTTGGCTGCCATGGGTGTTCTCTGGTTCGCTGCCGAGGATGATGCGCGCGCCACGCGCGTAGGTGAAATAGGCCCAGGCCCAGTTGATGAGCACGATCAACCGGCTGCGAAAGCCGATCAGGAAATAGATGTGCAGCACCAGCCAGAACCACCACGCCAATGCGCCCGAGAAGCGCAGATTCGGTAGTTGCGCAATGGCCGAATGACGACCGATCGTCGCGAGCGCGCCGAAGTCGGTGTAGTGGAACGGCGCGGTTGCGCGGCCCGCGATGCGCGCCAGGATATTGCGCGCCGCCTGCGCGCCCATCTGCTTCGCGGCCGGCGCCACGCCCGGCACCGGCTTGCCGTCCTGCTCGAGGCTCGCAAGATCACCGGCCACGAAGATCTCGGGATGAGCGGGCAGGGAGAGGTCGGGCGAAACGCGCACGCGTCCGGCGCGGTCGATTTCGGCGCCGAGTTGTTTGCCGAGCGGCGAGGCCGCAACCCCGGCGGCCCAGAGAATCGTGCGGGCCGCGATGCGCTGGTCGCCGAAAACAAAATAACCGTCGCCGATGTCGGTGACCGGCTTACCGGTGTGTACTTCGACTCCGAGGCGCGCGAGCTGTTGGCGCGCCTTGTCGGACAACGGCTCGGTGAAAGTCGCGAGCACGCGCGGTCCGGCTTCGATGAGCAAGATGCGCGCCTTGCGCGAGTCGATGTGCCGGAAGTCTCCCGCCAGGGTATGCCGTGCGATTTCCGCCAGCGTACCGGCGAGCTCCGCGCCGGTCGGCCCCGCGCCGATGACGGCGAACGTCAGGCAGGCGTCGCGCTCCGCGGACGATGTGGCGGTTTCCGCGCGTTCGAAGGCCGAGAGGATGCGGCGCCGGATGACGAAGGCATCGTCGAGAGTCTTGAGTCCGGGTGCGTATTGCGCCCATTGGTCGCGGCCGAAGTAGGCGTGCGTGGCGCCGCTTGCGACCAGCAGATAGTCGTAGGGAATCTCGCGATCGTTCAACGCCACGGTGCGCGCCGCGAGGTCGATGCGCTGCGCCTCGCCCATGATCACGGTCGCGTTGCGCTGGTCGCGCAGGATGTGGCGCAGTGGCGCGGCAATCGAGGGCGCGGCCAGCCCCGCGGTCGCGACCTGGTAGAGCAGGGGCTGGAAGAGATGATGGTTGCTGCGATCGATCAGCGTGATCGAAACGGGCGCTTTCCGCAGCTTGCGCACGGCCCACAGGCCCGCGAAACCGCCACCGATGACCACGACTCGTTTCATTTCCGGCATGGCGAAAAGTTACCCGATATGGGCTGCGCTCGCCGCGTTAAAATCTCGCCATGAGTTCAAAGTCATGAAGGTCATAAGGCAGGACGATCTCATCGCGAGCGTCGCCGACGCGTTGCAGTACATCTCCTACTTTCATCCGCCGGATTACATCCGCGCGCTCGGCCGCGCGTACGAACTCGAGCAGTCGCCGGCCGCGCGCGACGCGATCGCGCAGATCCTGACCAATTCGCGCATGTGCGCGGAAGGGCGGCGGCCGATCTGCCAGGACACCGGTATCGTGATGGTGTTCGCCAAGGTGGGCATGAACGTGCGCTGGGACGCAACGTTGAGCTTCGAGGACATGATCAACGAAGGCGTGCGCCGTGCCTATCTACATCCGGACAACAAGCTGCGCGCGTCCATCGTCGCGGATCCGAACTTCTCGCGCCGGAACACGAAGGACAACACGCCGGCGGTCATCCATACGCAACTCGTCCCCGGTGACGAGCTCGGGATCACCGTGGCCGCCAAGGGTGGCGGCTCGGAGAACAAGTCCAAGTTCGTGATGCTCAATCCATCCGATTCACTGGTGGACTGGGTGCTGAAGACCGTGCCGCTGATGGGCGCGGGCTGGTGCCCGCCCGGCATGCTGGGGATCGGCATCGGCGGCTCGGCCGAGAAGGCCATGCTGCTCGCCAAGGAATCGCTGATGGAGCCCATCGACATGACCGAGCTCAAGGCGCGCGGGCCGGCCAACCAGACCGAAGAGCTGCGCATCGAGCTGTACGACAAGGTGAATGCGCTCGGCATCGGCGCGCAGGGCCTTGGCGGACTATCTACCGTGCTCGACGTGAAGATCTTCGAATACCCCACGCACGCGGCGTCGAAGCCGGTGGCGATGATCCCGAATTGCGCGGCCACGCGTCACGTGCACTTCACGCTCGACGGCAGCGGCCCCGCGGTGCTCGAGCCGCCGAAGTTGTCGGACTGGCCGAAGATCGACTGGGTGCCGGCGGCGGATGCGCGGCGCGTGGATCTCGACACGCTGACGCCTAAGGAAGTCGCGAGCTGGAAACCGGGCGAATCGCTGCTGCTCAACGGGCGCATGCTCACGGGCCGCGATGCGGCTCACAAGCGCATCGCCGATCTGTTCGCTTCCGGCAAAGGTCTTCCGCCGGGCGTCGATTTCCGCAATCGGGTCATCTATTACGTGGGGCCGGTGGATCCGGTGCGTGGTGAGGTGGTTGGCCCCGCGGGACCGACCACCGCGACGCGCATGGACAAATTCACCGGGATGATGCTCGAGAAGACCGGGCTCATTGCGATGGTCGGCAAGGCCGAACGCGGGCCGGCGGGTATCGAGGCTATTGCCAGGCACCGTGCGGCCTATCTGATGGCGGTCGGCGGCGCGGCTTATCTCGTGTCAAAGGCCATCAAGGCGTCGCGCGTGGTGGCGTTCGAGGATCTCGGAATGGAAGCCATCTACGAATTCACCGTCGCGGACATGCCGGTGACCGTGGCGGTCGACTCGAACGGCACGTCCGTGCATCAGACCGGGCCGGCGGAGTGGAGTCAGAAGATAGCCGCGGGCATCGCGGTCCGCCGAAGATGAGCGGTACCACTAACTACCCTCGGCCAGATCGTGCAGCCCGCGCGGGAACCAGCAGCTGACGACGGTGCCGCGCGCCCGCGCGCTCTCGATGCGCAGGGACCCGGCCATCATCTGCGCGCGGTAATGCATGATGCGCAGCCCCAGCCCTTTCGAATGATGGACGGCCGGATTGAAGCCCGTGCCGTTGTCGTCGATGCGCAGCAGTCCGCGCTCGCCGTCGGCGCGCAACGCGATGTGCACCTGTTGTGCCGAACCGTGCTGGGCGGCGTTGGTCACTGCTTCCTGCGCGATCCGGTACAGGTGCAGCGCGTTCACCGGGTCGAGCGCGCCATCGAGCGTGTCGTCCGCTTCGCAGCGCACGTCGATATGGAACATCGCCGAGAGCCGCCGCGTGAGCTCATCGAGCGCCATCGACAGGCCGCCGCGATCGAACGTCACCGGTGACAGACCGCGCGCCAGCGCACGGGTCGTGAAAATCGCGTCGTTGACCAGCAGTGCCACTTCCTCGATGGCGGGCGACAACGCCGGTGCCTCGCGCTCGGCGCGATTTTCGAGTCCCCGCAGCAGCAGCGCGATGCCGGTCAATTCCTGTCCGAGTCCGTCGTGCAGGTCGTTGCCGATGCGTTGTTGCTCGCGATTGCTCGCCTCGAGCACTTCGCGTTCGAGCTGGCGGCGCGCGGTCGCGTCCTGCAGCATCGTCAGCCAGAAGCGTTCACCGCGCAGCACCAGTGAAGTGATCGCTGCCTCCACGAACAAGGTGCTGTCGCTATCGCGCGCGCCGCGCACCGTGAGCTCGCTCACCAGCGGCGCGCCGGAGCGTGCGCTGGCCTGATCCGCCGATTCGGCGATGCGGCGATCGAGCGGCGGGTCGCAGGGCAGTTGGTCCAGGTGTTGGCCGATGAACGACCCCGCCGCGATGCGGAACATGCGGTCGAAGGCCGGATTGGTCATGCGAATGACGCCGTCGCTATCCGACAGCACCACGCCCTCGTGCATGACTTCGATCGCCAGCGCCTGGCTGCGCAGCACTTCTTCACTGGTCTTGCGGTCGGTGATGTCGTGTACCACCCCGATGAAGCGCGTCACGCTGCCATCGGCCGAGATGACCGGCTGGTTGGCGAGATGGATCCAGCGCGTCGTGCCGCGCAGCGTCTTCACGGCCATCTCCATCTCGGTGCGTTCGCCGCGGCGCAGCTTCAGGCGCCGCTGCAGGGCACCGGCATGGTCGGCCGGCAGGAATGCCTCGCGCCAGCCGATGCGATTGAGGTCCTCGAAGCTGCCGCCGAAGAACTTGGCGAAGCCCGGACGCGCCCAAACTACCTGCGTCTCGCCCGATTCATCGACCGTCGCTTCGTAGACGAAGCCGGAGGCGAGCCCGGCGACGGTGCGATACCGGAATTCGCTTTCGCGCAACGCGTCGGCGGCCTGCTTGCGCTCGGTGATGTCGACCGCGACGCCCACCAGGCGCGTGAACCTGCCGGTGGCGGGATCCGCGATCGGACTATTCTTCACTTCGATCCAGCGCACTTGCCCATCGGGGCGCCGTATCTGCGCGGTGAACTCGAGGGTCTCTCCCGCAAGGTAGCGCTGCCTGCGCGCCAGACTCTGCGTCTCCCATCCATCACCGACGACGAAGCTGTGCCAGCCGCGGCGCCGGTACTCCTCGTGGCTGCAGCCGTATACGCGTTCGGTGCCGAGCGTCCACTCGAGCTCGTACTGACCCTGCGCGTTGATGACGTATTCATGCACGGCGCCCGCCGACAGGTCGGCCACGGTGCGAAAACGCGCGTGGTGCAACGACAGGATCCGTTCGTTCGCCTTGCGCCGGTTGATGTCCCGGGAGTGGGCGATGACGCCGAGTACCGCCGGATTGGCCAGGGCATTGACCGCCACGCTTTCGAGCCAGCACCAGCTGCCGTCGCGGTGACGGAACCGGTACTCGAAACGGCTCAGCTCGGGTTGAACTTCCTTGGCCGAGAGCACGCTGCGAAATCGCTCGCGGATGAGTGTTGCATCATCGGGGTGCAGAAAATCGCTCGCGTTCCGCCCTAACAACTCGGCGACGGAGTAGCCGAGGTAACGCGCCACCGCCTCGTTGGCGTACGTGAAGACGCCGGTCGGGTCCTGCACGGTGATGATTTCGAGCGCGTATTCGGTGAGTGCGCGCAGCCGGGCGTCCGGCCCATCCAGCAATTGCGGGCTCGCGCGAGAATCTGCTGGCGTTACCGCGATCATGGTGGGGCGGCAATTCTATCTATAGATGCGGCGCGCAATATGCCGCTCGCCGCCGGCGAAGTCCCCGAAACAGCGCCCCCGGATCCGGTTGCCTCCTTACGACACACGCCGTAGGGAACTGCCCTATTTGGGGGCTTTTGTGAACTAAGCGCATGATTCTTTTGAGGATGAACATAAAAAAACTCATGCGGACAAGTGTGTTGGGTGTGTTGTTCTGAGCCCCACTCGTGCTAGTCTCGCCGCCATTGCAGGAGTTTGACGCGTTTCGTGGGTTCCGAAACGCAGGCACCCGATCTCGCGGGAGCTGCGTGAGCTATTCCGTGCTCGTCCTCGGAAATCCATCATTAGGCGCAATCCCTCTGTAACCCGATGCGCGGTGCGCACCGGGAACAAAATTTGGGGACGAAAACAATGAAGAGTTTTATCTACGCTCGTAATCGCAAGATTAGCGCGGCGGTTCGGCACACGCTGCTCGTGGCAGCTGCCGCTGCCGGCGCACTGCCTGCCTCGCAGGTCTTCGCGCAGGAACAGCCGCTCGAAGAAGTCATCGTTACCGGTTCGATCCTGCGACGCACCGACGCGGAAACCCCGTCGCCGGTCACCGTCATCAGCTCGGAATCGCTGGAAGAGCGCGGTATCAATACTGTTTCCGAAGCACTGCAGCGCCTTTCGGCCAACAACGCCGGCACCATCCAGCAGGGTTGGAATACGGGCTTCAACTTCGCCAGCGGCGCCAATGCGCCGGCACTGCGCGGTTTGACGGTCCAGGCGACGCTGTCGGTCGCCGACGGTCTGCGCCTCGCGCCGTATCCCCTCGCTGACGATGGCCATCGCAACTTCGTCGACCTGAATACCATTCCGAACGCCATCGTCGACCGTATCGAAATTCTGCGTGACGGCGCGTCCTCGACCTACGGCGCGGACGCCATCGCGGGCGTCATCAACGTCATCACGAAGAAAGAGATCCAGGGACTTCATATCGGCGGTTCGACCGGATTGTCCGATCAGGGCGGCGGCGACGAAAATCGCATCGACCTGACTTGGGGCCACGGCGATCTCGAAAGCGAAGGCTACAACTTCTACGTGAGCGCCGAATACCAGAAACAGGATCCGCTCTTTGCGCGCGACCGCGACTATCCGTTCAACAGCACCGACTGGAGCCGGATGTGCGGAAGCGCTCCGGACGGCAGCTCCACCTGCATGACCAACCTGAACTGGAACGGCGTTACGCCCGAGACCGGTGGATTCAACGGCCTGTTTGCCATTCCGGGCGTGACGCTGGTACGTCCGGCCACGGGTGCTCTCGATGGCACGGGGTCTGAAACGGGTTCCGGACGCTTCCAGTACCTCAACGCCCAAGCGGGCTGCCGCGGTTACCCGACGGCGACCATCACGGCGGCCCAATCGGGCACTTCGCCGCTATCGGTCTGCGAAGTCGACCTGCAGAATGAATTCATCATGCTGCAGCCTGAAATCAAGCGCAGCGGCCTGTCGATGCGCTTCACGGCCAACCTCGGTGAGAACGCACAGTTCTACACGATGGCCAACTTCTACAAGACCGACACGTTCGCGTCGTTCACCCCTATTGGCTTCAACGGTCTGCCGACCGTGCCGCGCCCTGCGGGCATGAAGAACTACAACGTTCTCCTCCCGGTGTACGTTTGCTCGACTGGCGTAGGCACGCTGGACGGGCTCAACACGGGCTGCAACGCGACCAACGGCACGCTGAATCCCGACAATCCGTTCGCCATCGACGACCAGCGGGCGCAGGCATTCTTGCGCTCACCCAACGGCCGTACGGTGGAAACGAGCAATCGCGCGATGCGCGGCGTCGTCGGCGTGAACGGCAACTTCGGCGAGGGCTGGCGCTATTCGGGAGACTTCACCGTTTCTGAAGACGGCCTGGATCGCACCGAGGGAAACTATCTCATTCCGCAGAGGATCATGGATGTGGCCGCTCGCGGCACGTTCAATTTCTCCGATCCCTCTGCCACGCCGCAGGAGGTCTGGGATTACATCTCTCCGGATAACGCTAGGCACTCCGTCTCGCGCTTGTGGCAGGTCCAGGGCACGATCGCCAAAGACCTCTTCGAATTGCCGGGCGGCTCGATGCAGGCCGCGGTGGGTGTTTCCTATCGTGAAGAATCGCTGGACGCACCGAGCGGCAACCTGCCGAACGACTCCGCGCCGTACACGCGCTACTACGGTGTCAACGCCGTCGGTGCCTCGGGCAGCCGCGACGTGAAGTCGGGCTTCTTCGAACTCTCGGCCCCTGTGCTGAAGTCGTTGGAGTTGGCGGCTTCGGGCCGGTACGACGAGTACTCCTCGGGCCAGTCGAACTTCTCGCCGAAGGTCGGCTTCAAGTTCACGCCGATCGAGCAGATCGCCATTCGCGGCACCTACTCGAAAGGCTTCCGCATCCCGAGCTTCAACGAGGCTTTCGGCTTGCCGACTACTGGCTACGTGAACGCACAGGTCAATTGCACGACCTACGCGGCGTTCTGCGCCGCGCACGGTGGCAACGCCTATGCGACGGGCCCGTACAGCGTCGGTCTGACAAGCGTCGGCAATCCGGAGCTCGATCCGGAAAAGTCGAAGTCCTTCACCGCCGGCCTCGTGATCGAGCCGATGCGCAACCTCAGCTTCACCCTCGACTACTGGAACATCGAGGTGGACGACCTGATCAAGGGCGTCACGGCTGATTCCGCGCTCATCGGTCAGTACTATGCGAACAACGGCGTCGTGAGCATTCCGGGCATCACCATGGTGCCGGGCTCTCCGGACACGGCATTCCCGAACGCTCTGCCCGTGCTGGGCTTCATCGAGGCGTCCTTCGGAAACCTCGAGAGCCAGGAGGCCAACGGTATCGACATCGGTGCCAACCTGACCCTGCCGATCGGCGACTCGTTCACCCTGAAGAGCTCGCTCGAAGCTTCGTACCTGATGAAGTTCGAGCAAACCACTCAGGACGGCGACGTGCAGCGCTATGACGGAACGTTGAGCCCCTGCGACGTGACGTCCTGCTCTGGTTCACCGAAGTGGCGTGGCAGCTGGCAGAACACTCTGCAGTTCGGCGCCACGAGTGTTTCCCTCACGGGCTACTACACCAGTGGCTATGACACGGCGTCGGTCGACTACGGCGGCGTGAAGGGCGATTGCCAGTTCAACGCCGCAAACGCGATTTCGACCGCGACGTACAACTGGGCGGACCCGAACGGAGAGCTGGTGGCTCCGGTCAATTGCACCCAGAAGGCCCAGTGGAACGCTGACCTGACCGTGCGTCACACGTTCAATGAGAAGTACACGGTGTACGCCGATGTTCTCAACGTGTTCGACATCGAGCCGGAGTTCGATCCGTCGGCGGCCTACGCGCTGTTCGGTTTCAACCCGGCCTGGGGTGGTCCGAACATCATGGGTCGTTACTTCCGCGTCGGCGTGAAGTTCGATCTCTGATAAGCAGAGCAATGTAGAGAACTGGGGCGGCTCTATCGGGAGCCGCCCCTTTTTTTTGGACAGAGGTCGTGTCGCCTAGCGGTCGCGCTTCACGCGGGTCGAAACGCCGTCCTTGGTCACGAGCAGATAGGAGCCCAGCGTCGCCTTCTGCAGCGTGATGTTGTCGCCGACCGCGACGCGCACATCACTCTTGTTCTGTGACTGCGACCAGATCGTGCCGTTGTCGAGCGTCACGATGAACCGGCCGTTCGAGCGCACGCTCAGCTGAACCACGGTCGCAGCGATGACGGTGAGCGACGGCACGCGCTCTTCCTTGCGCGCCTCTTCGCGCGTCCAGCCTTCGCCGGTGCGCGGCTGCGGTATGCCGCGCGGCGCATCTTCGCCTGCGGGAGCCTGCGTTGACATGCAGCCGACCACCACCAGAGCGGCAACGAAGAGCCTGGAGCGCATGGGCGGAAGAGTAACGGCATCCGCTGAAAATTTCGCACCGCTCATCGCGGCGCACGCCCTTACAGGCGCAAATGCCCGGTGCCCGGAACCAACCGTGTGGCGATTGCCGGCAGCGCGGAATACCATGCCGAGAAGTGCCGGGGTGGCGGAGAAGTGTTCATGCGCGCGCTCGCGGTCGCGGGATTGTTGCTGGCCGGTGTTGCCATGGCCGACGAACCGGCCGCGCGAATCCCCGCGGAATTGCGCAGTTGTGTTGCCATCAAACGCAACACCGAGCGGCTCGCCTGTTTCGATCGCGGTATCAGCTCGCTGCTCGACCTCGGCAAGACAGCCGCGCAGGCCGTGCCGAGCGCGGAGTCGAGTTTCGGCCTGTTTGCGCAGGCCCCGACGGAAGCAGCCATAGACCAGCCCGCGCGCGCGCAGATGGAAACGCTGGAGGCGCACGTCAAGGCGATCGAAACCGCCGCGGACGGCTCGGCCATCATCGCCCTCGACAACGACCAAACCTGGCGTCAGATCAGCGGTAGCGCCACGCTGCTCCTCAAAGTCGGTGATCCGGTCGTGATCCGGCGCGCGGCGCTGGGATCGTTTCAGCTCGCGACGCCCAATGGCCGCACGGGCAAAGTCAAGCGGGTGCGCTAGCGGGTTCACAGCACCTCCTTCGTTCCAAACCAGCAGTTGAACGCCACGGTGATGCGCTCGCCATCGCCTTCGAACGGCTTGACGTCGTGCAGCACCCAGGACGGGAACAGGACCAGCTGACCGGCCTCCATGCGCAGACTCCGCACGCCGCTTGCGAAGCCACCACTGAGGCGCGCGTTGCCGGCATCGACGTGCATGTTCGTGGTCAACATCGGGCTCACGAATGTCAGCGCGCCACTGTCGGGCCGTTCCGGATTGGATCTGCCCGGATCGACGCAGTACACCCCGGACCAGGTTGCGTTGGGATGGTTGTGCAGCCCGAAGAAACCACCGCGCCGCGTGACATGAAACCAGGCGTCGTTGTAGATGAGCAGCTGCTGACGAACCCTGGCGTCGTATCCATTCAGATCGCAGACCACGCGCAGCAGCTCCGACCAGCAAAACTCCTTCAGCTGCTGCACCGGCTTTTCGGGCCAGCGGAACAGGTCGAAGCGGCTTTCGAATACCGGTGCGTTGCGCTGAGTGATGGGCCGCGGGTTCGCGAAGCCTGAGCCTTCGGCCGAGCGCGCCAGGAACAGCGCGCGCAATTCGTCATTGAGAGACGCCGGATCCGGGTGACGCGCGAAAGCGAACGGCGCCGCGAAGAAGGGAACGATGTCGGCCATGACCCGATGCTAACTATTCCCGCGGCAAAAAAAACGGCGGGCCGAAGCCCGCCGCAATTCGACCCGCAGTTTCGCTCAGAACTCCGCGCCGATCGTGAGGAACACCTGGCGACCGAGCGCGTCGTACGCCTGCGGCCACGTGTTGCCGTTGCAGGGACCCGTCGGGCAGGTGCTGCTGCCATTGAGCGGCGGATCCTTGTCGAGCAGGTTGTTGGCACCGAAGCGCACGGTGTATTTCTCGAACAGCGCCACCGAGGCGGACAGGTCGAGATAGCTGCGCGCGCCCAGTACCTGGTCGGTTGGCAGCGGGCCGGTGCTCAACTCGCCAAACAAAGCCAGATCGGGGCTGAACTCGATGTCGCGCTTGGACTCGCCGTAATAGCGCCAGCCGAGGGACAGATCGAATCCGCTCCACGGCGTCGTCCACGTCACATCCGCCTTGTGGCGCCATTCGGCCACCGGCGCGCCGTTCGGCGTGCCGGAGGTGCAGATGCCGCCGTACAGGCCGACGCAGTCATAGCTGAAGCCGCCGGCGAGAGTCGTCGTGAACTTGTCGAGATACGTGCCCACCATGGACAGGCGCAGCTTGCCTGCATTGCCGATTTCGAAGGCGTAGCTCACGTCGACGTCCACGCCAGTGGTCTCGATCGTGCCCAGGTTCTCGAGAGTGTCGGCGACGAAACCCGCCGTGGATTCCCACAGGGAACCCTGCGGGTCGCGATTCACCTTGCCGCACGCGACCGGATCTGCAGACAGCGCACAGGTCAGCACGGTCAGGTCCGCGTTCGGCTGCTGGATCGGATCGTCGATCTTGATCGAGTACCAGTCGAGGTTCACGCGCAGTCCCGGCGCGAAGTTCGGATGCAGTTCGATGCCGAACGAGATCGTGTCCGCCTGCTCCGGCTTCAGATCGGCATTGCCGCCGATGAAGCCGTTGTACTGCGCGGCCGGATTCGCTTCGAGATTGCCGTACTGCAGTGCCGTCACACCCGTATTGGCGCATTGCTCCGCGGTCAGGCCCGGGTCGTCACCGGTGCAAGGATCGATCGTGCCGTCGAGCGCCACCTGGCGCGTCGCGAACAACTCGTAGATGTTCGGCACGCGCACGGCATGCTGGAAGCTGCCGCGCAGTCGCAGCGCGTCGATGGGCGACCACTCGAGCCCGGCTTTATAGGTGTCCGTGTTCGCCTCGAAACCGCCCGAGTAGTCGGAAAAGCGATAGCCGAGTTCGGCCGACAGCGATTTCAGGATCGGAATGCGCGCCTCGAAGAACGCTTCCTTCGTCTTGTACGAACCGGCGAGCGGCAGCGTGGCGCCACCCTGGCCTGCGCCATCGCCGGCGATGAAGTTGCCGTCCGGCTGGAAGTCCGTCTCGACTTCGCGGTATTCGGCGCCTACGTTGACCATGACGCCGTCTTCGGCCGAACCGAACTTGAGGCCGTACTGGCCGAGATCGCCCGTGAACGAAGTCTGGACTACCCGCTCGGTAACTTCACCCACCGAGATCAGCGGAATCTGCAGGTAATTGAGCTGCGCCTGGTCGATCGCGCCCGGCTCGTACACGTTGTACGGGATGCACAGCAGGTCGGTCTGATTGACGAACGAACGGCACGCCGGCTGGCCGGTGAGCGGATCGGTGATCACGTCGAGCGCCCTGCCAGTGCGCGAGATCGAGAAGTCGTTGTTGTATGTGTTGCTGATGCGCGATGTGCCCTGGAACAACGACGCGTCGTAGCTCCACGCTTCGGAGATGTCTCCCTTGACACCGATGCCGCCGCGATAGGCCTGGTGGTTCAACTCCTGCGCGCGGCCGCCGCCTTCGACGTTGCGGCGCCGGAATTCGATCTGCGTATCGTCCGCCGCGGTCAGGCCGAAGTCGCCGCAGAACGCCGCGAATTCCGCGGCGCCCCACAGCGGGTTCGCGCAACTGACCGTGAACTTCTGCAGGAAGATTCCGCTGGGCGCGATCTGCGAGGTGGACTCGTCCTTGAGGAACATGAATTCGCCGTACACCTCGGCTTTCTCGCTCACCTGGAAGTTCAGGAACGTGCCCGCGGTGTAGCGCTGGTTGGGACGCTGGTAGTAGTTCAGCGGTCCGAAGTTGTAAGCGGGCGGTGTGCCCTCGCCGAACGCACCGGCCGCGTCATACGTGTAGTTCGTGACGAACGGATGCAACGGGTCGTTGGGATCCACCGAGCGAAAGCGCACGGGGAAAGCGGTACTCGATCCACCGCAGCTGAAATCATCGCCCGAGTTGTACGTGCAGGAGCTGTAGTCGTACGAACTCTGCAGCACCGGGTCGGTGTCGCGATACGTGGCATAGAACGTTGCATTGCCCTTGTCGTCGGCAAAATTCGACCCTAACGTGAACGAGAAGGACTTGTCGTAACCACGGTTGACGGTGCCGCCGGGCAGATCGAAGCCGGCATCTTCAACCACCGTCTGCGATTTCGAATCATCGTTCTTGTGGTTGTAGAAGCTGTAGCCGCCGTTGATGCGCACGCCTTCGAACTTCTTGTTGATGATGAAGTTCACCACGCCACCGACGGCATCGGCGCCGTACACGGAGGACGCGCCGCCCGTCAGCAATTCGACGCGTTCGACCAGCGCCGTCGGCACCATGTTGATGTCCGAGGCGAAGCTCGCGGGCGTGCCCCCGCTGCCGGGGTCACCGGGGCCGAGCCGCCGGCCATTGATGAGCACCAGCGTGCGATTGGTGCCGAGGCCGCGCAGGTTCACGGTCGCGGTGCCGTTCGATCCGTTGGAAACGTTGGCGCCCTGCGCCGAGAACACCTGCGGTAGTTCGTTGATGATGTCTTCGATCGAGCTGCGGCCGGTGCGCGCAACTTCTTCGGCGGACATCGAGGTAACCGGACTGATGCTTTGCAGATTCGGGGAGACGATGCGCGAACCCGTCACGGTGACGGTATCGAGCACTTCGGGATTTTCGGCGGCTTGATCTTGTGCAAAGGCGGAGGCAATTCCGCCGGTCACACAGGCACCCATGAACAGTGCGCGGTGAACGGCGCGAGCAATCTCGGAATGGTGAGTCACGGTTTATCTCCTGCAATTTCTAATGAATTGGTCAGCGTGTCGAAACGGCTGCGACGGTCAGTCGTTGCGTTTCAACAACTATGTCCCTCTTCCGGCCCATGCGGAAAATGCCGGCACTAGTGCGCAAATAGTAATCACTGTGGTGGTGGTACAACGCTTCGGTTCGGCGCAGTTTAACTACGGTTGGTCGACTCTGGACCTGCGACTGGCCGTTTCTGACGTTGATAGCGCCCGGAGTCCTACACAGAATCGAACGCATGGACAGTCCCGGCATCGAGCGCCTGCGCGCGGTCAGGAATGCGCTGCAGAGTGCAGGCGTCGAATCTGCCGCAACCCTCGCCGAAGCGGCGCTTGCCGCAGGCCTCGCGCATCCGTTTCTGTTGAACGTCGTCGCGCTGAAACTGGAAGCGGAAGGCCGCTTGTTAGACGCCGCCGCGACCTTGCGGCGCGGCCTCGACCTGGCCGCCGATGACGTCGGCTGCCTGCACGCGCTCGGCCTGGTCGCGCTGCGGCTCGAGGAGCCCGACGAGGCGCGCGCCTGCTTCGAAAAAGTCGTCGAGCTGCAGCGCGAGTTCGCGCCCGCCCAGGTGGGCCTGGGCCAGGCGCTCGAAGCCATCGGGCTGCTCACCGCGGCGGAGGCGCGCTTCCAGCGGGCGCTCACGCTTGCGCCTGACAACCTGCTGGCCGAAGCGGGTCTCGCCGCGATTCTCGGGCGGCGCGGCGAGCACGCCGCGGCGCGCGCGCGCGCGCTGCGGGTGCTGGCAGCGCAGCCTAACTATCCACCCGCCGCGATGGTGGCCGCCGAGGCGGACATCGCGCTCGGTGAAGCGGTGCGAGCCGAGAACACCTTGCGCGTGCTGCTGGCCGACACGCGCCTGACCGCAGTCGAACGCTCGCTGGGGCTGAGCGTGCTCGGGGACGCGCTCGACCGGCAACGCCGCGAGGCGGATGCGTTCGGCGCGTACGCGGAATCGAACCGCGTGCGCCGCGAGCACTATGCGCCCGCGTTCGGCGAGCGCGGCACCCTGCAATACGCCAACGATCTGCGTGCCTGGCTGCGTGAACATCCGGCCAGCGATCTGCTGAGTGTGCTGCCGCCCGAAGCGGCGCCGTCACCGGCCCGCGGGCACGTATTCCTGATCGGCTTCCCGCGCTCCGGCACCACGTTGCTCGAACAGGTGCTGGCGGCGCATCCATTCGTCGCAGCGCTCGAGGAACGCGAAACGCTGATCGACGGCGTACGCGAGTTCATGCGAACGCCCGCGGATCTGGCGCGCCTGGGTCTGGCCAGCGAAGCGGACCTGGTGCCGCTGCGCGAATCTTACTGGCGCCGGGTGGCCGACGCCGGGGTGGTCGTGCGCGGCAACGTGTTCGTCGACAAGCACCCGCTCAACGGGCTCAAGCTGCCACTCATCGGGCGGCTGTTCCCCGACGCGCGCATCCTGATCGCCTTGCGCGATCCGCGCGATGTCGTGTGGAGCTGCTTTCGCCGGCGCTTTCGCATGAGCGCGCCGTACTACGAGCTGCTGACGCTCGCGGGCGCCGCGGGTTTGTACGACGCGGTGATGGACATCACGCAGGATTTGATCCCCGCCCTGCAGTTGCGCGCGCACCCGCTACGCCTCGAGAGGCTGGTGGCGGATTTCGACGGTGAGGTCGGCAGCGTCTGCGACTTTCTCGACATCGATTTCAGTCCGCAGATGCGTGAGTTCGCGGCGCGCTCGCGCGAACGGGGCGTGGCGACCGCGAGCGGCGCCCAGATCGCACGCGGCCTCAATGCCGGCGGCGCGGGCGAGTGGCGCCGCTACCGCGCGCAGCTCGCCCCGGTGTTGCCGCTGCTCGCGCCGTGGGTGGCGCGCTTCGGCTACGAAGCGGACTGAAGCCGCCTCGCAGCCGAACGCATCAGTTCAAAACGCGCAGTACGACGCGGCGGTTTTCCTGGCGACCCGCATCGGTGTTGTTGCTCGAGACCGGCTGGCGTTCGCCGTAGCCGCGCGAGGTGAGCGTATTCGCGACCCCGCCGTCCTGCAGGTATTTGAGAACCGTAGCGGCGCGGCGGGTCGACAGGTCGAGGTTGTAGGCGTCCGAGCCGCGGCTGTCGGTATGACCGGCCACCTCGATCCTGATATCCGGGTAGCGCTTGAGGGTCGCGACGGCGCCTTCGAGCACCGGGATGCTCTCGGGCAGCAAGTCGGCCTTGTTGGTCTCGAACACCACGCCGGGTAGTTTGATCTCTTCCTTGAACGAGCAACCGCTGGCATCCACGCGATCGCCCTTCGGGGTGTCGGGGCATTTGTCCGCGCTGTCGACCACGCCGTCACCATCGCTGTCGAGCTCGCAGCCTCTTTCGTCAACCTTGGCGCCCGCGGGCGTATTGGGGCACTGGTCGCGGCTGTCGCCGACGCCATCGCCGTCACTGTCGATTTCGCACCCCGTGGCATCGACCTTCACGCCAGCCGCTGTGCCCGGGCACTTGTCGATGTCGTTGGTCACGCCGTCGCCGTCGTCATCCTGCGGCAGCGGGCAGCCGCTGCTATCCACCGCGGTGCCGGCGGGCGTGTCGGGGCACTTGTCCATGTCGTCGGTGACACCATCGCCGTCGGTATCGAGGACGCGGCGCGCGGGTGTCCCGCCCCACGCGAACTGGATGCCGAGCCCGGCCACGTAGTCGACCGCGGTGGGCGTGTCATCGTTGAGTTCGCGGCGCGCGCCGAGATCGGCGCGCAGCTGGATGGCCGTGCCGTCGCTGCGCGCGGAGCCGAGGTCGATCAGCAGGCCCGCACCGTAGATCGCGGCGAGGCCGGTGTCGTCGGGGCCGGGGCTCTGCCGGAACTTCACCTGCGCGACCCCAAGACTCAGGAAGGGATTCACGCGCCCTTCGCGATAGAAGATGCGATTGGCAGAAAGTCCCACGCCGCGCAGGTCGATGTAATCGTTGCCCTGACGGTCGTGCTTGGAGGCGAATCCCGACAGCTGCAGGTCCCAGTTCGCGCTCAACGATTTTCCGATCGCCAGCGTCCAGCCGGCATCGTCGTCGGCTGCCCGCGCGTCATCGAGCCAGATTGCGTTGACCTGCGGCGCGACGTACCAGCTGCCCACAGGCGCGCCCGCCACTACCGTTCCAGTCGTGAATGCCGCGGCGCACGCCGCGAGCACCAGGGGGGTGATTCTTCTCATGGGTTCTGTCTCCCTACCGATTGGCCCTAGCAAGTGGCGGCGATGATAACCGACACCCGAATCAATGAGATACGGTCAATGGGGTGCGAGCGCCGGATGGCTTACGCGTTGCCCCGGGTGAAGCCCGAGTCGTTTCGCTTCGCCACCGGCAATTTCGAGCACGGCGAGCGCGGGATCGCGGGCTCGGATGATGTCGAGAGAATGCGGCGTCGTCTGCTCGATGATCTGCTGGACACGGCCGTGCGCGTCGATGAACACCATATCGAGCGGAATGTAGGTGTTCTTCATCCACATGCTGATCGGCTGGGGTGCGGCGTGCACGAACAACATGCCATGCAGGTCGGGCAGCGCGCGCACGAACATGAGTCCCTGCGCCTGGCGTTGCGGGCTGTCGGCGAGCCACACCGCGAAGACGTGTTTGACTTTCTTGCCGTCGCTGATCGTGAGCGGGCCGTTCGGAAACGCGGCGAGATCTTCGAGTGGCGCGATCTGGGCAAAGGCGTGCGCGCCGAGCGCGAGGCACAACCAGCCTGCGAGCGCGACACGTGCGCGGCGCAGCAGGTCAGGGCTTGGTACTTGACGCATGTCGGTCATCGTCCCCGAATTCGACGCGGCCTGCAAAATCGAAACTCGTGAGGAACACGCGTTCACCCCGCGACAGGCTCGTGGCCGGCCCCAGGCAGAAACCGCGCGCCACCACGCGATAGATGGCGCGTTCGTTTCCCAGGGTTTCCACGCGCTGCTGGGTGAGCTTGTCCACCGTGCATTTGTCGTCGCCCTGGGTGGCGAAGATGCGTTTCTCGCCTTCGAACAAGATGGTGACGTTGGTGCGCAATATCTCGCCATCACGGCCCTCACCTACACCGGCAATGCCGAACACCATGCGGATGCGCCGGCCTTCTCCGCGCGCCGGCCCGCCGATGCTCACTCGTACGCCGTTACCCGAGGGGCGCGGGCCGCCTTCGCATTGCATCTCGGCGTCTTTCCAGTCGAGATCGAGCGACAGGGCGCCGCGCACGCGCGCGCGCAGATAGCCGTCGCCGGCGGCGAAACAACCGCCCTTGTCATTCGTCGGGCCGATCGATGCTGTAGGCGTAGTGGCCGAGGCGCCGTGCGTGAAAGTCAGCGTCATGGCGAGGGCCAGGGCGCGAGCGCGATGAGGCATGCGTGTACGGTAGCACGGGCCCTATACTGCGAAAAAACCGAGGGTCCAATGGCCAAACGCCCTGCACGCGCAAC
>DATHJZ010000243.1:0-33368 GCA_035286365.1 Steroidobacteraceae bacterium | reverse complement strand
TTGGAAGCGCGACGTGCGATCGAATCGGAAACCTGCGCGCTCGCCGCTCAACGGATTACTCCCGAGCAACTTTCGGAACTCACGGCCCTCGTCAGTGAAATGAAGGAAGAGAACGAACACAACGTGGCGCAAAGCGAGGATGCGGATCGCCGCTTCCATGAATTGATTGCAGAATCGACCGGAAACAGTGCCCTGTTTGCTGCCGTAAAGACGCTGTGGGATGCCCGCCAGCGTTCCCCCCAGTACAAGCTCTTGAGCCAGAAAGTCAGGGCGATGGGCGTCAAGCCTCGAATTGACGAGCACACCAAGGTGGTCGACGCGCTCAAGCGCGGAGATTCCAATGGTGCGCGGACGGCGATGCGAGAACATCTGGCGCGCGTCATCGACGGGCTGCTCAAAGCTACGGAAGTCGAGGCCATTGAGCGGGCCAGCGCGGAAATCGCGGAGAAGCGGCGCAAATACACCACGGCGTAAGTAGCGGCAAAGGCCGCTAGTTAGCTCAAGGGAGGGGCAGGGGCGCTCGCAATTCCTCGAGCTTGGAAAGGAACAGCTTGAGAATGGGCGACGTGTTTGCCTTGCTGTAACCCACGGCCAGGTCAATCGTCGGAGCTTCACCTTCGAGGGGCCGGCTGACCACGAACCACGGCAGCAAATTCTTGGCATAAGCCGGCATGAGGGCCAATCCGCGCATTGACGCAACCAGGGACATGGCCATCGAGATGTTGTCCACCCCGTGATTGAGTTTGATGTCGAGCCCGCAGCGGCCTAGATAGTCCTCGGTCACGGCGCGCAATACCGCGGCCTTCTTCGAACCGCCGATGAAGACCTCGCCGACGAAATCGCGCGGATGAATTGCCGCACGTTCGGTGAGGGGATGATCGCTCGGCATCAAGACGATCAGCGGTTCGTGATCCACGACCTCGTAGGCCAGATCGTAGTTCGGCTCGACGCGCAGAAGCGCGACGTCCAGCCGGCCGCGCAGCAGCGCCTCCGCGAGATCCGGCGAATAGTCGCTGGAGACCGTGACGTCGATGTTCTTCAGTTCGTCGCGCAGCGCGTGCATGGCGCGCGGCAGCCAGGTCATCTCGTGGCCGGTCTGGAAGCCGATGGCGAATGTCTTTTTTGCAGGCTGCGCGGCCTTGCGGGCCGCTTCCACCGCGGCATCGACCTGCGCGAGCGCCAGCCGGGCATGGCTGAGAAAGGCTCTACCCGCGGTAGTTAGCTCGACGCCGCGGACACTGCGGGTCAGCAGCTCGGCCCCGACCTGGTACTCCAGGTCGCGAATCTGCCGGCTCAGCGAAGGCTGAGAAGTGTGCAGCCGCAGCGCGGCGGCGGTCGTCAGGCTGCCTTCCTCGACCACCGCTACGAAATAACGCAAATGCCTCAGCTCCATCGCAGTTTCATGCCTGGGAAGTATGCCGCCAGCTTACAAAGTCTTTTTCATGCGCGCTACGGAGGCCTACGGTGGCAGCCATGCAGGCAGGGTAATCCCTGTTATTGAAGAAGTTATTCGCACTAATCTGTATTTGGAGTTTCGCAATGAACAAGCCAGTCGTATTGATCACGGGAGCCCTCACAGGCATCGGTCGTTCCGCCGCGGTCGCATTTTCCAAGAAAGGCGCGAAGGTGGTCATCGCCGGTCGGCGTGACGAAGCCGGCAAGGCGCTCGCCAAAGAGCTGCGCTCCTTCGGATCGGAGGCCGAGTTCATCAACACCGACGTCCGCAAGGAAGATGAAGTCCGCGCTCTCGTAGACAAGACGGTCGAGCGGTTTGGCCGACTCGATGTCGCGGTGAACAACGCCGGCACCGAAGGCCAGGTCGGCCCGATCACTGACCAGACCGCCGAGAGCTATGCCGCGACGTTCGACACGAATGTTCTCGGTGTGATCTTGAGCATGAAGCACGAAGTGCGCGTCATGAAGGATCAGGGCAGCGGCAGCATCGTCAACATCTCGTCGACCTACGGGCACGAAGGTGCGGCGGGCGCCTCCGTGTATGTCGGCAGCAAGCACGCCGTCGAAGGCATCACCAAGTCGGTGGCGCTCGAGCTCGCCAAATCCGGCATCCGGGTGAACGTCGTGGCGCCTGGTCCTACGGACACAGGCATGTTGACCCGTTTTACCAGGACGCCGGAGAACAAGGCGGCTCTGGTGACGACTGTTCCGATGGCTCGCCTCGGCCTCTCCGAGGAACTTGCCAGCGCGATCGTCTTCATCGCGTCGGATGAAGCTTCATACATCACCGGCCATGTCCTCAATGTCGATGGCGGCAAGACCCGCTAACTAGCAGGGGAATCTCAATGACTCAGCACAATCACCAGACTGCGCCCACCCAGTTCGTGGAAGCCAACGGAATTCGCTTCGCGTATCGCCGCTTCGGCAAGGCTGGCAGCGTACCGATCGTTTTCAACCAGCATTACACGGGCACCATGGATTACTGGGACCCGGCGGTGACGGATGGCTTGGCCCGCGACCGCGAAGTGATCTTGTTCAACAACGCAGGCGTCTCCAGCAGCACAGGCGAGGTCCCGACCACGTTCGAGGAGATGGGCGCCAATGCGGTCGCCTTCATCCGGGCGCTGGGTTTGAACCAGACGGATGTGCTCGGCTTTTCGATTGGCGGCATGGTCGCGCAGGAGATCACGCTGCAGGCGCGCGATCTGGTCCGCAAATTGATTCTGGTGGGCACCGGTCCGCGCGGCGGTCAGGGAATGGAGTCGCTGACCCAGGTCGCAAAGCGGATTTTCGGCGCCGCCTATGATCCGCCCGAGCATGTCTGGCTCGCGGTCCAGTTCAGTCCGTCCGCAGCAGGCCAGGCGGCGGGAAAGGAGTTCTTGAAGCGCACGCATCTTCGTCAGGCGGGGCGCGATCCCGAGGTGAACGACCAGGTCGCGCCCGCCCAGATCGAAGCGATGGAGATGTGGAGCGCCCAGCGAGAGGGGTCCTACGGCTATCTACAGACGATCAAGCAGCCAACACTCGTCGTGAACGGCAGCAACGACGTGATCATGCCTACCGTCAACTCCTTCATCATGGAGCAGAACATCCCGAATGCGCAGCTGATCATCTACCCCGACTCCAATCACGGCGCGCAGCACCAATATCCCGAACTATTCGTCCGCCATGTCTCGATGTTCCTGTCCGGGTTGGCGTCATGAGTCCCGAGACGTTGAAGCTCTATCACTCGCCCGCCTCGCCGAATTCACGGCGCGTGCGGATTCTGCTGGCCGAGAAAGGCCTGAAAGTTCCGCTTGTCGCGATCGACCTCAGCAAGAAGGAGCAGCACTCGGAGGCCTATCGGGCGATCAACTCGCGCCGCGTGGTACCGACCTTGGTGCTCGACGATGGCACCGCGATCGGCGAGGTGCCGGCGATCATGCGCTATCTCGACGAGGCATTTCCCGAAAAGCCTTTGTTAGGCGTCACGCCCAGGGAGAAGGGCTTGATCGCGATGTGGGAGCGGCGCGCAGAGCTCGAAGGTTTCGCAGCCGTGATGGAGGGCGTGCGCAACAAGGTTGCGGGGCTCAAGGGCCGCGCCATCGCCGGCCCGCACGACTACGAGCAGATTCCGGCGCTGATCGAGCGCAGCGTGCTGCGCGTGAAGGATTTCTTCGCCGATCTGAACGAGAGGCTGACGCAGGTGCCCTTCGTCTCCGGCGAGCAGTTCTCCGCCGCCGACATCACCGCACTGGTGACACTGGACTTCGCCAAGGCGCTCGAGCTGTCTGCGGGCGTGGATCAAACGGCGCTGAAACGCTGGTACGAAACGGTGTCCAGCCGTCCGAGCGCCATCGCATGAGCTTCAATGCGAGGCGAACATCTCGTTGAGCAGCCGCGCCAGTCGATCCGCCGCCTGCCCAACTCGTTGCTCCGCCAGCGGACGCATCGCATTCAGGTACTTTGCATTCATCTTGTGGGAGTGCGGATAGAGTGCACGCCGATCGATGAGCTCGCAGGAATCCCTGGCCCACTCTGCAGGGCTGCTTTGGGGCGTGGCAGATCGCGATGCAGCCGCCAGACGATCGGCATAGTCGCCGAGCGTCAGTTTGGCCGAGGCCAGCACGTAGTAATCCCACACCGCGTGCAGATTCGTGCTCATGATCCCGTTCTTGTACCGCTCGCGCGCGTACTCCTCGGGCGGAATATCCGTGCGCAGCGAAATCTGAAATTCATTCCCGCCTTTGTCCGGGCGGTTGCTCGAATGCACGGGCTGGTGCACGTCTCCCACGAAATGCACGATGAACTTGAGCGCGTCGCGGCGCACTTCGACAGGCTGCGCGGGGTCGCCTAACAGTCGACTCTGCGCGTCGATCGCCCCGAGAACACAGGCGCCGTCCGGACAGTCGCGTGACCCCACGAATCGGCAAGACGTGTCGTGAATGTTCACGTAGTGCCAGGCGGCGGTTGCCTTGAAACGCTCGGGGTCGGATGCGCGCAGCTGGTCGGCCCACATCGCAACCCCGGCCAGTGTCGGCACTGGTTCGGTTCGCAAGAGCTCGTGAACCCGCGCATTCGCTTCCGGTGTCAGTTGTCGCTGGGCCAACTCGCCCACGAGCCGGTGCCCGAGTTCACCCCATGCCCAGGACGGCGCATTGGCGAGCAACAGGAGCGATGCGACGGAGAAAAAAAAGGATCGAGACATTCTTCTGGCGCTCCTGTGACCGCACACGGGAGCGCAATTTTGCCTGCCCCAGTGGCCGCGCAGTATTAATTGTGCGCCGGGCCATCCTGGGAAGTGCGAAAGCCCGCTATTTATGCCAGCGAGTGTCGAGGCAGATCAATCGTGAAAACGCATCCCGAATTTGGCAGGTCGCGGACGTGGAGGACTCCATTGTTGGCTTCCACGCCGCGCCGACAGATTGTCAGTCCAAGTCCCAGGCCAGATCGATCCTCTCCGTTCTGCTTGAACGGCAGAAACATTTCTTCTGCAGCTCCTGGAGGCAGGCCGCCGCAATGATCCTCGACGTCGATCCGGATCCGATCCGAGGTGGCGTAGGCGTTCAAAGTGACTTCGGTGTGACGCTGCGTGAACTTGAATGCGTTTTGCAGGAGGTTCCCGACCGCTGACAAAAGGATTTCCCGGTCGACATCGAGTGCAAGTTCGCGGTCAACGTCGCCAACCGTAAATGTGCACTCTCGAGTCAGCATGTCGAGAGAGGCCGATATCTTTACGTCGGCAATGAAATCGGCCAGGGAGATCAATTGGACGCGTGAAGGCATGCCGGCTGTCAGGCGCACGCCGGCGAGCGACCGATCTATGAGATTGCGCATGCCAATCAGGGACCGGTCGAGCAGGGCTGCCGTCGCTCCGGTTGTTCCAACATTTCCCGCTTTGATGGCCAGGACGGCAAGCGTCGCCGTGTGAACATGATTGCGCAATTCGTGCGCGAGGATTCCGAGCTGTTCATTCAAAGCGTTGACGTTCTTGTTCTCCAGCAAGGCATCGCGCTGAAAAACATACTCCGTAACGGCGTCGGCGATGCCGTTGTCGAGACAGCGGTTGAGCGTCCGAAATTCGTCTATCTCGATCGGCACGCCACGTTCGGCCGCCAGGCCCGTTATTTCCTGGCACAGATCGCCGTAGTCATGAACGACCTGGTCAACGGTAAAGCCCTGATGTGACAACTCACGCCCATGTAACGCCGCCGTGACCGCGATCTCGGAGGCAGCGGGTCCGCCGCCGGAGGGGCCGGAAATTCTTCGACTCCGCAGGGGCTCAGACGTCTGCTCGACTTGCAGAGTTTTGATGAGCTGATCCAGGAAGCTCGGTATTCCGTAGTCGAGCTCAACGGCGCGAATCTCGGGTGCAACTCTCTTGGTGACCTTGAGACGGCATCGATTGATCAACTCGGGCCTGTTGGCCGTAAGAAATTCGTGTAGCACAACTGTCAGCCTACGCTGACGTTCGTTGACACTCTGTGCGACGCCGAACCTAGCGCAGCTCATTCGCCGCGTTCCGCGGAAACAGGCTAACCGGGCGCGACGTCGGTCCGTTCTGGCGTTATCGTCCCAACATGCAAATTCCGGGAACTTCGCAGCGAGTCTCAATCGGGCCGGTCTTTGGCGGCGCGCGGCGCTGGACGCGCCGCCTGGCGGTTTGCCTCCTGCTGGCCGCAAGTTCTGCCTGTCTTGCTGCTGACGCTCCCGCCACCTCCAAGGCGGTCGCGCACATCTGGGTCTCGAGTGCAGATGGCAAGCAACGCCTCGCGAGCCTCGCGCCAATTCCATCGAATGCCAAAGCGTCCCGTGGATTGCAGATTCATGTCGACCCTGCTCGCCAATTTCAAACGATCGAAGGATTCGGCGCCTCCTTCACCGACAGCTCCGCGTGGCTGATCCAACGACGCATGAACGCAACCCAGCGGGATGCGCTATTGCGCGAATTGTTCGATCCCGAAACGGGACTGGGCTTGAGCCTGACGAGAGTGCCGATCGGCGCCAGTGATTTTTCCCGGGAACACTACAGCTTCGACGACATGCCCGCTGGTCAGTCGGATCCAGATCTCAGCAGGTTTTCGATCGAACGCGCACGCGTCGATGTCCTGCCGCTCGTGCGTCAAGCGAGAAAGATCAATGCTTCGTTGAAAGTGTTCGCTTCACCCTGGAGCGCGCCGGCCTGGATGAAAACTGGCGGCAGTCTCATCAAAGGAAAGCTCGAACCCCGCAACTACGATGCTTACGCGCGGTATTTCGACAGGACGCTGTCTGCGTTCAAGGCCGAGGGCGTGCCGGTGTATGCAATCACGATGCAGAACGAACCGCACTTCGAGCCGTCTGACTACCCGGGAATGCGCATGGAACCCGCTGAGCGCGCCGCGTTCATCAGCGTGCATCTCGGCCCCATGCTCGCGAAGAAATGGCCGCAGGTGAAGCTCCTCGATTGGGACCACAACTGGGATCAGCCGCAGTCGCCGCTCGCGGTGCTGGCGGATTCGCGCGCGCGCCAGTATGTCGCGGGCATTGCCTGGCATTGTTATGGCGGCGATGTCAGCGCTCAATCGGAAATACATCAGAAGTTTCCGGACACCGAGACCTGGATGACGGAATGTTCCGGAGGCAACTGGGCGCCGAAGTGGAGCGAGACGCTGTCGTGGATGACGCAGAATCTCGTGATCGGCAACGTGCGCAATTGGGGTCGCGGCACGATCCTCTGGAACCTGGCGCTGGACGAAGCCAGCGGTCCGCACCTGGGCGGTTGCGGCGATTGCCGCGGAGTCGTCACCGTCAACAGCAAGAGCGGGGCAGTGACGCGCAACGTCGAGTACTACGTGCTCGGTCACGCGAGTCGCTTCGTCAAGCCAGGCGCGCGCCGCATCGAATCCGAAACCGGAGTTGACGGCCTGGAAACGGCGGCGTTTCGCAACGCGAAGGGCCCGGCGGTATTGATCGTTCTCAATACGGCGGCGGAGCGACGCGCGTTTTCAGTCGTAACGGGCACAGACTCGTTTTCCGCCACCCTCGACGCCGGGTCAGTGGCCACGATGACCTGGTCCATCAAGACCGAAAGCGGTCACTGAAGTGCGCCGGAACTTCCGCATGAAACAGCTGTTGGTTGCCATTGCAACGATGTTCTCGGTGCTCGCGGGCGCGGCACCGGCGACGGAGCCAGCGGGCCTTCGATTGATGACCTACAACATTCGCCTCGATCTGGCCTCCGATGGCGTCAACGCGTGGACGAATCGAAGCCATTGGGTCGCGGCGCAGGTCCTGTGGCTGCGCCCGGATATCTTCGGGATGCAGGAAGTCCTGCCCAACCAGAAGGCCGATCTCGCCGCGGAACTGCCGCAGTATCGATTGTTCGGTGGCGGACGCGACGATGGCAAAGAGAAGGGCGAGGCCTCGCCCGTGGGGTACGACAAGAGCCGGTTCGATTTTCTCGCAGGCGGCATGTTCTGGCTTTCGCCGACGCCGGAAGTGCCCTCGAAGGGTTGGGATGCGGCCTATCCACGCATCGTCACGTGGGTGCGTCTACGAATGCGCAGCACCCGGCAAGTCGTGCTCGCAGTCAATACGCACTGGGATCACATCGGGGTCGTCGCGCGCCAGCAATCGGCCGCGCAGATGTTGCGTTGGGTCGAAGCGAATGCGCGGCGTTGCGAGAAAGTCCTGGTGTTTGGAGACTTCAATTCGGAGATTGACAGCGAGCAGATGCGGGTCATGACACAGGGCCCGCTGGAGCTTCGCGATGCGCGCGCAGTGTCGAAGTCGGCGCCATTCGGACCAACAGGGACATTCAACGAGTTCAAGACATCGCCAACCGAGTCCAGGGTCATCGACCACATTTTGTTAGGCAGTCGAATCGACGTGGAAAGGTACGCAGTGTTTTCGCAGGTCATCGAAGGCCGCGTGCCGTCGGATCACTTTCCCGTGCTGGTCGACCTGAGCCTGGCGCATTGCCGGTAGTTCGCCCGGGCGCACCTCACTTCGCCACTTGCTCGGGCGGTACGACGACAGTCATCCCGGTGATGTCGCCTTTGCCGTCGAGCGTCAGCACCGTCAAACGCACGGGCGCCTTGTCACGCACCTTGTTTACTCCGTCAAAGCAGGAAGTCGACCGTCATTCCGGAGAAATCCCGGCATTCTCCCGGGACTTGCGAGCGCCTTCACTTTTATTCTCCGGCAGTACCACAGGAGATTCTGAAGTGGCCGGCGGCTTTCAGTTGTGCATGCTTGGAACGCTGGCCGTATCGCAGGACGGCCGCGCGGTCGCGTTGCCGGCATCGCGAAAGGCGCGGGCCCTTCTCGTGTATCTCGCGTTGACGCCGCGTGCCACACCGCGAAGCCGGCTCTGCGCGTTGTTGTTCGACACTGCCGCCGATGCGCGTGGTGAGCTGCGCTGGTATCTGAGCAAGTTGCGCGGGATCGTTGGAGCGAAGCGCGTCCGTTGCAGCGAAGATTCCATTCGGATCGATCTCACGGACAGTTTCGTCGACGCCCTTGAAATACAACGCGCTGCCCGAACTGGTTTCGCCACGCTGGCGCCGGAGCCGGTGCGGGCGCTACTGACGCTGTTCAACGGCGATCTCCTCGAAGGGATAGAGCTCGAGCGCTGCCCGGGTTTCACGGGCTGGCTGCTCGCGCAACGGCGCCGCTTCCACGCCTGGCGAGTCGAGTTGCTCCATCGCCTCGTCGCGAGCGCTCCGGAAGCCGAATGTTTCGGGCATGTCGAGAAGTGGCTCGAGCTCGCGCCGTTCGACGTTCGTGCGCACGAGCACCTGTTGCGCGCACTTGTGCGTCGCGCTCGTTTTCACGAGGGAAAAGAGCATCTCGCGGCGTCGATCAGACTCTTCGGCGCCGAGGGTCTCGACAGCGCTCCCCTCGGTAAGGCGTGGCACGCGGCAACAGCGGAGAGAACCGCGCCTGTCTCCTTCGAGTCCACCGACCGCGAGAGCGAGGATGCGTATGACTGCTTCCTGCAGGGACGCCAGCAGCTCGCTCGCATGATGCAGCGAGGGCTGGACGCGAGCCGGAAGTTGTTCGTTCGAGCCATCGAGCTCGACGCGCACTACGGTCCGGCGTGGGCTGGTCTTGCGATCGTGCACAGTTGCCTCGCGGAGTGGTTCGATCCCGGAAAGGTCAGTCTCGCTCATGCGGAGCAGGCGAGCCGGCGGGCGCTCGAAACCGCGCCGCAGCTTGCCGAGGCGCACTTCGCACGAGGTCTTGCGCGATCGCTTTCGAAGAACCATGACGAAGCCATTGGCGAATTCGAGGCAGCGATTCGCATCAACCCATACCTGTTCGAGGCTTACTACTTCTTTGCACGGACTGCCTTCGCGCGTGGCGACATGACGCGCGCGGCCGAACTGTTTGATGCGGCGACGCAGCTACGCCAGGAGGACTTTCAGAGTCCGATGCTGCTCGGAACCGCGATGCGCGCCCTGGGTCGCGAAGACGCCGCGCGTGAGGCTGTAAGAATGGGAATCCGTCGCGCCGAACAGGTTCTCGCACTCAATCCGCAAGACGGCCGCGCGCTTTCCCTGGGAGCTGGCGCGCTCATCGACGATGGTCAGACGGAGCGCGCTCTGGAATGGTCGCGGCGGGCGCTCAAACTTTACCCCGATGACACGAGTGCACTGGTCAACATCGCCTGCGTGCACTCGAGGCTGGACCAGCGGGATGAAGCGCTGGGTCTGCTCGAGAGTGCGTTCTCTCGAGGTTGCGGAAAGCGCGATTGGGTGGAGAACGATCCAGACTATTTCAACCTGCGCCGCGAGCCACGCTTCCATCGATTGCTGAGCGGGCTCAGGTAGCTTCCCACGCTTGTTTCCACGGCTGCGTTTTAGATTGCCCGCCATGAAAGAGGCCCGGACATCATGCGGCGGCATGACACGACGTTCGCTGTTGATCGGCATGTCCGCCGCAGCGTCTGTGCCTGGTTTTACGAGCAACGACAGGAAGGAAACACACATGTCACGAACTGCGCCACGTTTCGTGGAGATCAGTCACGTCATCGAGCCGCGCATGGTGACCTACCCAGGGTTGCCGGTGCCTGAGGTCGAAATCATTGTTGATCACGACAGTTCGCGGGCCCGCTATCAGAACAAGTCGGAGTTCCTGATCGCCTCCCTGCATCTGTGCGGCAACACGGGTACCTACGTCGATTCCCCATTGCATCGACATCGCGGAGCAACGGACCTGGCGGGATTGCCCCTCGAGCGCGTGGCCCACGTGCCGGTTCGCGTCTTCGACGCCCGAACATCCGGACGTGCCGTGGGTCGGGAGCTCTTCCAGGATGCAGACCTGCGGGGGGCTGCAGTGCTGGTGCGCACGGACTTCAGTCAGCATTGGCGCACAGAGCGCTATGGGCGGGAGAATCCATTTCTTACCGCGGACGCCTGCGAACTGCTCGTGCGTTCGGGTGCCGCCTTCGTCGGCATCGACTCCGTGAACATAGACGACATGGGCGACCTCGCCCGGCCGGCCCACACCATCCTGCTAGGTGCCGGCATCCCGATTTGTGAGCATATGACCAATCTCGCCGCGCTCCCGCGGGACGGCGGCCGGCTGCATGCGGTGCCGATTGCGTGGCGAGGCGGCGCCACGTTTCCGGTTCGGGCGTACGTGCAATTCCCGGCGGAGCCGGAATGAACCTCTTTTCATCCGGCAGGTGCACAATTGCCCGATGGAAGCCTTGCTGCAATTCATTGAGGCTTACGGCCTGTGGGTCGTATTCGTCTGCGTGCTGCTCGACCAAGGCGGTCTGCCGACCCCTGCCTATCCACCCATCATCGTGACCTCCGCCCTGGAGGTCGATCGGGGAGGGTCGTTGGCGCCGATCCTGTTCGTTGCGATCCTCGCCGCGGTGCTGGCGGATGTGCTGTGGTACGTGTGCGGCAAGCGCTTCGGGGCGACGATGATCCGGCTGATGTGCAAGATCTCGCTGTCGCCTGATTCGTGCGTCGGTGCAACCCGAGAGATCTACGGCCGCTGGGGGGCGAAGTCGCTCATCTTCGCGAAGTACGTTCCGGGGCTCGCGGCAGTTGCCACGACATTGGCAGGCGAATCACGCATCCACGTCGCGCGATTCGTCGTCTATGACGGCATTGGTGCGGCACTGTGGGCGGCAGGAGCCGTTGCGATCGGCGCGATCTTTCACGACGCAGTCGGCGCGGTGCTGTTGACCCTGGAGCAGCTCGGAAACTACGCGCTCCTGCTGCTCGCGCTGGCGGTGGCGCTGTTCATTGCAGTCAAGTGGCACCAGCGCCGCCAGTTCCTGCTGCAGATCCGGATGGCCCGGCTCACGCCGGAGGAGCTGGAAGCGCTCATGCGGGAGCAGATAGCACTCACGATTCTCGACGTGCGATCGGCGGAACGTCGTGCGCACACAGGATGGATCCCGGGGAGCATCCACTCCGTGGACCTCGATGGGCTGCAGCTCGATGCCGGCGCGGTGGTGGTCGTCTATTGCGACTGTCCGAACGACGCCAGCGCTGCGGTTGTGGCGCGACGCTTGAAGGACAAGGGCTTTGCAAGGGTGAGGCCACTCGCGGGTGGGATCGACGCGTGGACGCGCGGCGGGCGCAGGGTGGATAGAGAAAAGCCGGCGAGCGGGACACTGTAGCCATGAGCAACGTACCAGCCGCGGCAATGCTGGGGCGTGGCCGGCTCGTGTCGATCGATGTGCTGCGCGGTCTTGTAATGATGCTGATGGCGCTGGATCACGCACGCTACTACTTCTCCGGCGCCCACGTCTCGCCGGAGGACATGACGGCGACCAACTTGCCACTGTTCGCCACCCGCTGGGTCACGCACCTGTGTGCGCCGGCGTTTTTCTTTCTCACGGGACTGTCGATCCACCTGTCACGCAGCCGTGCGACTACCGGATCGACGGCGCTATTGGCCGTTTTGCGCGGCGCCTGGTTGATCGTGCTCGAGCTCACCGTGGTGGGTTTCGCGTGGAGCTTCAACCCGGGCCACGGCATCGCCGGCGTCATCTGGTGCCTGGGGTGGGCCATGATCTTCGTGGGCGTGCTGTCGCTCGCGCCGAACATTGTCGCCCTGGTGATCGGAATCGCGATGATCGCTGCGCACAACCTGCTCGATCCGCTGCGAGCAGCCGACTTCGGGAGCGCTGGCTGGATCTGGAGCCTGTTGCACGCGCCGTGGAGCGCGCAGCTTCCGTGGGACGGCGAGTTCGTCGTGCTGTTCCCGCTGATCCCATGGATCGGCGTTGCTGCGCTGGGTTATGGCGTAGGTCCGCTATTCGCCAAGGACGTCGGCGCTCGCAGGCGAATGCTCTTGATCGCAGGCGTTGCAATGCTTGCGCTGTTCGTCGTGCTGCGCCTGACGAATGTGTATGGAAATCCCTCGCAACCGTCCATCGGCGGCGCGATGGGTGACTTCGTCCTTCCGTCGGGCGCGAGCATCGACTACGCAGTCATCGGCTTTTTCAATGTGGAGAAGTATCCGCCCTCGCTGCAATACCTGCTCATGACGCTGGGTGTGTGCGCGCTCGTGCTGGCGATTTTCCAGCGCTACGACGGCGGGCGTCCACTCGGGCCGCTCGGTGCGGTGGTGCGCACGTTTGGACTGGTGCCGATGATGTTTTACGTGCTCCACTTGTTCGTGCTGCACACGCTCGCACTGTTGACGGCGCTGATCAGCGGTCAGCCTCACGAATGGCTGGGTTGGAACGGCGATTTTCCGGCTGGGTCGCCGCCGACGTACGGTTTCGGACTGCCTGCGGTGTATCTGGCTACGGCGGTCACGCTCGCGATTCTCTATTTTCCGTGCCGCGGCTTTGCACGCGTCAAGGCGCGCACACGTGCGTGGTGGACCAGATTCTTATGAACCGGGATTGCCCATGTCTGTACTTACAATTGCCGATCACTATGACGCCGAGCTTCGTCGCCACAACGCGCACTTGCGCGCGGCCACGGATATCAAACCGACCGATCGAGTGTTGGATGTCGGCTGCGGAGCGGGGCAGACCACGCGTGATGCGGCGCGCGCAGCTTCATTCGGCAGCGTGCTCGGCGTGGACATCTCCGAACAAATGCTTGAACGCGCCCGTCGTCTGACGCTGAGGGCCGACCTAAAGAACATCGCTTACGAGCTGGGCGACGCGCAAGTCCATCGATTTCAGCCAGCGCATTTCGACCTGCTCATCAGCCGGTTCGGCACGATGTTCTTTGCGGACCCGGTTGCCGCGTTCGCAAACCTTGCGCATGCCTCGAAGCCCGGTGCGCGCCTGGTGATGATGGTGTGGCAGAGTTCCGAGCGTAACGAATGGGCGAATGCGATTCCTGAGGCACTGACGGTCCCCGATCACGTGGTTTCCGCGACCTCTTTTTGGCGGGAACCTTTCTCGCTTGCCGATACGTTGGTCGTGGAAACGATTCTGCACAAGACAGGCTTCCGTGATGTCAGCTTTACCGAAGTGCACGAGCCTGTGTACTACGGGCCGGACGTGGACACGGCATGCGAAATCGTGTGCAGTTTCAAGAATACGAAGGACATGCTCGCCAACCTGGATGGCGACGCGGAAGAACGCGTTCTCGATCAACTCCGCGGGATGCTCGATGGCCATCTCACCGAGAGCGGAGTGCTATTCGACTCGCGCGCCTGGATCGTCACCGCCCGAGTCGTTTGATGTCGTAACGCCCGCGCTACGTCGTGGCAGGCCTGAACGACCGTGCCCGCCACAGCGCATTTCCCGCGTAGATCAGCAGCCCCACCCAGATGAGCACGAAGCCGGTTGCGCGCGCGGATTCGAAGGGCTCTCCGAATACGACCAGGCCACACACCAGCTGCATGGACGGGGTAATGAACTGGAGCACGCCGATCGTCGAAAACGGAACCCGTCGTGCACCGTAAGCAAAGAGGAACAGCGGAACCGAGGTGATGATTCCGCCGAGGAGGAGCAGGGCATCGACCGGTCCGCTCATACGGCCGAGCGTGCCCATTCCGTGGACCTCGCACCAAATCAGATATCCGGCGGCAAACGGTGTGAGCAGAATCGTTTCAATCGCCAGCCCGGGTAGAGCGTCGATGCTCACCGTCTTGCGAATCAGTCCATAGAACGCAAAAGAGCTTCCGACCATGAGCGCGATCCATGGAGTGTGGCCTGCGACGAATGTGAGATACGCAACTCCGGCAGCGGCAAAACCGACGGCTATCCACTGCGTGCGATCCAGCCGTTCCGACAGCACGAAGGTGCCCAGCAGGATGTTGAGCAGCGGACCCATGAAGTACGCGAGGCTCACTTCGAGTACGTGGCCGTGATTGACCGCCCACGCGAACCCGAGCCAATTGACGGCGATGAAGAACGCGCTGGCGGCCAGCCGTATCAAGACGCCCTTGCGCGTCACGGCGGCCCACAGTTGCCCAAGCTCTTGTCTGAGGGTGAGCCACCCGAGCACGAACACACAAGACCAGACAACGCGATGCGCGGTGATCTGCATCGCCGATACGTTCATCAGGCCTATTAGATAGAGTGGAAACAGGCCCCAGATGACGAACGCGGCAATCGCCGCCGCATAACCTCCGCCGCCTGTTGTTCCAGGCGAGAGCGCGGGCGTCGTGCCTGCGGCGCTGGCAACGGTGGTTTGAGCCATGTCGACATTCTGCCGAAAAACCGTGATTTGCCGCGTCTACCTAAGGAGAGACATGGTGGCGTGCGGAGCCTGCCGGCAGGTGTGCAAATTGCCGGGATTGCCGCTGACGCAACGTGCAAGCATGCGTCTGCGCGTACGTCGGACGCGTAACCTCAGTTTCTCTGATCGTCCTGCTGGCGCCGATCTTTGCGGTCCGGCTGCTTCTGCGGCTGCGGTTTGTTTTCAGCCGGCTTTTGCGGCTCAGGGCGATTCTGACGCTCGGTTTGTGGACGCTCGGCCGGTGGACGCTCGGCGTTCTGACGTTCGGCGACACGCTCGCGCTGCTGGGCTTGCTGAGCGGCGGCGCGTTGCTGCTCCTGATCCCGTTGCTGTCCCGCGGCGCGCTCGCGCTCTTGCAGTTGCCGCTGCTGCTGCTGCTCACGCTGGCCCCGCTGCTGTTGTTCGGCCTGTTGCCGCTGCTGCTGCTCACGCTGGCCCCGCTGCTGTTGCTCAGCCTGTTGCCGCTGCTGCTGCTCGCGCTGCTCCGGCTGCTGTGGTTCTGCCTGCTGTCGCGGCTCCTGCTCGCGCTGTCCCCGCTGCTGTACTTCGGCCTGTCGCCGTTCCTGTTGCTGGCGCTGCTGTTGCAGTCGATCCTCTTGCTGTTGTGACTGCTGGGCGCGGCGTGCGGCCTCGTCCACCTGCGGCTGATCTGCGCGCGCCGGGCGATCCATCCGCGGCCTGTCTTGCGGCGGCCGGACGTCCCGTGAGTTCGGCACAGTGTTTGCGTTGCGTTCAACGCGCTCACCACGGCGCTCGGGCGTCTGCGCAGCGTTGCGATCGACCTCAGGTCGCGCGGTGGCATCGCCACCGGCGTTCGGGCGGGCGCGGTTGGGGACCTCGTTGCGATCGGCGCGATCCTGCGGGCGACTTTGCCGATCCGGCTGTTCGCGCTTCGTATCGGGTTTACCGACGTTCCGCGCGAAATGCGCCGCCGATGGCGGCGGGCTGCGTTTCACGATGACCTGGCGGTTCACGACAGTTTGCGGCGGCACACGCACGTTTCTGCGCGCCTCACCCGCACCCAATCTGCTTTCGCGAACGGGTTCAATGCGCGGAGCGACTGCGGTCGTGCGAGAGATCTCTCGCTCATCGACGCGAATCTGGCGGCCGCGCACGCGCTGCGCCGACGTGAAGGTCGTGCGCGATACCGTCGTCACGGCGCCCGGCACTGTCCGATTCCGGTAGGTCACATTCCTTTCCCGGTTGTTGTACACGTTGGTGATGTACGTGCGATTCACGATCACCGTATTGGAGACGTTCACGCGTTCGACGTAGCGGTGGCTGTAGCGGCGCGCCGGCACATACACTTCGCGCGGTCCGAGCGGAAACCAGCCGACTCCGCCGCCGCCGACTGAGACCGAGACGCTGACACCAGGCGAGCCAACCCATCCGACCAGCGCAGGCGCATACACCGCGCGCACATGACGCGGCCCCGGCACCCAGCACCAGCGATTGCGAACGTGCGCCCATCTACCGTAGTGAAACGGCGCGTAGCCCCACGGCGCATCGTCGATCCACGTCCAACCCCAGGGCGCGACCCACACCCAGCGGCCGTCGCGGTAAGGCGACCAGTCCACCGCGACACGCGTCGGGGTCCATACGTATCCGTACTCGTCGTCCGAGCTCCACGTACCGTTGTCATCGAGGTCCTGGTATCCCGTGACATCGGGCGCCACGTACTGCGCAGTCCGAGAAGACGCTGCCTGGTCGTCGCGCCGCTCGCGCTCGAGACTCCAGGAATCGAATTCGTCCGGCGCGCCCAGCGAGGCGAACTGCGCGGCGGGTTGTTCATCGCCGGTGAACGTGGCGGCCTGTTGGGCATGCACGATCACGTTCTGCGAGCCGCCGCTCGCCTCAGCCTCGCCTTCGCTGACTTTCACGACGGTGGTGTCGCCCGCGTCGTTCACTTCGACGCGATAGTCGCCGGGACGCAGGAGCGACAACGCGAGATTCGGAGTGTCGATTTCGATCTGATCGTTGCTGTCGAGCGCACGCACGTGCACGTTGATGACGCCCGCGGTCACACGCATCTGGATTGTGTCGTCGTCGACGTTCAGGAACGAGAAACCCGTGTCGCTGCCGAGGCGGACGGCGGCCTGACCGACATAGATTTCGGCCCGTGCACCTTGATCGGTCCACAGCTTGTCTCCGGTGGTCAGCGGACGATTGACGATCGCGTCCGCCCATTCGTCCTCACCAGCTGGCTGCAGGGACACATCCCCCTGCACGAAGCTGAGGCGGGCGGCGCGATCCGGAGGGTCCGCATCGAGCGGCGCGTTCTCCTGACCGCGAGCCAGACCAAACACGAGGCAGAGCGAAAAAGTCGCGATTGCCCGAGATGCGCCCCGAAATGAGATGAGTGACATGGTGTTCATCATACGAGCAGCCTCTGAACGATCCCTGAACGAATAACCTTACTCGGTAAGGCAGTCCCGGCTGGCATTCGTTCAGAGGCTGTCGGCAAACGATGACGTAAGGATGGGGCGCTCGTAACCCCGTCCGAGGCGCGCGCGCGGTTGCTCATGTAGGGCGCGCCTACAAAGCGGAGTTGGTCTCAGGTCGATGCGCTACGGCCGCATGCGCGCCGCACGGCGCCTGACTAGTCACAAAACTGGATCGGCCTGGACTTGCTTCGCGCAAGTCCGCGACAGCAAGCTAGGGCCTGCGTCAGGAATACGGACAGTTCTGTCCCGTCGCGCTGGCATCCGAGGTGCTGGCGGAACGATGGACGCTGCTCGTCGTGCGCGAGCTGCTGAACGGCTCCCGGCGCTTCAACGAAATACGCCGCGGAGTGCCGCGGCTGTCGCCGACGTTGCTCAAGCAGCGGCTCGAGTCCCTGGAGAATGCCGGACTCGTCGAGCGGCGGTCTGCCGGTGCGGGTGGCGCGTCGGACTATCTACTGACGCGCGGTGGCCTTGCGTTGCAACCCATCCTGATGTCGATCGGCGAGTGGGGCCAGCGTTGGGCGCGCGACATCAGGCGGAAGGATCTCGACCCCGGCTGGATGTTGTGGACGATACATCGGCGACTGAACACGGAGCTCATGCCGCCCGGCAGAACGGTGATCGAAATCGAATTCGTGGATGCGCCATCCAGACAGCGGCGCTACTGGCTGATGCATCGCGACGGCGAAGTGGAGGTATGCCTGAAGGACCCCGGCTACGAAACGACCGTGCGACTGTCGACCGGCGTGCGCAGCCTGGCTGATGTGTGGCGCGGAATTCGCCCGATGAAGGACGAGCTGCGCGCCGGGAGAATGCAGTTGTCTGGGCCGCCGGGCCTGTGCCGCGAATTTCCACGATGGCTGCTATTGAGCCAGGTTGCGCACATCCCGCGGGAGCGCTGAATCGCACGGCGCTACGGCAGAGGTTGCCGACAGTCGGCCGCGAGCAGCAGCTCCGTCAGATCGTGGAAACGCCGGCAGGCGAGCCCGGTCAGTTCATCGATGCGCAACATGCGCGCGTAGACCGTATTGGGGTGGACGCCGAGCGTTCGCGCTGCCTTCTGCACGTTGAGATCGGCATCGGCCAGCGCGCGCAGTGTCCGGATCAGGGCGCCCTGTGCCTTCGTGTCCGCGCATGCCAGGTCCGCCATCCACGCAGGCAACGCGGAGTTGAGGTTGCCGGCCGTGTGATGCAGCAGCAGGCGCCGGATCGGCAGATCCGAGTATCTAACTACCCGCTCGCTCACGCTGGCAAAGTCGAGCGCCACGGCTGCCTCGCGCAGCGCGCCGGGAATGAACGCGGTGGAGGGCTGATCGGTACTGATCCCGACCAGCACCGCCGGTCCCAGAACCAGCAGGGAAGACTGAACGCGTGCGGCGAGCTGAGCTTGCGGCGCGGTCCAGCCCGAGAGCCGGCGGCTGTCGGAAAACACGGCGGTCACCGCGCCATCGCGAGTCCCGAGCAGCGTCCGAATGGGCATCGCGGCCACTGCCTGCCCGATCGATTCGATGATCCGTTGCGGGCGCGCCGGGTTTTCCATTTCCAGAGGATCGACTGGCCGCACGAGCGCGACGCAAAAAGACAGTCGCTGCTCGAGATAGCCGGCGCGCTTCAACAAGCGCGCGACGCGCCCATCCGACTCATCGAACCCGCTGACCAGGACATTGAGCAGCTCGGTGCGGCGGTCGCCTTCCGATTCCGCGATGATCCTCGTGTGCGTCACGTACTCGGCCGCGCACACCGTGCTGATCGCATTCGTGTATTCGATGGCGAAGTCCGCAATCGCGGTGACCGCACGCTCGACATTGCCCGGCGCAGCCGCGATGGCAGCATCTCTCATCCAGCGCGACAGCACCTGGTGGCCACAACGATAGGCGTGCAGGGTGGCCTCGAGTGGAAAGCGCTGCTCGGCGCGCCGCTGCGCATGTTCGCGCACGAATTCAAAGGCACCCGCCGCGCCGCCGCCGAGCAGTCTCGATATCTCCGCCAGATGTTCGCCCGCGTGCCGTTCGAGATCGGGCAGAACCTGTGGATTGCCGGAGACGGAGAAGGCGGGGACCTCGTCGATGACGGTCTTGCCCAGAGCCTCGCCCGCCGCGCGCATGCCGCGGGACAGCGCAGCCGCGGCTTGCGGCACGACGCCGGCGTCCGAAAGCAGCGCCAGCGTCCGGCTGAGCGCATCGCGATCGTGTGCGGAAGTCATGGTCGGATGTGAAGTCTTCACAATGGCGGGGCGAATTTATCAACATTTCCACCAATGCCAGGCCGGATCGTAGTCGATATTCTCCAGTCCGCACGCACCTCAACTCAGCGCTGGAGCGAAATCATGGCCAAGTACCTGTTTGTCTACCACGGTGGAAAGCGCGCCACGAACCCGGCGGACGTCAAACAGGCAATGGATGCATGGGGCAAGTGGTTCGGTTCGATGGGGACGGCCGTCATCGACGGCGGCAATCCGGTGGGCAAGTCGAGCACGGTCAAAGCGGATGGATCGGTGGTTTCCGACGGCGGTGCCAATCCGGCAAGTGGCTACAGCCTGATCGAGGCGCCGACGCTCGACGAGGCATTCAAGAAGGCGAAGGGCTGTCCCATCCTCGCCCACGGGGGCTCGGTGGAGATCGCCGAGGCCATGGACATGTAGCGGACCCTTTGGAGCGAAGCCAACATGACCACCGAACTGACCTATCTTTCGTACACGGCCATCCTGACCGCCGCGCTGTGGATTCCCTATGTCACCTGCCAGGTGATGACCAACGGATTCCTGACACCGCCAAACTACCGCGATCCGACGCCACGCCCGCTGCCACTGTGGGGAAAGCGCACTGACCGTGCCTACCTGAATGCGGTCGAGGTGTTCGCGCCGTTCGCGGCGCTCGTCCTCGTGGCGCACCTGGCAGGCAAGTCGAATGGCATGACTGCCTTCTGGGTGGTCTTCTTCTTCTGGACGCGGCTGGTTCACGCGGTGGTCTTTTGGTTCGCGATTCCCTACATCCGCACGCTCGCCTTCACCGCCGGCTTCATCGCAATCGCGGGAATCTTCTGGCAGTTGATCAAATGACGATCTATCGAACTCTGAACTTTGCTTAACGCAGGCGCAACAATCGGCGCGTACATACATCGGTCTCTAATAAGAAGCCGGAGTCTCCCGCATGTACCGTTCCGCTCACCGCCGTCTCGCGGTTGCCATGGCGTTTTTGTTTGTCTCCGCTGAATCCGCCTACGCGCACGGCCCATCATTTTCTCCTTCCTCTTCGCCCCTGACGATCGTCCCGCTGGGCAGCGTCAACACGGGCGGCGCGGAAATATCCGCCTACGATCCGCGCACGCAGCGCCTCTTCGTGACGGACGCGGGCAACTCCAAGGTCGGCATCGTCGACGCCAGCAATCCGGAAAACCTCAAGAGTCGCAATCCCATCGACGTCTCGGCTTTCGGGTCTCCGACGAGCGTGGCCGTGCGGAACGGCGTGGTCGCGGTCGCCATCGCGAACGCCGTCAAAACCGATCCTGGCACCGTCGCCTTTTATCGCGTCAACGGCGAGCTGATCACTTCCGTGAAAGTGGGATCGCTACCCGACATGCTCACGTTCACGCATGATGGCAAATACCTGCTGATCGCCAACGAAGGTGAGCCGAGCGGTTACGGAGTCGGCTTCGCCGATCCGGAAGGGTCGGTGAGCATCATCGAAATGCCGCGCGACGAGCGCCAGCTCAAGAAACTGAAGAGCGCAGACGTGCGCAGCGCGCGCTTCACGCAATACAACGGAAAGGAAGCAGCGCTGCGCGCGCAGGGCATCCGCATCTATGGACCGGGCGCGTCGGCGGCCATGGATTTCGAGCCCGAGTACATCACCGTCTCCGCAGATTCCCGCAAGGCTTACGTGACCCTGCAGGAAAACAACGCGATCGCGGAACTGGATGTTAGGGGCGGCAAGTTCCTGAAAGTCACGCCGCTCGGCTACAAGGACCAGAACAAGGCGCCGTACACCGTCGCGACCTACGAATGGCCGAACGAACAGCTGCCGCCCATCGGCACCACTGCGGGCGGCAACGTCATCCGCCTCGGCGGTTTCTCGGGTCTCGCCTTCGAAGGTGTCACGGCCGATGGCAAGCTCAAGTTCATCGTGAATACGGACCGCGGTCCAAACGCCGAGCCGGACCCGGTTACGGCGCAGCGCCCATTCGTGCTCCCTGGGTTCGCGCCACGCCTGGTGCGGTTCACGCTCGATCCTGCCAACGGAAAGTTCGACTTGAAGGAACAGATCCTGCTGCGCAACTCCAATGGCAGGCCGCTCACCGGTCTGCCGAACACCGCGCTCGCGAGTGCTACGCCCAACACGCCAAACAACGACGAGGTGCCGATCGATCTCTTCGGCCGGATTCTGCCGCTCGATCCGATGGGCGGGGACTTCGAAGCCATCGTGGTCGACGAAGACGGCTCATTCTGGCTGTGCGACGAATACCGTCCGGCTATCTACCACTTCGACGACGATGGCCGGCTGCTGCAGCGCTACATCCCGAAGGGTGTCCATGCCGCGGCGGGATTGCCCGTGCCGGCGCCGGGTGTTGCCGGAGCCCTCGGCATCGAAGCATTGCCGGCCGTTCTCGGCAATCGCCGCCAGAACCGCGGCATGGAAGCGCTGGCGATGAAGGACGGCAAGCTGTACGCGTTCGTCCAGAGCCCGATCCGTAACCCGGCCAGCACCAGCAACACCGTGCTCAACGGCCTGCGCAACGTGCGCGTCGTGGAATTCGATCCCGCGACGCTCGCGACGAAACAGTTCATGTACATCATGGACAACCCGGTTCCGGTTGCGGCGACCGACACGCGCGCCGACAAGATCGGCGACATGACCTCGGTTCCGGGCGGGGGCTTCCTGGCCGTGGAGCGCGATGACGACAACGTCCCCGCCATCCCGGTCGAGAACATCACCAAGAAGATCTATGCGTTCCAGCTCGCGGGCGCGACCGACGTGAGTGCAGTAGATACGCTGTATGACGTGGGCGGCGTGATGAAGTCGCTCGACCAGATGACATCGGCGGAGATGATCGCAGTCGGCGTGACGCCGCTCGCCAAAACGCTGCACGTCGATCTCGCGGCTGCCGGCTACGCGGGAGTGCAGAAGGTCGAAGGCCTCACGTTGCTCGATGACGGCCGTCTCGTCGTGGTGAACGACAATGATTTCCGCACGGCCCTGATCAATTTCGCCAATGGCGGATTCACGTTGAAGGACGGCTACGTTCCGGAAAATGTCGAGCTCGGGATCATCAGCGTTCCGGGCCTCGATGCGTCCGACCGCGACAACAGCGTCAATATCCGTGCCTGGCCGGTGCTCGGCATGTACGAGCCGGATGCCATCGCAAACTTCACCGTGCGCGGCCGCACCTACCTCGTCACGGCGAATGAAGGTGACGCGCGCGATTGGCCGGGCCTGACGGAAGAGGTGCGTGTGGGCGCAGGGTCCGTGCTGCTCGACCCGCTTGCATTCCCGAACGCCGCGGCGCTCAAGCAGAATGCCGCGCTCGGTCGGCTCAATGTCACGAATACGCTCGGTGACACCGACGGCGATGGGGACTACGACCAGTTGTTCACGCTCGGCGGCCGCTCGTTCTCCATCTGGAAGACTGATGGCACGCAGGTGTTCGACAGCGAAGCCGCGCTCGAACGCATCACCGCGGCCGAGTTTCCGGCGAACTTCAACGCCAGCAACGACAACAACAACTTCGACGACCGCTCGGACAACAAGGGACCGGAACCCGAAGGTCTGACACTCGGCGAGATAGGCGGGCGCACCTACGCATTTGTCGGCCTGGAGCGCACCGGCGGTGTCGCTGCCTACGACGTGAGCGATCCCGATTCGCCCCTGTTCGTCGACTACGTGAACAATCGCGACTTCACCGCCGACGTCACGACTCCGGAATCGGGTGACCTGGGGCCGGAAGGCCTGCTGTTCGTGCCTGCCAACGAAAGCCCCAACCGTCGGCCGATGCTCTTCGTGACGAACGAGATCAGCGGAACGGTGACCGCTTATGGGCTCGAGGTGTGTGTGCGCAAGTCAGGACACCACGGCTGGCGTGGCTGGTTCCGCGGGCACTTCGGGTTCTACGGACGCTGCTACAGGTGATGCAAGGCGCGGCGACGCGGGTCACGAGATCCTTGTCGCCACGCCGCTTGCCTGTTGTCAGGCAGCCAGGGGCGCCGGCCTATCCCGCAACATCGTCCAGGCCGCCGCGGAGAACACCAGTACGTTGGCGACAATCACGGGCATCGCCCCTATCGACACGCCGTACACGATCCACAACGCCGCGCCCGACATCTGCGCCGCTCGCAGGAGCGCGGGGCGCTTGAAGAAGTAAGACGACACGAACATGGCGGTCGCCACCCAGCCCAGCGCGTCGATCACGCGAGCACCGGCTCGGCGCCGCTCGCCGGAACGGCGTTGATGAACGATTCACGGATCATCACGCGATCGGTGCGCGCCTTTTCCCACTCATCCAGCACCAGGCCCTCCGATTCGAGCAGCGCGCGGATGTCCGAGGGCCGCATTCCGAGCACCTGATCCAGCAACGGCACCAGCACGCTGCTGGCGCTGTCGCTGAGCACGGTGCTTCGCGCAATGCGTGCCAGTTGCCGGTTCTCGGACACGGCGATCGTGAAGCCGTCGCCGTTGTTGACGTGCAGCATCACGTGAATGTCGGAACTTCCGTCGCCGACGTAGATCACCCGATCGGTATTGAGCCCAAGGCGTTGCACGAGCTCATCGATCACCGCGACCTTGCCGTAGCCGGCGCGCACGCTGTCGATCGCGCGGACTTCACCGGACTGCGGATCGAAATCCAGTTCGGTGCCGAAGATGTTTTCAGGGGGGACGATGCCGTCGAGAGCGGACACCACCACTTCGCGCGGGGCGGCCGAAACGACGTAGAAAGAAAACCGATGACCGTCGACGCCGCGCTCGAGAAATTCCACGAACGCGGGCAGGGCGCCTTTCAGGCGCACGCGCCGGCCGGCTTCGACGAGGTGCTCGCGGCGTACGCCGCGAAAGGCGGGATCGTGACGGATCAGATAGGCGAGCTCGCCGCCTTGCTGGACGAGATGGCTGCGCGCGAGGCCCGCGACCTTGTGTTCGAAATCCGGTACTCCTAACAGCTCGCTCAATACGAGCCCGGAATCGTTGTGGCTCAGCGTCTGATCAAAGTCCGATGCCAGCAGGAAATGCCTGGGCTGTTTGGTCTTCACACGTCTCTCCGCTACTCCGTTATGGGAACGACGATAGCAGAGGAGCCGTGACCAACTCACGACACCGGTCTCGCTCGAGCCCTCGAAATTCGAGCGCTGGCATGAAAAGAAATGACGCATCGATGCGGCCTGACGACCGCGCGGCCTATCTCGGCGCTGGCGCCTTCTTTGCGATCAGGAATTCCGCCGGTGGCCCCACATCGTGCACGGTCGCGAAATTCCCCAGGTTGATGGCGACGCTCACGAGGCCGCTCGAATCGACGTACAGCAGCGGTTGGCCCTCCGGCACATCGCCGAACGTCGTGACGAATGGCAACGCGAGTTCCTTTCCCGCCACCTTGATGTTCACGACATCGCCGAGTGAATAGCCGAGCTCGCGCAGTCGATCGGGCTTGATGTCGCTGAGCAGATTTCCGTACGGCCCATCCAGTCCAACGATGTGCCCCGTGATCCCGGCCCCGTCGAGCACGGGCGCCGCGATGGAGAGGCGCGTGAGCTTCGCCAGCACGGGCCCCGCCTTTGTCCAGTCGTCGCCGCGCGCGAGATGGCCCGCGGCGGGCGAGAAAACGTCGCGGCCATGAAAAGTTGCGGAATGCGGCTGCGGCAACATCCAGGCCGCATTCGTGATCTCGCGAACGCTCTCGATGCCATCGCGATCCTCGATGGGCGTGAGCAATCCGTTGTCCGGCACGACGAAGTATTGCCCGCGCTTCGACCTTGCGATGATCGTCCGCCGCTTCGTGCCCACGCCCGGATCCACGACGCCGACGAAGATGGTATTCGCCGGGTAATAAAGAGAAGTACGCGCGAGAAAACGTGCGCCGTCGGCGATCGAATACGGCTGCACCTGGTGCGTGAGGTCGACGATACGCGCCGTGGGCGCGATACCCAGCATCACGCCCTTGCAGATGGCGACGGCGTCGTCGAGCGAGCCGAAGTCGGTCATGAAAACGATGGTCCGCCTGGGCGCGCTCGCGGGCGTCTCCGCGGCACGCGCCGAGGTGAGCGCGGCCAAGGCAACAAACGCGAGCAAAACTGTGCGAAACGGAATCACTGTGAATCTCCGTGCTGGCTTCTGCGTCCCCTCCCGCCCTTCATATCAAAGGTCCGGACTGGGCACCAGAAATCCCCCGCAAGCCACGTCCCCCGTCAAGCCGACACTTTCGCGTGCGCATGCGCGCATCCGCCTACACAACTGTGCGACTCCCGAGAACTTGCAGTCACGCTTGAACGAAGCACCGAATGCATTTGTATTTTTTCCTTGCGTAACCGGTGGTTGCGAGCCTGGTTCGTCTTGGAGCGGCGACAATGCGTGCTCGATTTGCGACACAACGGCAAGGAGTGCCGCAACCGGCCTGCCAAAACGCGCGACGGCTCGAATGCCGCCGTTGCTGGCGTGCCTCTTGCAGTTGTTAGTGCGTCACAACAACTCAATTAGGGAATCCCAGATGAGCAGAATCTGCAAACCGGCCAATCGGTCACTGAAATACGCGCGCGCTGTCTGCGTCGCTTCCTTGTTAGGCGTGGCACTGGCGGGTTGCGGCGGCGGAGGCGATGATTCCTCGGACCCGCCACCGTCGGCGCCCGTTCCGCCACCCCAACCGGCTGATCCACCGGCGCTACCGCCGCAAGCGGCGACTGCCATCGATCTCAATGACAACCACATGGTTGGGGCTGCGCATTGGGAAGCGGGTGACACGGGTGACGGTGGCCAGGGTCAAACGGTCATGGGACTCAACTGCGAGCCGACCATGGACGAGACCTACCACGTGCATACCCACGTCTCGATCTTCCTGAACGGCGAGGCGTTGGCGGTTCCCGGCCAGATCGGCATCGTGGATACGAGTGCGACGGCGCAGTGCTTCTACAACATCCACACGCACGACTCGTCCGGAAAGATTCATGTGGAAGCGCCTGCGCCCGGCATGTTCACGCTGGGGCAGTTGTTCGCCATCTGGGGTGAGCCACTCGAGACGACGAATATCGGCGGCATCACGGGCCTGCCGGTCGTCGTGTATGTCACCGATGCAGGCGTGGTGACCAAGGACACGGGCGATTGGAAAGCCATTGAGCTGAAGTCGCATCGCGAAGTCACGATTCAGATCGGCACCGCGATCACCGAGATTCCGAATTTCACGTGGACTGCAAACTGACCGCCATCGCGTCCGGAGAGGGAAACTCTCCGGACGCACTTTCTCGCGTCGCGCCTGCGACTCCTCTTTTATAGTCCTCCAAAGCATATTTTCGGCGCCGGCGTCGCCACGCGGCTACATCGCTTGCGCGCGACGCTCTACGCGCTTTCAGTTGATTTCATCGGTCGTGGTCGATCGACTCGCGGACTGCGCGCCGTAGCATTCCGCCAAACCCTGAAATTTCCCGCTCCGGACCTGCATTTCGGCCCATTTTGCCCCATGAGCGCGCGCGCCAGACGCGCTAGCTAGCGCATTCCTTTCAAATCTCCACCGTCGCTGCGGGAGACCCCTACAAGTCCCTCGGCCGGCATTTTCCAAGTGGCTGTCGTCCTGCGCATTCTTCATTTGGCGACAGTCCTACAGGTCGTGCAGTTCTTGCAATCCGCGCCCTCGCACCACCGGCGCGTCTCGACACTTGCTCCATCGCCGGATGCCTTCCGGCCTGGCTCAACGAGATTGGTTCAACCAAAATGCACAAGTTCAAATACGCACTCCTGGCCCTGCCGATGTTGTTGTTAGGTTCCGTGGCGCAAGCGCAGACAGCGGGAACGATCGCCTTCACGGCAAACAAGACTTCAGCGACGGGCAGTCTCGTTCCTGTACTGACGTGGTCGACGTCGCCGGTGGCCTCGAGCTGCACGGCCGGCGGTGCCTGGAGCGGCACGAAATTCGCGTCCGGCAGCGAGACCCTGCCGAAGATCACCAGCAACAAGTCCTATACGTTGACCTGCAGCTGGGGCAACGGATCGTCGACGGTCACCTGGACCAAGCCGACCAAGAACACCGACAACAGCGCGTTGACGGACCTCGCGGGCTTCAAGGTGGTCTTTGGCACCAGCGCTTCTTCATTGACCCAGAGCAAGTCGGTCAATGACCCGAACGCGACCAGCACGACGATCGCCGCGTTGGGATCCGGCACGTGGTACTTCGCGGTGCGCGCCGTGAACACCGGAAATGTCGAGTCTGCCAACAGCGCCGTGGCCAGCAAGACGATCTCGAGCGCCAGCGCCGCCAAGACCGTGAACATTACGATCACGGGCACGACCACTCCGACGCTTAAGACGGTGAATGCGATGGTGTTCGACGTGCTGCACAACTCCTCGGGCTCGCGCATCCTGGGACGTCAGGTGGGCACGATCGCCCTCGGCAAGGCCTGCAACTCCACGTTCAAGGTGTACTCGAGCCACTATGCAGTTTCGAAGTCCGACGCGTCGATTACGATCACGCCTCGGTCGACCAATGTCGTGGCGCGTTGCGCGACCAGTTGATGTGGTAGGAGTGAGTTGAGCTCAAGGCACCGATGGGCGGGGGCAGGATGCCTCCGCCCATCTTTTTGCGTCACTCGATCGTGAACCACTGCACTTCGACGCGCCGGTTCAGCGCGTTGTCCGTGGCGCCGCTGGGCTCTTCCCAACCGCGGCCCACCGATTCGACGCGCGACTTGTCGATCTCGGGGAATTTTGCGAGCAGCGCATCGCGGACCGCCATCGCGCGTTGCCGCGACAGCTCCATCGCCTTCAACGCCATGCTCTGCACGAGCTGCTCGCCGCCCGACTGACGAAACTCGTTGACGCGCGCGTTGTCGACATGCCCGCGCAACAGCACCGTCGATCCGGGCGAGACCTGCAGGAACCGCTTGATCGTCTGCAGATACTCCTGGTTCTGCGCGGCATTTCGATCGAGATTCGAGGAGTTCGGCTCGAAGAAGAAGCGGATGTCCTTGCTGAGCAGCGGATCGCCTTCGAGCGCCGCCTGCGTGGCCGTGCGAATCGGCGCAATCGCAATCTGCTGCTCGGAGAACGGGCTGCGCTTGGCCAGCACGTCGAGGAAGCTTACATCCATGAAACGCGCCGGATCCGACGGATTCTTGATCACGCTGCCATAAGCAAGTACTGACGACTGGAAGATGCCGCCGAACGACCCGGCCGAATCGATGGTGCCGGCGAAGAACGCGCGATTCTCCGGCAAGTTCGACAGATGGACGTGCGCCAATTCGTCGCGCGCGTCGGCCTCACTCCACTTGAATGCCTTCGCGACCACGGCGATGTTCTCCGCCTGGTTGTCGCGCAGTCGGCGATTGCCTTCGAGAATGCCGTGCACCAGGCCCTTCACCATCTCCGGGTGCGCCTTCGCGAAGCCCTTGTTCACCGCCAGGATGTCGGCGACCACCAGCAAGTTGCGGTTCGAGACGAGGGCCTTGGCCGCGCCGTTGGAAGCTTCGATCACTTCATCCGTCTTCGGCGTCCAGCCCACGCAGCCATTGAGCCGGCCGCTGCCGCTCGCCAGTTCATGTTGATAGGCATCGCAGGCAGTGAAGGCATCTTCGTAGAACGCGAGGCCCAGCGATCCGGCCGGCGGTTTGGCATCCAGATCGCGCAACACGGTGACCGGCACACCGGCTTCCTGCGCGAGATATCGAATGAAGAACTCGCTCTCGTTGAACTGCGAAGCCGCCAATGTCTTGCCGGCGAGCTTGTTGATCGAGACGATGCCCTTGTCCACGACGACCATGTCGGCGCCGCGCGAATAGCCGATCTGCACCGGCACGATGGCGTCGAACTGCCGGCCCAATACCGCCAGTGCGTCGGTGGTGGTCGCGGTGGCCGCGAGCCGGCCGTTGTTGAGCGGCGACCAGGTTTCATCCTCGCTCATCGAGATCGCAACCTTGAAGCCATATTCCTTCGCGAAGAACGAATCCGGGTTGGGCTCGAGTCCGCCGTTCGCGACGATCAGGCCGCCGTAGCCGGCGTACTCGCTGATGTCGATACGCAGGATGTTGTCCTTGGGTACGAAGGTGTTTGCGGCTTCGAGCGTGGGTGTGCCGGTGACGGGCTCGATCGGCGTGGGCACGTCACCTTTGGGCTTGGCGACGCCGGTGTCCGCCTTGGCCGGCTGTGCGGCGCCGCTCGCTGCGGCGCTCGTGCTGCCGTTCGCGGGTGCTTCGGCCTTCTTGCCGAGCCACAGCCAGGCGCCGAGCGCGACGATGCCGAGCAGCAGCAGGATGGTGATGAGGTTGCCGGCTGCAGAGCCGCCCTCAAGACGACGTGAATGACGACATGAAACCATGATGCTCTCCTCACTATTGCGAAACCTTCGCCGCGCGTTTGACCCCGCGCTTCGAAGCCAATAGATCCGCCGGGGGCGGGTCGTCGGTGAAATTGTCGAGGCCCGCGAACAATTCGCGCTGGTCCTTGAGCCAGCGATTGGCCTCGTTCAACGAGGCCGAAACGGCGTCGAGCGACTGCGCCATGCTGTTCTCGTCGGTGGCCAGCAGTACCTGCTCGCGCACCAGCGACACCTGCTGACGCAGGCGGCCGAGTTCGGCGTCGACCAGCTCCAGGCGCTTCTCCGCATGAGAATGCGCCGCGTGGCGCGACTGTATGACTTCGATCTGCTGCTCGAGACTGCGGCGCAGTTCGTCGTCCGTGTCGGGCGCGGCGAGGCGCTCGCGGCAGCGTTTTTCCTGGTCTTCGAGTTTCTTGCGCTCGCGGTCGGCGACTTCGATCACTTCGGCGAAGGCGGCGCGCGCCGCGAGTAGTTTGAGATGCAGCCAGGCCATCTGGCGCACGTCGCCGATCTGCGAGCCGTGCGTCTCGCTTCGCTGCAGCAGGGCGACGATTTCTGCCGCTTCCTGTTCGATTTCGTACTGGCGCGACTGCGCGGCGGAATCGAGATGAGCCAGCAGGTCTTCGTAGCGAGTGGTGCTGTCGCTGACCCCGGCCACGGCGTCGACCGTCTTGCGAAAGCGCTCGTTGCGCGACAGCGACCACAGGTACAGGCCTTCCAACCCCAAGCCTATCAACCACAGCCCGGGGTTGATGAAGCCGCCGAGGAATCCGAAGGCCGCGATGCCGAACCAGTTGGGTGGAATCGGCATGCCGAAGGGCCGGGCATTGAAGGCGGCGGCGAGGTAGGAGGGCCTGCCCTTCATGGCGATTGTCGGGCCATCGCGCGAAACGCAGGCGGCACGAAATTGAGGTCCGTCGCTTCGCGTATTGCGATACGCATCTGGAATTCGAGCACGTCGGCGGGAACGGGGTTCTGATACCCCACGAGGCTGGCGTCGAGTGCGGCGCCGCCGGCCACGTTCTGCGTGCGCGAATGACGATAGGCCTTGACCACCAGCGCCTCCGCCGCGCCGGGTGTCAGCAACGTCGGCATGCGCGATTCGAGGCGCGCGAGATCTTCGGGTTTGAGCTCCAGGCCGTAGCGTTTCGCTAACAGCGCAATCAGCTGCGCGCTTTCGGCCGTCGTGCTGGTCGGCAACAGCGGCACTTTCACATCGACGCGGCCGGGGCGTTTCAAGTCGACCTCGATCAGGTCCGGGCGCGAGGAGGCCAGCAGCCACAACACGCGGCCGCGGTTGCCGCTGTCCGACATTTCCTGCGCGATCATCGAATAGATGCGGCCCGACAGGCCGCTGTCGCCGCTGCCCGAGTCGCGCTTGCCCAGCGTCTGATCGGCTTCGTCGATGAACACCATGCAGCGGCCGAGCGCGCGGATGAGGCGAAAGATCTTCTCCAGGTTGCCTTCGCTCGAGCCCACCCAGCGATCGCGGAAATTCTTGAGCTTGACCACGGGCACGCCGGCTTCGCCGGCGAGGCACTCGACCAGAAAGGTTTTGCCCGTGCCCACCGGGCCGCACAGTAGATAGCCCATCGGCAGCGCCTTGAGATCGCCCGCGCGCCACAGGGCGATGTCCTGTCGGAGCCAGGTTTTCAGCGCTTCCTGGCCGTGGTAGTCCTCGAGCGTGCGTTTGGGCTCGATGAATTCCACGAGGCCGGCGGAATCGCGTTCGACCAGCTCTTTCTTGAGCCGCGCGAGATCGGTGTCGCCGAGCGGTTTGCTTTCGAAGTGGCGCATTTTGACCAGGCCGTCGAGGCTCGACACCGTGACTCCGGCAAGCGCGTCGGCGATCTGGGCGACGTTCGCATCAGCGGCGAAGGCTCTCGGAGATTGGATGCGCAAGATGCCGAGCGCGCGTTCGAGTTCTGCTGCCTCCGGCAGCGGTACTCGCGTGCGTGTCGCGTTCGTGCCGTTGGCAACCAGCGGTTCGACGTCGTTGAGATTGTCGGCGATGAGCAGACTTACCAGCGGCAGGCCGGTGAATGGCGATTCACACGACCAGCCGCGCAGCAGACTCGACATGCTGCCGTGTTCAAAGCCTTCGCCGTCGGTGGGGACGATCTGGTCGACGCCGCGAATGATGACCGCGACGCTCGGACTCTTGGTGTTCGTTCCGAGTTGTCGCAGATTGCCGAGATAACGCAGGTAGCGATCTATCCACTGCATCGCCTGCAGGGGCTCGCGCATCTGGCGCTGGAGCTCCGCGCCCTGCCATTTACTGACAATTTCGCCGCCGCGCTCGATCCTTAGGCCTGTGCCCATATCGTAATCGAGCACGATGTCGAAGCTCTTGAGCAACGTGCCTTCGAGCCAGTCGGACAGGTTTACAAGCTGCCCGCCGATGGCGAGGCGGTCATGAACGTTGCCGAACAGGATGAATTGGCCGGATGCGCCGCTCTTGTAGGCGAGAGCGAGTGCTTCGGCCCAGGCGGGCGTCGCGGCAGGGGCGGGCACGCCCGGCTTTCCTGTGTTGGCGTTCAGCTAACTACTGGCCTTGAGGCTTTTCGGTTTCGCCCATCGATCGTTCGGCCGGGGCGGGCGCCGCAGCGCCCTTCAGGGAGATACCTTCGCGCGCCGCGAAATCCGCCAGCGCCTGGTCGGCGAGCGCGGTCATCTCGGCTTCCTTTACCTCGACCTGTGACATGTCGACCGCGTCGCGCGCGACGCGCGCCCGGCCGGCTGCCTTGTCGCGCTCTTCGGTGACCATGGATTCGAGGCGGTTCAGCGTGTCGCCGGCGCCGCCAATGTTCGTGATCATGCCGGCCGACATCTCGTGGATCTCGGCCATAGCCTGGTTCATGCGCATGTCGTTGATCGCGCCCTTCAGGCTCTCGATCTTGGCGCGAGCGGTCTGCATCGCGAGGTCACGCGCCCTGACCAGGTTCTTGTAGGTGGTCTCGGCAGACTCGAGCTGGACGCGATTCTCGGCAAGCTGCGCCTCGATGCTCTGCAGCCGCAGCGCGTATTGGCCCGCGGCGGCGTTGTTGCCGGCGCGTACATGGGCGGTGGTCTTGGCGCGCACATCTTTCTGCTCGGCTTCGAGCTTGCGCACCTGGCTCATGAGGCGCTCGGCGAGGCCGGCGTGCGAGGCGAGTCCCTGGTTGAAGTTGCCGATCTGCTTGCGCAGGTTTTCCTGCTCGAGCTCCAGCAATGCCTCGGGATTGCGGCGTTCGACGCCGGAAACGAACAGCGACAGGAACCCTTTGAAGAGGTTGGCGATGCGGCCGAACATGTGTGCCCTCCGGCAAGAACGCCGCGCTCAGGCGCGGCAGGA
>DATHJZ010000242.1:0-4983 GCA_035286365.1 Steroidobacteraceae bacterium | reverse complement strand
GCACGAATCCCCCGCTGGCAGCTCCCACAAGGTAGGGCTCGCCGCGTATCAGCGCAGCGTCGACGATGGCCGCCCCTACAAACGTCCGCAACAGATCCAGTGCCGACGCCTCCCCGCGCCGAATGGCAAATATGTCGAGGTGCCCCGTATCTTGTGGAAATGCAAAAGGGCCGTCTTTCATAGGCCCCGGGAATGTGGCTGCAGCGTGCTCGCCGCGCATCAGGCCACATTCCTGTTCGCGCGCGGACGCGACGCTAGCCACCCCTGGATTTCATCGAGGTAATACCCCGATGCGCGTTCAGAAAGCTTGATCCTGGCGGGGAACTGGCCGAGGTTTTCGAGTCGGTATCGAGTGCTGCGCGACAGGCCGGTAAGGTTGTCCGCGTCGTTGCCCCGGATGATGGACCGAGCCATCCCGCTGATAAGCGAACCCTCAACCGGGATAGGCGCAGCGCCGGCTGCACCTGCGCGCAAATCGACTCGCTGTGACATCTGTGCACTCCAGTTAGGGACGTTTCAAGGCGTCCTGTGGCGTGCAGTCTTAACGAAAGCTATTTTTGGCGCACTCCAGTTGGAGTGGTTTGTTTCGGCCTATAGTGACTCTCGGCCTCGCCAAAGACGCTATATAACGAACTGCCGGACATGCCTGGCGCTTGATCTTGAAGTGCATTGACCAGGTCTGTTTTCTTTTTTGCCCATCCCGGCGCCAAGTCCGTATCGCGAATCACGCCAAGCAATCCACCGATGATATTCAGGTATGTATGCCTGGATTTTGTGCCTTGACGCTCACCAGAATTGACCCGCCTTCGCTCACGACAGTTGACCCATCGAGACGTTGAGCAGCGGGCGCGGCTCGAGCGCGGGCACCGCTGATGCTGGGCGTGAGAGTGTGTTTCGGCGCGGTGGGAGTTGATTCAGGCCTGCTGCGAGTGCACCCCTGTTGGCGGTGGATCCTCCGCCGATGGGTGGTGACAGGGATGCAGTGCCAGCAGTGTGCAGCGTGCGGGGGTGTATTTCGGCCGCGCCGGCAAAGCCGCGGTCAGCGCTATTGCGGGGAGCGGCGCTGTCAGGACGAGCGGCGTCGGCATTGGAAGCGCGAGCAGCGGCGCAGTGATGCGGACTATCGTGACAACCAGGCCCGTGCGCAGCGCGCCTGGAGCGAGCGCCATCCCACCTATTGGCGCGAGTACCGACGCCAACACCCCGAGTACCTGGAACGCAATCGACAGCAGCAACGAGTGCGCAATGCGCGCCGTAGCGCACGCGTGGTCGCCCCGGTGATTGCAAAGGGGAACGCGTCAGAGGTGAAAGAGCCTGCCTTTTCTGGCACTTACCTGCTCACGGCGGTGAGCGGTACCCCGATTGCAAAGGGGAACGCGTGGACGGTGACAATCACCGCGGTATCAGCGGCTTGCGCGCCGGTGGGGTGATTGCAAAGAGGGTACTCGATAGGCCGTAGCGCTCGGTGGGACTAGCGTGGGCCGCATGTCCGAACACACTCATCCGGCTCACCAGTCCCCTGAGCAGTGCGTGGAGCTGCATCGACTGCAGCTGCGCTTCGAGGACCTACGGCTGCACGAGCCACGCGCGATCGAACAGCTGGCCCGCTCCATCGAGCAGTGCGGGCAGCGGGTGCCGTGCATTGCCGTGTGCGAAGCGGTGAGTGCGAACGGTGGCGCCGAGCAATGGGTTCTGATTGATGGTTACCGGCGTGTGGCGGCGCTGCGCCGGGTGGGCCAGGACACAGCGCAGGTTGAGCGGTGGCACTGCGATGTCGCGCAGGCTTTGTTGCGAGTGCTGTGCGGCGCGCAGGGTCGTGCTCATGCGCCGCTGGAGCAGGCGCTGTGGTTGCGCGAGTTGCAGGGCCAGGGTCTATCGCAGCGCGAACTGGCCCAGCGTAGCGGGCGGGACGTGAGCTGGGTGAGTCGGCGACTGTCGCTGCTCTCGGATCTGTCTGAGGGCGTGCTCAGTGCGCTGCGCGAGGGAACGCTCTCGTGCTGGGCGGCCACGCGGGTGCTGACCCCGTTGGCGCGCGCCAACAGCGCACACGCCCAAGCACTGCTGTGCGCGGTGCGCGAACACTCGCTGTCTACTCGGGAGCTGCGCACGTGGTTCGAACACTATCGCAGCGCTAGCCGAACCACGCGTGAGCGGATGGTGCAACACCCGCGGCTGTTCCTGCAGGCACTCTCAGCCGATGAACAACAACACGCCTTGGCGCAGTTGCGCGCCGGTCCCGAAGGTCAGTGTCTTACAGATCTGCAGCGACTACGCGGGTTCATCAAAGCCGTGCGTGCGCGCTGGCGCGCATTGGGTGCACACCACCTGAGCGCGGAGCTGATCGAGGCGGCGCGCGCGCTCAAGCCGCAGCTGGAAGCCTTGTGCATCGAACTCAACGAGGTGAGCGAGCATGAAGACACCCGAGATCCGCAGCGCCGTGCACACCCTCAAGGCGCAGGGGCAGAGCCTGCGACAGATCAGTCGGCTGTTGCAGCTGTCACGTAACACGGTACGGCGCATCCTGCGCACGCACGAGCCGTGTGAGCAGGCCTCCAGCACCGCCAACGCGGCGGATGCCCCACCTCGCGAGCAACTGCAAGCACTCTTCGAACGTGCGCGCGGCAACGTGGTGCGCGTTGCACAACTGCTCGCCGCCGAGCACGGCCAGAGCGTGCGCTACAGCACGCTGACCCGCTGGGTGCGCGAGGCACAGTTGCGTGAGCCCCCGCAGCGTTCCGGGGAGTACCTGCTCGGGCCGGGCCTGGAGATGCAGTTCGACACCTCCCCACATCGCGTCAAACTCGGTGAGCACACACGCATCGTGCAGTGCGCCGGGCTGGTGCTGGCGTACTCGCGGCGGTTGTACGTGCAGTACTACCCGCGCTTTACGCGCCTGGAAGCCAAAGACTTCTTGCTGCAGGCGATGCGCTTCATGGACGGCAGCGCGCAACGCTGCGTGATCGACAACAGCAGTGTGATCCTCGCCGGCGGGGCGGGGGCGGATGCGGTGATCGCGCCGGAGATGCAGGCCTTTGCGCGTGCGCTGGGCTTTCACTTCATGGCGCACCGGGTCAACCATCCCGATCGCAAGGGACGGATCGAGCGGATTTTTGCCTGGGTGGAGCGCGGCTTCCTACCGGGGCGCACCTGCACCGACGTTGCCGATCTGAACCAGCAGGTGTTGCAGTGGTGTGAGCTCATCGCCAATCAAAAGCCCAAGCGCTCCCTGGGAATGTCACCCCAGGCCGCGTATCTGATCGAGAAGCCGTACCTGCAGAGTCTGCCGAGCGTGCTGCCGCCGGTGTATGACGTACTCGAGCGCAGCGTGGATCTGATGGGCTTCGTGTCGGTTCACACCAACCGCTACTCGGTGCCCGAACGCTGGGTGGGTCGGCCCGTCACGGTCTACCTGTATCCCAGTGAGCTGACCATCCACGCCCGTGGCGCACTCATCGCGACCCATCCGCGCTTGATCGGCCGGCACGACGCACGACACACCCTGCCCGAGCATCATCATCACCAGCCACGTGCGCGTGAACGACAGCCTGCCCCTGAAGAGCAGTGGTTGCGTGCGCAGCATCCCACGCTCGATCGTTACGTGAGCGCCTTGCGGGCGGGCCAACCCGGCCGTGCGGTGCGCATGTTGCGTCGGCTGTTGCAGATCCAGCGCACCTATCCGGCTGAGCCCTTTCTCGCTGCCGTAGAACAAGCACTGAAGTTCGGTCTGCTCGATCTGAGCCGACTGGAACGGCTGGTACTCAAGCACGTGGCCGGGGACTTCTTTTTGCTCGATGCCACGGCGGATGAGCCAACACAGCACCCCGACACTGCGATCGACCCCAACACGGATGAGCCAGAGGATGCATGAGAAACTCAAAGCGCAGCTCACCACGCTGCGCCTGCATGGCATCGAACGAATCCTGGACGCTGAACTCGAGCGCGCCGAGCGGGAGGGCGTCGCGCCCACCGAGTTGCTGGCGCGGTTGTTGAGCGAGGAAGCGGCGTGTCGGCGCGAGCGCAGCTTGGCCTACCGACTCGATCAGGCTCAGTTGCCGTGGCGTTGGACGCTCGACTCCTTCCCCTTCGCGCGCCAGCCCGGCATCAACCGCGCACAAATCCAGACGCTCGCGGGGCTGGAGTTCTTACGGCGTAACGAGAATTTATTGCTGATCGGCCCGACCGGGGTCGGCAAAAGCGGCGTGGCCATCGGCCTGCTGCGCGAGGCTTGTCTCAACGGCTATCGCGGCTGCTTCTACAATGCCCAGGACCTGCTGGATGAGTTGTACGCCTCCCTGGCCGATCGCTCCAGCGCCAAGCTGATCACTCGCTTGAGCCGCATGTGCCCGTTGGTCATCGACGAAATCGGCTACGTGACCGTCAAACCCGAGCAAGCCAACGCCTTCTTTCGTTTGATGGAGCAGCGTTACAACCGCGTCAGTACGATTTTAACCACCAACCTCGACTTCCCCGACTGGTACGCACTGTTCCAAAACAAGAACCTCGTCGATGCACTGTTGGATCGTCTCCAGCATCACTGCATCACCATCCGCATCAACGGCCCATCACTGCGCGATCCGGCACGACCCACCGTCGAACCGACTGCGCCACCTGCAAAACCTTCCCGCACCAAGCGCTCCGCCTGACCTCACCGACCACGTAGTTCCCAGCGCACACCGGCCGCTTGCCCAATGCTGCGCTCGCGGCCCTGCGCGTGCAGCACCGTGACCACCCGACTCTCTGTTCACACACCCTGCCTTCCATCACACGTGTGCCCACTACGCATGCGCACTACGAGGGTCCATCCTCATGAGCATAAGTGGGTCCGTGCTTTTGAGCGCCGAGGCATGAGTCGCGCTATGCGCTTCTTTCCCACGCGCACGCCCTTTGCCTTCAGCTCGGCATGGACTCGGGGACTGCCGTAGGTTCCCCGACTGCGTTTGTGAACCGCTGCGACTTGAGTGGCCAGGTGCGCGTCGGAGCGCA
>DATHJZ010000241.1:0-29811 GCA_035286365.1 Steroidobacteraceae bacterium | reverse complement strand
TACCGCCGAGCCGGACAAATACAAGCGCGCGGCGGATGAGCGCAGCGGCCTGTATTCCTGCCTCATCGGCGCGTCGGCCAACAAGAGCTTCATCTCGGGTGGTTCGGTGAAGATCGCGGAGCTCGTGAACGGATTGAGCTCGCCAGTGGTGGCGCCAATGCCGACGCGCGAGATCAAGGTCCCGATGCCGCTCAAAGCGTGAGCCGTTAGCCACCCTGGAAGGGACACTCCTGTTTTTCTCAAAGCACAAAAACAGGAATGTCCCTACAGCTTCCCTTTCAGCGCCGCTTCCGCAAACTCATTCGCCGGCGACCCTTCCCACACATCGCGCCTGAGCCAGGCCTTTTCCCCGCGCAGCAGATCCTCGCAGCGCGCGCACAATCCCACGGCGTAAACCGCCAGCCCCGCGGCCAGCACTTCGCGGGTGGTCACCGGATCGCCATACACCGCGTTGTCTTCACTCGTGAAGCGGGCCATCACGAGCGGCCGCAGCGCGTATTCCATCAGCTTCGAATCCGCGCCGCGCTCTATGTAGAAGAGATCGACGTCATCGCGGAACGTGAACAGATGCAGCCCGAAGGTGGAACCCAGGAAAATCGCCTCAGTGGCATCGGCCCGTATCAGCCGCACGTTGAAGCGCTCGAGCGCGGGTTGCAGTTTTTCGGTCAGAGTCGTCGCCAGGTCCATCCGTTCTCCACGCTTCAGGCCAGTGCACCAATCTCCCGGATCATCTGAACCGGGACGGCGCAAGCGCGCCAGTATAGATTTACCGGCATGGCACTTGATGTTTTCTTCATCTATCTCGCGACCTGGTCGGTGGTCGCTCTTTCTCCCGGCCCTGCGGTGATGTTCGCGATGTCGCAGGGCGCGCGGCATGGCATGCGTGGCGCGGTCGCGGGCACGGCCGGCATCCTGCTAGGCCACGTGGTCTGCTTCAGCGCCGTGGCGTTCGGGCTCGCTGCGCTGCTTGCGAGCTTCAGCGGTGCAGTCAGTGCGATCCGCATCGTCGGCGCGTTGTATCTCATGTATCTCGGCGCGCGCATGTTTTTTAGTTCGCGCAGGGAGATGTCGGTGGCTGTCGCGCCGGCGCCGCCCGCGCACGGCAGCCTGGTATTGCAGGGCCTCGCGGTGCAGTTGACCAATCCCAAGAATCTGCTGTTCGTGCTGGCGCTGCTGCCGCAGTTCATCCGGCCCGGCCATCCGTTGCTGCTGCAGCTCGCGATCATGCTGGCGGTGACGATGCTGATCGACGGTGCGGTGCTGCTGGTCTACGCGCAGCTCGCGGTGCGAGGCGCCCGCGCGCTGAAAGAGTCCCGCGCGCTGATGTGGCTCGAACGAGTGTTCGGCGCCGCGCTCATCCTTTTCGGTATCAAACTACTGACATCGCGCCCGTCATGAACGCCCGCAGCTTCACGGCATCCAGCCGGCCCTCCGTGCGCACGCCGCTGCAGATATCGACGCCGTGCGGCTCGACGATGCCGATCGCCTCGGCCACGTTGCCGGCATTCAACCCACCGGCGAGAAACAGCGGCACGCGCGACACCTCGCGAATCCGCCGGCTGATGCGCCAGTCGTGCACGCGGCCGGTGCCGCCGAGCTCCTTGACCGCAAGCTTCTGATTTCCCGAGTCGAGTAGTAAGGCATCGACCAGCCGGTCGACCGCGCGCGCCTCCTCGATGGATTCCTCGCCACCGACGTGGATCACCTGCACCAACCGGATGCCGGGCAAGCGCGCGCGCAGCTTGGTCAACTCCGCCGGTTCGACGAAATCCACCAACTGCAGCGTCGACGTCCGACACACCGAGTGCTGGGCAACGATCGACTCGGCATCCTGCCGGCAGGTCAGCAGGAACGTGGCGATGGGCGGCGGCACGGCCGCCGCGATCTCGGCGATCAGCCCATCGGCGATCGGCCCGGGTCCGCTCGGCATCGCCGAAACCAGCCCCAATGCGCTCGCCCCCATCGACAGGGCCAACTGCGCCTCATCCCGACTCGCGATACAGCAGATTTTCACGTACGGTTTCATGCCTGCGATTATTACGGAACAATGTGTGCCCATGAACATCCGCAACGTAGTCTTCGATGCCGGCGGCGTGCTGCTCGAATGGGACCCGCCGAAGGTCATCGCCCGCCTCTATCCGGACCCGGTCGTGCAGGCGGAACTCCGTCAGCAGATCTTCGAGCACCCGGACTGGCACGAGTACGATCGGGGCGCGCTGACCGACGCCGCCGCGAGTGAGCACTTCGCGAAGTTGTCGGGGCGCAGCCCGGACGAAATCCTCAAATTGATGCGCGCCACCTGCGAGTCGCTGCGTCCCATCGATGGCACGATCGAGTTGCTCGGGGAACTCGCCGCGGGCGGTGTCAACCTCTACCTGCTGTCGAACATGCCGGTCAGCACGTTCGATTACCTCATCAAGCGCGACAAGTTCTTCGCGCACTTCAAGCAGCTGGTGATCTCCGGCGCCATCCAGCTGATGAAACCGGAACCGGCCATCTACAAGCACCTGGTCGAGAAGACCGGCATCGTGCCGGCCGAGAGCGTGTTCATCGACGACGTGCTGCGCAACGTGATCGCGGCGCGCGAAAGCGGGCTGCATGCGATCCAGTTCCGCGATCCGGCCAGCTGCCGCGCGGAGCTGCGTAACTATCTACCCAACATCGGCCTCTAGAGGAAAGATCCAATGACCGACAATCGCAGGACCTTCCTGGCCGGCGCTGCCAGCGCCGCCGCCCTGGCACCACTCGGCTCCGCGGCGCGCGCGGCCACCGTCACGCGCAGCGGCGGCGATCTTGCGAGCCGCATGAGCTGGTTCAACGAGCCGGCCAGCGCAACGTTTGCCGAAGGCGGCGTCGTCGTGCGCTCGAAGCCGAAAACCGACTACTGGCGCAAGACTTTCTACGGCTACATCACCGACAACGGCCACTTCTTTCACCTGCCCGTGAGCGGCGAGTTCACCTTCGAAGCGCGCGTCAGCGGAAAGTACGCCTCGCTGTACGACCAGGCCGGCCTCATGGTGCGGCTGGACGAAAAACACTGGATGAAGTGCGGCTCGGAATTCTTCGAGAACCGCCGCTGGGCGAGCGTGGTGTTCACTCACGATTTCTCCGACTGGTCGACGCTCGACGACCTGTCGCAATCGGGCCCGGTGTATTGGCGTGTCGTGCGCAAGAAGGATTCGATCGAGGCGCAATGTTCGACCGACGGAAAGACGTTCCTCACGGTGCGCCAGGGATATTTTCCGGCCGCAGTCGAGGTGAAGGTCGGCATCATGTGCGCGGCGCCCGAGGGCGCGGGCTTTGATGCCGTGTTCGATCACTTGCGGCTCGAGAGCACCTGACTGCAAATCGGCACGGCGCTGGGTTTGTCGCCGCAGTAGCAAATCGAGCAATTACAGCGGTGTGGCCGCGCCAGTGACAAGAGCCGTGGCAGGTACGCATCAGGTCCGGCCCCCGAGGCGGTATATATGTCCGGTCTCGGTTCTCATTCCCGGTTTTCCCGGCGAAAGCTCGAAGATACCGGCGCAGCGCTCGTGGCAAACTCCCCTCGGCCAAAAAGGCCCGCACAAAAAAGACTCCCGGGGTCGTCAGGGGTATGGATTTCGTTCCAGGCGGTGAACTCTCCCGCCGCATCCGCGAAGGCGATGTCTCCGCCGAAAGCGAGCTGATTCGTCAGTTCGAGCCCGGCCTGCGGGTTTTGTTGCGCCGCCGGACCGGCGGCGACCACGCCCTCCTGCAGGATCTCGTGCAGGACACCCTGTTAGTTGTAATCCAGCGCCTACGCGGCGCCGGTATCGACGACCCTCAAAAGCTTGCGGCCTTTGCCGCACAAACCGCAAGAAATCTCGCGATCGCGTCACTGCGGAAGGCTGAGCGACAGAGGACAGATATCGATAGCGATCTGACAGATCGCAATCCGGATCCGGCGCAGGGCGTAGAGGAACGTGCGGCGGATCTCGAAGCGGCCCTGGCGGTACGTGCGCTACTGCGCGAATTGCCACATCCCCGGGATCGCCTGATGCTCAAGCGGTTCTATCTAGATGATCATGACAAGGAATTCATCTGCAAAGAGATGGACTTAAGCGAGGCGGCGTTCAACCAGGCGTTGAGTCGCGCGCGCAGGCGGTTTCGGCAGATCCTCGAGGAACGGGGGTTCTCGAAGCGCGACCTGTTGAGTCTTGGCCTATGAATCAGCAGCAAATTGAACAATATGTCGCCGGGAAGATGGGCCAGGCGGAAGCCGAGGCCTTCGAAGAGTATTGCCTGGCGAATCCGGAATTTGCGAAGCAGGTCGAGTTCGAGCAGCGGCTCAAACTCGGACTGGCGCAGGTCGCCAGCGGATCCACCGCAGAATTCGTTCGTTCTAACCACCCGGTGCGCTGGAAAATCGCCGCGGCGGCCGCGGCCCTTTTGGGCCTGAGCATTGCTTTCTACGCATTTCACGGCAATCCCGCCGGCGCGCGGCCCCTGCTCGCAGCGGTTTCCGGCGACGCGCAGCACAAGAGTTCGACGCTGCGGCTGGCGCTGGTGCGCGGCGCGGAGACAACCCCGGCGCTGCAAAGCGGTCTGGTGCGCGTGGAAATCGTCGGCCTGTTCGACACCGGTATCCATTACAGCGTCGCGCTCGACCGCCTGCAGCCCCAGAAAGCGATCGTCACCCTGGCCACCCTCTACGGCCAGCACCCCTCCTCGCCCATGACCCTCGAAGTCCTGATCGACAGCGATCAGCTCGAAGCGGGCACGTACTCCCTGCGCATTCGCAAACAGTCCTCCGACGAAGAAGCCCTGGACTTCAGTTTCGTCAAATACTGATTCCGGCGCTGTCAGCGGCGCGCGAGTCGTCGCAGAGGGCTAAGCAATAGAGAGGCAGGGATCCCATGAAGATTGCCGCGGCTCGCGAGGGCCGCTTCGGCGCTGCGTTCGATTGGCTCGGTGTCGAACGTGCCTGGACGAGGACGCGCGGCAACGGCAGCGTCGTCATTGGCATCATCGATGCGGGCGTGCAGGTCGACCATCCGCTGATCGGCCCGAACATCCATCGCGACCCCGCGCCGCCGCCGATCGGCGGCGAGCACGAAATCGCCGGCACGCAGGCGGCCGGAGTCGCGGCCGGGCGCTCGAGCGTGGCGGAGCGCTTTTCCGGCGTGGCGCCGGATGCGCGCATTCTGCCGGTGAGGTTCACCACGGGGACGGGCCCGCAGGCGCTCGATCTCGCGCACGCCATCGAATACGCGGTGGAAATGGGTGCGAGCATCTTGAACATCGCGTTGGCCGGCGATCTCACGCTGCCCGCGGTGCGGCGCGCGATTCAATACGCCGCCACGCGCAATGTGCTCGTGGTGTGCGCGGCCTCCGAACACTGTCCCGCGCCGCTCGCGCCCGGCGAAGTCGACCCGGTGCCGAACCAGATCGCGGTGCTCTCGGTGGATGAATCCTTTCGGCCGCTGGCAAGTTTTCCCGCCGGTGGCGCGGATCTCGCGGCGCCCGGCTTCGCGCACGTGCCGAGCTGGCGCGGCAGCGGCTACACGCACCTGCTGAACGCCGCCATCGGCGCGCCGTACGTGAGCGGCTGCGCCGCGCTGGTAAAATCGCTGAATCCCGGCTGGGGCTATCACGAGCTCAAAGAACATCTCGTCGCGAGTGGCAGCAACCACCCCGCATTGGCGGAGGTCTGCCGTGGCGGCCGCGCGCTCAACGTGGCGGACGCGGTGCTGGGACCGATCGAGCTTACGCTCGAGGGCCCGCTGAATTGGTCGTCGCTCAATGACGTGCAGATCACCTGGAAGCTACGCTACGCATCGGCGCTGTGCCTGAACGCGGTGGGGCTGTTCCGGCCGCATGGCGACGAGCACTGGCGCGAGCTCGCCTGCGCGCGCGCCGGCGTGGGCCGGATGACCATTCCTGCCACGGTGCTGCGCCGCTCGTCGGGACTGCTGCGCATCGCCTGCCGCGAATCGAATTTTCACAGCGATGAGATCGCCGTGACGATCAGATGAGTGTTGCCGGGAAGGGGTTTCCGGCACCACTCTCCTACCGCGCGAGCAGATCGGAAATCGTGCGGATCAGGACGTCCGGCGAACAGGGCTTCGCCAGCACGGCGTCGAACAATTCGCGCGAGCCGCTGATCACGCTCGGCTGGGCGGTCTGCGCAATCACCGGGATGCGGCGCAGCTCCGGTTCATCACGCAAGGCACGCGTTGCGGTCAGCCCGTCCATGTTGGGCATGAACATGTCCATGACGATGACCGCAGGTTTGTTAGCCCTGGCGGCGCTCAACGCCTCGAGGCCATCGCGCGCTTCGAACACCTCGAAACCTGCCGACTGCAGCACCAGCGACATCACATCGCGCGCGTCGTCGTAATCTTCCGCGACCAGTACCTTGGTGGCCGCCATCAGTGCACCGGGGAATCGGGCCGCAACGACCGGCTCGTCATTTCGCCGGATGCCGGCGATTGCCCGGCCTCGGCGAACTCCAGCCGTATCGTCGTCCCCTGGTCAGGCCCCGGGCTCTCGGCGTTCACGGTGCCACCGTGCAACGCCATGATGTCGCGCACGATCGTGAGTCCGAGCCCCAGGCCACCCTGGCGGCGCGTCAGGCCCGCGTCACCCTGGCGAAAGCGATCGAACATGTGCGGCAGGAAATCCGCGGACACACCCTTGCCGTTGTCTTTCACTTCGACCACTGCGCGTGAACCGTCGCGCGTGACCAAGACGGTGACGCTGCCGCCCTTGTCCGTGAACTTGACACCGTTCGCGACGACGTTCAGCAGCACCTGCTGAAGCCGATCGTGATCGCCCCACACACGCGGACGATCGGGTGCCACGACGGACAACGCGATGCCTTTCTCGCGCGCCGCCGGTCGCGCGAGTTCGACCGCCGCGTTGCACAGCGCGCCGAGATCGACCAGCTTCGAATCGATGGAGAGCTTGCCGGCCGCGGCGCGCGACACATCGAGCAGATCGTCGATCAGCCGGGTCTGCAGCGCGGTATTGCGTTCGATGACCTCGAGCGCCCTGCCCAGGATCGATGGCTGGATGCCCTTGCCCTGCTTCAGCTGCCACAACCAGTTGTTGATGACGTGCAGCGGAGTGCGCAGCTCGTGCGACAACAGCGCGAGGAATTCATCTTTCAGCCGACTGGCACTCTCGGCATTGAAACGCGCCTCGCGTTCCTGGCGCAGCGCCGCCTTGAGCTCGCCGTCGAGTTGCACGTTGTGGAGCGCGAGCGCGGCGGCATCCGCGAGACTCTGCAGCACGCCGATTTCGGCCGGCGTTGCCGCATGGTAGCTGGCCCAGTACGCGCCGATCGCCGCGATCGGGTCCTCACGCCGCACCGGCACCATGACCAGGCTCTTCACAAAGGTGGGGCGATAAGCGTCGTGCGGAATGCGCTCATCGGCATAGATATCCGGCACGACTGCATGCGCCTTGTTGAGCATGACCCAGCCGGAGATGCAGGTTTCGATGGGGAAGCGTTTGCCTTTCCACAGCGGCCCGATGGCGTCCTCGTCGGCGTAAAAGCAGTGATTGCCCTGCTTGATGACGAAGGTGACGCCGTCCGCCTCGCTCAGCTCGCGCGCCGCCTTGCGAACGATGGCGCACACACTTGGCTCGTCTCGCGCGGAGGCGAGCGCAGTGACTGCATCCAGAAATGGATCTCGGACGAGCTGCATGACCCTTAGGATGCCTTTGTTGCTGCGCGGCGGCAATCCGCAACTTCCACGTCAGCGCCCCGCCTGATGACCGTGCGGCCTGACAAACCGGGCTAGGAGTAACCCTCAGCTCCAACGCTGGCGCGGCCGCTCAGGGTGGCGGCCTGTATGCACCAAAGTAGCGGCCGGCGGCACCACGACTATCTAGGGCTGAAGTCCCGCCAGTAGTTTGACAAAGTATCGCCGCGTGAGCCACCGGGTATCGCAGCGTGGCACACGCGGCGTGCGATACGCCGGCGCGGCGGCGGTGATAATCTCGCCGCCATGTATCGACTGACGCAGGGACTCGCCACTATCTTCTGCCTGTCTGTGCTGCAGGGTTGTGGCGGAGGTGGTGGGGGTGGCGGCAAGGCGCCCGAGTCCCAACAACCGCCGCCGTCGAACACGCGCCCGCCGCTCAAGGTGAGCGCGGCCGACTACCAGCTCGCACTGCGGACATCCATCGGTACGACGATGAACGCCTTCAACTACGTGAAGCTCGGGGGCGATCTGGCTGACCTGATGCTCGATCTTCCGGTCCCTAGAGACGTGGTCCTGCTGCCCTGTCCCGACGGCGGCACCACTTTGCTCACGATCGGCGACCGCAACAGCGACGGCCTCTTCAACGCCGGCGACTACGTGAACCAGGCGTACGAGGACTGCGATAACGACGGTTCGACACTCGATGGCATCATTCGCATCGAAATCGACAGCGTGACGCCCAAAGACGGCGGGCGCGAGATCCAGCTCCTCGCCACGGTGGTGAATCTCACGCTGAAGCTGGCGGATAGCGCCATCCCGCCGATCTCCGTCAACTTCGTCGGCCCGGTGTCATACACGCGCACGCCGTCGTACCAGGAGTTCAGGCTGGCGGGCGCGTCGTTCAGTTCGTCACAGGTCGCGGGCGCAACCGACGTCACCGCGCTCGGCGTCATCTATCTACAGGATCATGCCGCGGATACGTACCGCCTGACGTTCGGCGGCTCTCTCGATAGCGCCATGTTCAGCGGTCCTTTCGAATTCGCCACCTTCGCGCCATTCACCGGCACGATCGGGCAGTACCCGGACGCAGGGCGTCTCGATGTGATCGGCGGATCGGGCTCGAGCGCGCGGTTGTCCGAGGAAGGCGCCGCCGCCAGCAACCCGGCAACGGTTCTCGTCGCGGTCGATTCGAACGGCGATGGCACGGCCGATGCGGCGGTGATCGACTTCCCGTGGAGTGACGTGATGCCGCGAGAGCTCTTCGATGCGTTCAGAAATCCCGTAGTAGTCGCAACGCCCCTAATGCCCTGAAGCTGCGCGCCGCGCAGAATCGCGCTCAGGCCGGACGGCTCTCCGCGCGGTCCTGCATCTGGATCGCGCCGCGATGGCTGGCGCAATGCGCGCAACAGTAGAACTCGCCGTTGGCTTCCATTCCATGACCCACGATGCGGCAACCGCAGTGGCTGCACTCGGGCGCGAGCGCGTGTATCGCGCACTCGAAGCTGTCGAAGGTGTGCGACTCGCCGTTCAGGATCACCTGGAATGCCTTGTCGTACTTGTTGCCGCAGACTTCACATGTATTCATCGCGCACTCCTCCTCGGAAATGGGGCCGAGCATCCAGGCTTCGCCGCGCCGCGGCTGTCAGAATTGATCCGGCTTTCCGCGTTGAGTTGCGCGCATATTCATTGCGACCGGATGCACTGACACGAGCGCGCGGGCTTCTCCTATGCAGTGGACGCCGGCGGCTTCCGTAGCATGGCCCGCCAACCTCAAGAGACAAATGGAGAAATTACAATGCCCACCGCATCCGGACACACCGCGGCCATCCGCGCCAAGAGAGTCATCGGCACCAGCGTGAAGAACACGGCCGGCGAGAAGATCGGCAAGGTCGAAGACATCGTCCTCGACAAGACGTCGAACAAGATCCTGTTCGCCGTGGTCGGCTTTGGCGGCTTCCTCGGCGTCGAGGAGAAGTTCCACCCGATTCCCTGGTCCGCGCTCGACTACATCGAGAGCGAAGAGAGCTACGTCGTGCCGTTCAGCAAGGAGCAGCTCAAGGCGGCACCGGCGGATTCGATCGACCAGCTCACGAAGGCCGACGGTGCCGCGTCGTACGTGACTCGCACCAACGAGTACTACAAAGTAAGCTGAGTAAAGCGCGAGGCCGCCGCGTCAATCGCTGACGCGGCGGCCTTCTGTTCCGGGCGTGTGCACGATCAGGCGGTCCGCCGCTCGGTGCAACCAGGACGCGCCAGCCGTTGACGGCAGTGATCGCGGTGCATGCGCGCCGTAAGCTTGGCGAGGCAATCGACGCGGCCGAAGTCAACGCGCGTCTGATCGAACTTCACGCGTGCCTCGCCCCAGCGGCGCATCAGCAACGCCGCGCTGTCGACCTCCAGACTAACTACCGGCAGCGACATCACGCACTCCGGCCGGCGACCCGGGCGCTCTCGGGTGCGCGCCGCTTGGTGAAGGGGATCAGCGAGGGCACTCGCTTCTTGTAATCGGCGTATTCGGGATGCGCCGCGATCAGATCGTGTTCCTCGAACTGGATCGCCACCAGGATGTAGGCGGTCGTCATGATCGCGAACACCAGGTGCGTGACGGTCATTGTCGGCGTCGCCCAGAAAATCATCAGCCAGCCGATGTACAGCGGATGACGGACCTGCCGGTACAGCCACGGCGTCTTGAAGGTGACCGGCGTGAACGGTTTGCCGACCAGCTGCAGCCAGACCTGGCGCAGTCCGAACAAATCGAAATGATCGATGAGGAACGTGACGTACAGCAGCAGCGCCCAGCCGGCGGCGTAGATCGCATACATCGTGTTGATGCCCGCGACCGAATCGATATCCCAGATCACCCCGCCCAGCGGCGCCCACAACCAGAACAGCGCGATCAGTGCGAGCGACGAGAACAACACGTAGGTGCTGCGTTCCGCGGACTCCGGCACGATGCGCGTCCACCAGCGCTTGAAGGCCGGGCGCGCCATGACGCTGTGTTGCACAGCAAACAGCGCCAGCAATCCGAGGTCGATGGCCAGTGCGGTCCCTATCGCCACGTCGCGCGGAGAGTCCATTGACTTGGGCACCCAGAGGTTGCCGATGAACCCGATTCCATACAGAAACGTGGCGAAAAACACCGCGTAGCTGATGATCCCGTACAGAAAAATGGCGAGACGCTTCATATAGCTCCCCAAATGACACGGTTGGCGCCACCCAATAGCGGGGGCGGCTTGTTTCGCCGGATTCGTTGTGACAAAAGATTAGGCGCACCGGCCCCCCGAATCCCGGGACAGAGCCGGGATTTGGCCGGGACTTCATGGATTCGAACCTCATTTTCGGCAGCTTTCGCTTCGAGCCTGCGACCGCCCGGTTGTGGGAGGACGACTGCGAAGTAAGGCTCACGCGCAAGGCCGCGCTGGTGCTGGGCGCGCTGCTCGAGCGTCCCGGCGCGCCGGTTACCAAGCAGGAACTGTTTGCCAACGTGTGGCGCGGCACCGTGGTCAGCGATGACGCGCTGGTCACCTGCATCCAGGAATTGCGCAAGGCATTGGGCGACGATTCCAAGCAGCCGCTCTACATCGAAACACGCCATCGCCTGGGGTATCGCTTTTCCGCGGAAGTCTCGGGCGCAGCCACGCCACCGGTGGCGCCGCCCGCGCGTGCCGTGCAGGCGGCCATCGCGGTGCTGCCGTTCGCGGACATGAGCCCGGATCGCGACCAGGACTTTCTTTGCGAGGGACTCGCCGAGGAACTGATCGATGCCCTGACTCATATCGAAGGTCTGCGCGTGACGGCGCGCACCTCCTCGTTCCAGTTCCGCGGCGGGCACGATCTGCGCGAAGTCGGCCGCCAGCTCGGCGTGACCAGCCTGCTCGAAGGCAGCGTGCGCAAATCCGGCGACCGGCTGCGCATCACCGTGCAGTTGATCGAAACCGACACGGGCTATCACAAGTGGTCGGAACGATTCGATCGCGACGCGGGCGACGTGTTCGCGGTGCAGGAAGAGATCGCCGAAACGGTCGCCACGCTGCTGCGCGGCGACGCCCTGTCTACCCGCGAGCGGCGCGCCGTGCGCCGCCAGCCGACTGCGCTCGAGACCTATGAATGTTTCCTGCGCGGCCGCCAGCGCATGCACACCATGCAGCAGCCGCACATGGACGAAGCGCGCGAGCTGTACCAGCGTGCCATCGCGCTCGACGCCGAATATGCGCCCGCCTGGGCCGGCCTCGCCACCCTGCATGCGCTTCTCTATGAGTGGTGGGGGTCGAAGGATTCGGATCTCGCGGAGGCCGAGCGCGCCAGCCGCATCGCCATGGAGCTCGCGCCCGAGCTCGCTGAGACGCACCTGGCGCGCGCCTACACGTTGTCGAACCTGCGTCGCTACGCCGAGGCCACGCGGCACTTCGAAGCGGCGGCGCGCATCAATCCCAACCTGTTCGACGTGTACTACTACTATGGCCGTGCGTCGTTCGCGGCCGGCGACTTCGAGAAGTCGATCGAGATGTGGCGCAAGGCCGGCGAAGTGCGCCAGGAAGACTTCGAAAGCCCGCTGCTCGCCGGGCAATCGCTGCGGAAGCTAGGCCGAGACGAGGAGGCGCGCGTGTTGAATCGCGAGGCCGTGCGCCGCGCCGAGCGCCTGGTGGAAATCAATCCCGCCAGCGGCCGCGTGTTGTCGTTCGGCTCCGGCGCACTGGAGCTGGACGGCCAGACCGAGCGCGCGCTCGAGTGGGCGCGGCGCGCCGAGGCGCTGTATCCCGAGGACATGGGCGTCAACGTCAACGGCGCCTGCCTGCGCTCGCGCATGGGCCTGAAAGAAGAAGCGATGGACCTGCTCGAGCGCGTGTTCAACAAGGGCTGGGGCAAGAAGGACTGGGTGGAGAACGACCCGGACTACGACCCGCTGCGCAAGGAACCGCGATTCATCGCGATGATGGCGAAGCTGAAGTAGCGGTGCCGGGAAAGGGTTTCCGCCACCACTCATCACCCCACCGGCGGCGCGGGTGGCGGGAGCCCGAGATGCACCCGATCGGTGCCGCGCAACACCTGTTCGAGCAGCGCCATGCTCTTGGGCGAGTCGAACACGGCGGAATGGATGTTCTTCTTCACGATGAGGCGGGAGACATCCGCATCGAACACGTTGTCCCAGACATTTTTGGGGTCCGCCAACCCGCTGCGGCCGAGGCGGCGCTTGCCGAAATGCTTGAGGCCGGCGGAGGCGCCGAGGACTTCGTCGAGCCCGGTGTACAACGCGCTGATCCGGTAGCACAGGTTCGACATCAAACTACCGTCGTCGTCCTCGGGCATGTTCATCTGGAACAGGTCGTTGTCGACGTCGGCGGCGACCATCGCGAGCTGGTGCACGAGCGTCACCAGCTGCGGGCTGTTCAGGCGTTTCGCCGCGACGGCCAGTCCCTTCTGCACGACGTAATTGCCCATGCTGTGCGAGATCACCGAGATCTTCGCGCGGCACATCTTCGCCGGATCATTGGTGCTCGCGGCGAGCCGCTGCTCCGCGGTGATGATCTCGTGCAGTCGCACGAACAGCTCCGCGGTCTGCGGGCCCGAGGCGCGCGCGTCCTCGCGATCCGGTAGATAACCCGCGGCCGACCCGTTCGACGGCCAGCTGAACATCACCAGCGCGCCGAGATCGGTGGCGTCGTAGAGGTCGCGCTTGATCTGCACATAGCGCGCGACCGTGGCGCGCCAGTCGTTGTTGTAACCGTGCACGAACAGCGACACATGCTTCTGCTCGGAGTTGCGCGAGTCGGGCAGCAGCGGAAACGCAGCCGCCACGGCGCGCAACTGCTTCACGAACTCCTGCCCGGTGATGCTGGTCCAGTTGGGGAGCTTGGTGAGGTCCTTGCCGCCCACGCTGGTGTAGAACGCCAGCGTATCGACGCGTTGTTCGCTGAGGTCGCCCTTCACGAGCTTGCGATTGGTGACCATGAAATACGGTGCCTTGGCCATGAGGATCACTCCTTCTTCTTTGCGACGGCGGTGATCACACCGACCCCGACCAGAACGCCTAACAACCCGAGCGCGAACGCCACGAACTCTCCGGCCGACGCGAGCGTGGTCCAACCGGTCGCCTTCACGACCCAGTCGAGGCCGACGTAGTACAGGATCGTCATCGCGAGCCCGGTGAGCGCGCCGTTGCGAATGACTTTGGGCCAGCCCGCGCGACCCTTGCGCATGAGCACGGCGCCGACGATGCCGCCGAGCACCGCGAGGACCAGCAACAACCATGGGTTCTTGAATACGACGGTGACCGATGCGGTATCGAATGGCGGCAGCGCACGCACAACGACCGTGCCGCTTCCGATCGAGCGCATCCGCAGCGTGCCGTGCCCGTTCTCGTCGAGTGTCACGACATTGCCGGTTTCGACCATGCCGCCGTCGGCCTGGAACGTGATCTGCGCGCCCTTCGGCTCCTGCAGGTTCGTCGCGGACACGCTCACGATGAACGTGCCGAGTCCGTAGCCGGGTACGAACGTGCGATCCGTCGCGAGATTCACCTTGGGTTGAATCACCTGCACCGGCACCGGATCGCCGTGGTCGCTGGTGCTGGCGCTCACGCTCACGAGGTACGGATGGGCAGGCTGATTCACGGAGAAAAATACCGGCGTCCAGTCGTCGAGCTTCGCAATCACCAATTCCGGCACCGGCGCGAGCAGCGTTCCCCCGGGAAGTCCGAGGGAGATTTTCTTGGGAGCGTTGAGCGTCAACGCGGCGCCCTGCTCGACCGGCGACAGCGCGACGGCAAACCTGCCTTCGAATCGATTGCGCGCGCCGACGTAGGTGAGACCGGTCTCGTCGCGCGCGAAGGTCTGCACCCGGGTCGAGGTGCCCGCCGAGGTCGGTACGAGCACGTCCTCGCGCAGCAGCGTCGCCACTTTCGGTGCGGCGGAGCCCGTGGCCTGTTGCAGAACCTGCGGTACGGCGACGACTGTCGGCTTCGCGCGCGCGAATTCGTAGAACACTTGGTTGCGAGCCGCACGCGCTGGCAGCGATGTGTTGTCGACGACGATGCGCTTGCCGTCTTCGATCGCGCTGACCTTGCCGGTGTCGAGCAGGCCGCGATTCACTTTGCGCTCGACGTCATGCACATACTGCCTGGCGAGCGCCGGGCTCGCGTCGGTGCTCGTTTCTCCAGCCGGCTGCGCGTGCAGCAGCGCGGTATTCGCGGTCGCACCTGCTGACGCCGGTTGCACGGTTTCCGTCACGGCGACGTTCGTGAGCGCTGCATTCCTGGCCGCCTCCGCCGTCCTGGCACGTACTGTGGGCCTTGGTTCCTGGCCCGCGGCGATCCCAGCGATTGCGAGCACTGCAACGCCTGCCAGGCAGGCGCGAGCTACGAAGACTTGCGAATTCATGACGTCCCTTGGGGCATTGGCCCTCGCGCTGGTTGTTATTAGCGAGTCACCAATCCTTTTACTGTCACGTCATGCAGGTTTGTCTCACTTGCGAGTGACTTTCTTCTGATTTGTTCGCTGGCGCGGCGCAACAATGGTCGCGCAGGCAAAAACGCCGGCGGCATCCATGCCACCGGCGTTGCCCTCAACAACTGGCAATGATCAATAGTCGCCGTGGCCACCATGATCGTGATCGCGCGGACGGCGGCGATCTTCGAGCAGGCCCGCTGCGAACCAGGCGCCCGGCACCACCGGCGTGGTCGCCGTGGCGGGAGTGACGGAGCGGATCAGCAACACCGGGCGATTGTCGATCGTGTCACCGCAATTGAGCGGCGGCGTCGCACCGGTGGCATCGGTCAGCTTGCCGCGCACATCGAAGTCACCGTCCTGATCGAGGTCGACGGGCTCGGAGTTGAACGGGGTCAGGATCAGCGCGGCGGAAACGGCTGGCGGAACCGGCACGTTGCGGCAAAACAGCGAAAGGATGACCTGGCGGGGGCCGGCACGCGTGCCGAGGCCATCAGCGCCGGCGAGCAGCACGCCTTCGCCGTGGGCGCGCACGTCACCGTTCTTGCGGATGACGGCGTCGAAATCGCGAATCAGCCAGGGAGCGCCACCCGGGGCGACGCCCGCCACGGTGTTGAGCGCGGGAGCGCCTGCGGCACTGCGGAACGGCTGCACACCCGTACCGCCATCGAAACTGAACAGCACGCCAGAATTCGAACCGCCTGCGATCGCGGTCCCCGCCGCGAGGAGGCTGGCGACAGCCAAAATGCGTTTGATCTTCATTGGAAACTCCGAAGTTGTTATTGAAGTCGGCGTTCGTGAGTGTCGTGACGCTGACTACGGGTTCCATGAAGCTTCCGCGACGGCTAGAGAAGTCCGCGCACCTGCTGCTCGGGAGTCGGCCAGGACGTCGACCACAGCTTGCCGTTGCGCGCGTACCGGGCGGTATCGCCGGAGGCGGTTTCGAACAAGCCGCTCGCGTCCACATGGTCCTGCGTGTACTCGGCGGTCATCACGCGCAGCAGAACCTGCGATTCACTGGGGTGGAAATCGCGCTGGCCGTCGAGCCAGAGACTGCCAGGAACTTCCACGAACCCGGTGTAGTTAGGCGTCGTGTCGTCCAGCGCGAATTCTTGAATGCGGATTGCGCCGGGCGCGGCGCGGGTGAAACCGGGGGCGACATACCGGTATCGGCCGTCGTAACGCGCGTAGTTCTCATCGCCCGCTTCCGCGGGATACGCGTTCGAGAACAGGGTGGCGTCCACCTTGGGGAGCAGCGCGACCGACCCGGCAGGCACGCCACCCGAGGTAGCGTCCTGCTGCGAGTCGCTCAGCAATCCCTCGAGCTCGGCGGCCGAAAACACCGGGCGCAACATGCCGGTCTCGTTGGTTTCGCCGACCGTGGCACCGTCCGGCGACGAACCGCCGCAGCCGGGCAGTCCCACGCTGGCGAACAGGATCATCAGCGAGCCCAGGAATACGGCCCGATTCATTCGACGGCGCATGACGTAAACTCCCCTGCGAAAATGTCGTTCCGGCAGCTATTCAGGCTATCCGCGAGCGGCACAGGGTCTGTCGCGAGATTTGAGAGAATTCGTCAAATTGTGTTGGTCGACACCGCTACACTTTTTCACACTTTCCACACAGGAAAACGCCGAGGTTCCGGCCGGTGCGGTGCACCTGCTAGTTAGAATGCCGACATGAGAAATCCTGCTTTGAAAGCCCTGCTGGCGATGGCGGTGGCCGGCCTGTTTGCGGGCCCGCCCGCGGCGCGCGCGCAGGATGCCGCGAGTCCGGCCGCGACCGGGCCGGCACCCGCGCCAACGGCCGCGACGGTACCGGTGCAGCTGCCGGCCGAGCATTCGTGGCGCCTGGGCGTGGCGCTCGGCTACGGCTCCCGCACCAATCCGCTGATCCAGTCCGATGACATCCCGGTCCTCGTGGACGTGGACATCGCCTGGTTCGGCAAGCGCTGGTTCTTCGACAACGGCGACATCGGGTTCACGGCCGTCGACAACCGGTTCTTCACCGCCAATCTCATGGCCCGCGTGAACAGCGATCGCGCGTTCTTCAGCAAGACGAACACGAAGTACGTGACGTTCGCGCGCGCCGGCGGGGGCGCCACGCTGCCGGCGTTCGATGTGACCGGCGGACCGCTCACGCAGCCGGTCCCGCTCAAGCCGCCGAAGCGCGACTACGCGGTCGAAGCGGGCGTCGAGGTCCTGTTCGGGGGCGAATGGGGCAACGCGACGCTGCGCGGCTTCCACGATGTCAGCGACAAGCACGAAGGCTACGAAGTGTCGGCCGACTATGCGTATCGCTGGACGCGCGGCCGGCTGTCGGTTTCACCGACGGTGGGCGTGACCTACAAGAATTCGAAACTGAGCGACTACTACTGGGGCGTCCACCCCGGCGAAGCCAGCAACGTGTTGTTCGAGTACCATCCCGATGGCGGGCTCGGCTGGGAAGCGGGTCTCCACACTAACTACTACCTCACCAAGAACGTGCGGCTCGCGCTGTCGGCCAACTACGAACGGCTCCAGCACGACATCGCGCAGAGCCCGTTGGTCGACCAGGACTACGTGTTCGGATATTTCGCCGGTTTCGGGTGGCAGTTTTGAAGCTGCGCATCTTTGCCACCTGCTGCGTGCTCGCGGCGCTGCCGACGTTCGCGCCAGCGGCTGACCCGCCCGTGCGCCTCATCGTCAAGCCGCTGCTATGCGTGCTCGACAAGGGGGCCACGAGCTGCACGATGACCTTCGACGTGCGCTGGAAGAGCGTATTGGCCGCCGAGTACTGCCTGCACGACGGCGCACAGCCTGCGCCGCTGCGCTGCTGGGCCAGCGCCAACGCCGGCGATCTGCAGCAGGCACGGCAAGTCAGCGAGGAGTTCTTCTACTGGCTCACGGAGCCAGCTGGCGCGCAACGCCTGACCGAGGTGAAAATCTCGGTCCTGCGCGTGGACTCGGCCGATCGGCGGCGCGAGCGGCGCACGCGGCACGTGTGGGATGTCTTATGAGCGGCTCCAGCGTCGACATCTTGCTCATCGAGGACGACGCCCGCCTCGCTGAGCTGACCGCCACCTATCTCGAACAGAACGGGATGCGCATCGCGGTCGAAGGCCGCGGCGATCGTGCCATCGAGCGTTTCGTGCGCGAGAAGCCGCGCCTCGTGCTACTAGACCTGCTGCTGCCCGGCAAGGATGGCTTGAGCATCTGCCGCGAGCTGCGCCGCCACCACGACGTGCCGATCCTCATGCTGACCGCGCGCGACACCGATTTCGATCACGTGATCGGTCTCGAGGCCGGCGCCGACGACTACGTGATGAAACCCGTGGATCCGATGGTGCTGCTGGCGCGCGTGCGCGCGCTGCTGCGGCGCGTGGAGCGCGGCAGCAGCGCGACCACTGGCGAACGCAAGCCGGACCTGATGTTGGGCGCGTTGCGCATCAGCGAAACCTCGCGCGAGGTGTGGCTGTCGGGAAAACCGGTGGCCCTCACCACCCAGGAATTCGAACTGCTGAGCCTGCTCGCGCATCGCGCCGGCGAGCTGGTGAGCCGCGATGAAGTGTTCCGCTCCATGCGCGGCATCGACTACGACGGGCTCGACCGCTCCATCGACGGCCGCGTCTCGAAGCTGCGCCGCAAGCTGGGCGATGACGCCGCCGCACCCACGCGCATCAAGACCGTGTGGGGCAAGGGATACTTGTTAGTCCCGGACGCCTGGGACCTGGCTTCTTGAGAGATTGGCTTACAGCCCGCCACCGCGGGTTGTTCATCCGCTCGTACGTGGCGCTGGCCGGCGGCCTGCTCGTGGTCGCCGTACTGCTCGACTTGGGCTTCGGCGCCTTGCAGTCGCACGAAAGTCGCACCGCGGATCCGTGGCTCATCTCGACGTTTCGTCTGATGGAGTCGGAGCTCGTCGCTGCGCCACCCGCGATGCGCGGCGCGGTCACCGAGCGGCTCGCACAGCAGCTGGGCCTCGAAATCGGCCTGCTCGACGCGGGCGACATCGCGGGCGCCCAAACTACTCAGCCGGGGCCGCGCGAGCTTACGGACGATGCCGGCAATGTGTTCTTTCTGTATCAGTCCGCGGCGCTGCACGGCTCGATCCGCATGGGCCCGTTCAAGCCGGCGGTGGAAGGCACGCTGAGCCGCTTCCTGCCCGTGATCTTCTACGCCTCGATTCTCCTGATCGTGGGTCTGTGGTTGCGGCCGCTGCTGCGCGACCTCACGGTGCTCACTGCTGCTTCGCAGAAATTCGCGTCCGACTACCGCGAGCCGCTCGACACCGCCAGCCGCACCACGCAGCTGACCAGCCTCGCCTCCAACCTCGACGACATGTCGGCGCGGGTCAGCCAGCTGATCCAGACGCAGAAGGAAATGACGGCAGCGCTGTCGCACGAGATCCGCACGCCGCTCGCGCGCGTGCGCTTTGCCGCCGCGGTGCTCGAGGGAGAAGTCGACCCGGAGTTGCGCGGCCAGTTGCGCGACATCAACACCGACGTACAGCAGATCGACGACCTGATCTCCGACATGCTCGACTATGCGCGTCTCGATCACCCTGGCCTTTCCATGCAGTTCCAGAGTGTGCCGCTCGAACCGTGGCTGGCATTGATCGTCGCCTCATCTCCGCCGCACGAACGCAGCGTGAATACCGAGCGGCAGAATGTTGAAAACGCCTGGATGGAGCCGCGGCTGATGGAGCTCGCGCTCAGCAACCTGCTGGCCAACGCGCTGCGCTACGCGCGGCACCAGGTGAACGTCACCATCTCGCGCGACGAGAATATGTATCGCCTGGCGGTGGAAGATGACGGCGAAGGCATTCCCGCGGACGAACGCACCTCCATCTTCCGCGCGTTCACTCGCCTCGACACCAGTCGCAACCGGAATACGGGCGGCTTCGGACTGGGCCTCGCGATCGTCGCGCGCATCGCGGCACTGCATCGCGGACGCGTGATTGCCGACGCGAGCGCGACGCTGGGGGGCGCCAAGCTGACGCTCGAATGGCCGCCGCCCGTCAAGGCCTGAATCCCGCTGCCGCCTGTCCCGATTTCGCTGCGAGAACCGTAGGTTTCAACGCCCGCGGTTAAATCCTCATTTGACGGCGATGTGAAAAAGAGCAAGATGACCTCGTCTTCGCCCAGGTCTTTTCATGAGCAAACATCAGGGTTGGACTGCTCGTTGCCTGCTGGCCGCGTCACTGGCAGCGGGCTCGACCGTCGCTTTCAGCGAAGACCTAGCCTACTACAGCGAGCGCATCGATTCCGTCGCGCACGACCTCGTAAAGACCGTCCGGCCCACCCTGCCCGAACGCGCGCAGAAAGTCCTCGACGACATCGAGTTCAGATCGCCCAGGACCTGGGAGACCAACGCCGATGCGCGGATTGCTTTTGGCAATCGCCGCCTGGTGGAATTCAACGCGGGGTTTCTCGCCGTCACCGACTGGCTGACGCTCGCGATGATCGCCGACTGGTCCGGGCATGACGGTTGCCTGCGCGAATACTCGGACTATCTATCCACGCTGGTCGGCCACAACTCGCGGCGCATCTTCAAGGGCAAGGAACTGCATTTCGTGCACGACTTCACCTCGTACACGGTGGACGTTCGCGGGCAGTGCGAAGGTGCGCTGCAGGATGCGACGTTCGATGAACGCAAGGCAGTGATTCGCGAGCAGATTCTCGATTCGGTGGTGACGACCGTCTTGTTGCACGAGATCGCGCACCACGTGCTCGAACACACCACGGGCAACGGCGACAATTTCATGCAGCGTCGCTTGCGCGAAGTCGCGGCGGATCGCTGGGCGATCAGTACTGCGGTCAAAGCGAATTACGACCTGCGCGGCGCCGTGCCGCTGTTCCTGTTCATCGCGGCCACCGGCGGCGGCACGCTCGAAGATCAAGTCCGCAGCGGTCATCGCTCGGGACTGCGGCGCGTGCGCGATCTGCTGGTCCAGACCCGCGCGCTACTCGATCAGACAGATTCGCTCGGCGCACACCTGATGGATGCTTCCATCGACGACCTGAACAAGTCGCTGCGTTAGCCGCCTCAGTCGTAGGGAAGCGAGCCGAGCGCCGAGTACCGCTCGTTCAGGCTCGCGAGCACCGTCATGTCGGCGGCGCTGATCTCAAAATCGAAAACGTCGAGGTCTTCCAGCTGATGCTCGAGCCGGTTGGCCTTGGGCAGCGGCACCACACCCAATTGCAGGTTCCAGCGGATCAGGAGCTGTGCGGGCGTTTTTCGGTAACGCTTCGCCATGGCCCTGAGGTTCTCATCGTCGAGGCGGGACGCGCGGGTGAGCGGACTGCACGCCTGGATCACGATTTCGAGCTTGCGGCAATACTCCCACATGCGCACGCTGTGCCCGAAGGGGCTCCACTCGATCTGATTCACCGCGGGCGCCACGCCGGTCGATCGAATGAGCGCATCGATCTGCTCAATCGAGTAGTTGCTCACCCCGATGTCGCGAGTCAGGTCTTCCTGTTTCGCGCGCATCAGTCCGCGCCATAGATCCTCGCCCGCGCCGTTGGGCGGCGGACGATGTATCAACAGCAGGTCGACATAGTCGAGCTGCAATTCGCCGAGATTCTTGCGCGCCGCCTGATAGGCGTCGTCCGTCTCCTCGATCTTGGTCGTGACATAGAGCTCGTCGCGCTTGATACCGGAATGGCGCATGCCGGCACCGATGCCCGCGTGCGTGCCATAGTCACCGGAGGTGTCGATCATGCGAAATCCCAGTTTGATCGCAGCCACCACCGTATCGACGGTGTCCTGCTTCAGCTGCCACGAGCCCAGCCCCAGCACGGGCATTCGGTTGGAGCTGCGCAGTGCGAGCGTCGATTGGGCGCTCAGCGCGGTGAAGTCTGCATCGCGCATGCGATGGGTCGCCGAACTCATGGCGCAAACTGTCCAACTGCGCTCAACGGGAGTCTGTCGGCAATCGCCGGACGATTCATATCCGTCGCGAATTCCTACGACATTCCCCGCCTCATCCGACTCGAAACTTCCGCCCGCTGCGCGATATTTCCGTGCAATGGCAGCCCATCCGTCGCATGGCACCTGGTCGGACCGCTCGCGCGCCGCGGATTCCCGTAGCGAACCGCGCCGGACACTCACGCGCCTGCTGCAGGAATGCGGCATCGAACCCGGCGGTCCGAACGCCTGGGATATCCAGGTCCTGAACGACGATTTCTACGCCCGTGTGTTGGCCAACGGCTCGCTCGGATTGGGCGAGTCTTATGTTGACGGATGGTGGGAGGTGCGCGACCTCGAGGGCTTCATCTACCGGCTGTTGTCCGCGCGTCTCGACAAGAAAGTCGGCACCTGGCGCAACACCCTGGCCTGGCTGATCGCGTCGTTCACGAACCTGCAGCGCCCGTCGCGCGCATTCCAGGTCGGCGAGCGGCACTACGATCTCGGCAACGAATTCTACGCCGGCATGCTGGATCGGCGAATGATCTACAGCTGCGCGTACTGGGAGTCGGCGCGCACGCTCGAGGAGGCGCAGGACGCCAAGCTGTCACTCACGCTCGGAAAGTTGGGGCTGCGCATCGGCCAGCGCGTGCTGGACGTGGGTTGCGGCTGGGGTGGCGCGCTCAAGTTCGCGGCGGAAGAGTATGGCGTTACGGGCGTCGGCGTGACGATTGCGCGCCAGCAGGCCGACTACGCGCGCCGCGCCTGCGCGGGGTTGCCCATCGAGATTCGTCTTCAGGATTACCGCGAACTCGACGAGCAGTTCGACCATGTCTATTCCATCGGCATGTTCGAACACGTCGGCGTGCGCAATTACCGCGCGTACATGAACGTGATCCGCCGCTGCCTGAATCCGGGCGGACGTTTCCTGCTGCACACGATCGGCGGCTTCGAATCGACCAACCACGTCGACCCGTGGATGAACCGGTACATTTTTCCCAACGCGATGCTGCCCTCGCAGCAACAGATCGTGCTTGCGATCGAGGGGCTGTTCACCATCGAGGGCTGGCAGCGAATCGGCACTCACTACGAGCGAACGCTGCTCGCCTGGCGCGCGAACTTCGAGCGGTACTGGGCGGAGCTCGGCGCCCCGGACGAGCGCTTCCGCAGGATGTGGCACTACTACCTGAGCACCTGCGCGGGCGCGTTCCGCGCGAAGACCATCGACGTGTGGCAGGTCCTGATGGTGCCGAACGCCCGCTGAACGCCCTCGCCTGGATTCAGCGGCTATACCGCCGTACCGAACAGCGCTCCGACGCCGGCCGTGACGGCCATCGCAAGCGCGCTCCAGAAGGTGACGCGCGCCGCCCCTTTCACCATATTTGCGCCGCCGGCGCGCGCCGCCACCGCACCTAACAAGGCGAGGAACACCAGCGACCCGACCGACACGATGGGAATAAGCAGGCTGCCGTGGAAGAACACCACCAGCAGCAATGGCAGCGCCGCACCGACGGTAAAGCTCGCCGCCGACGACAATGCCGCCTGGATCGGGCGCGGCGCCTGCTCCTCGGTGATGCCGAGCTCGTCGCGCGCGTGCGCGCCCAGCGCGTCGTGCGCGGACAACTGCTCCGCCACCTGTTGCGCGAGCACCGGCTCGAGGCCGCGCTTCACGTAGATAGACGCCAGTTCGCGCAGCTCCGCGGCCGGGTCTTCGCGGATCTCCTGCTTTTCGACCGAGAGATCCGCGTTTTCGGCATCTGTCTGGGAGTGCACGGACACGTACTCGCCCGCCGCCATCGACATCGCGCCGGCAACCCATCCCGCGATGCCGGAAAGCAGTATTGTTTGTTGATCCGCGCCGGCAGCGGCGACGCCGACGATCAGGCTCGCGGTTGAGACGATGCCGTCATTGGCGCCGAGCACGGCGGCGCGCAGCCAGCCGATGCGCGCGGTGCGGTGATGCTCTTTGTGATGCCGTTTGCCGGCCATGCCTTTGCCCCTGGTCTCTATCTTTGTGGCGAGCGCGCGAATACTAGCCCAAAAGAAAACGCCGGCGACGGATCGCCGGCGTTTGAGTCCGACTCGTAGCGCAGCTTGACCGTGCGCAAGTGACTGAATGAGTTCGACATGGACGCTCCCTCGACCCTTTCGTATTGCGGGTCTTGTTCTTGATAGAGCGTATTAATCGCGTGCGACAGATCACGATGCGTAACACGGATAGAATCCGCGCCACGAGCATTCGCTCGCAGGGGACATCAATGGAAAATTCGATCTTCCAGCGCAACGGCGGCAACACGCGCATCAATCCGCCGCGGCCCGGCCTGGTGCTGTGGGCGCTGATCATCATCGTCGGCGCCGTCGTGGTGTTCTCCTCGTCGTACATCATCGAAACCGGCAACGTCGGCGTGAAGAAGACCCTCGGCACCGTCGATCTCGAAGAGGTGACGCCGGGATTCCATTTGCGCCTGCCGCTGGTGACCAGCGTGCGGGAGTTCTCGGGCAAGGAGAACTCCTTCGACCTCACCGATCTCACGCCCAAGGCGGCGGACAATCTGTCGCTGCGCGATCTGGACGTCACGGTGTTCTACAGCACCTCGGCCAACAAGATCTCCGACGTCGCGGTGAAATATGCCGCGAGCGAACAGCCCGCCGAGGGCGGCGCGCTCTTTCCCGGCTATGCGCTGGTGTGGCGCGAAGCGCGCGGCGCCATTTACGAGGTGGTCGCGAAGGTCGACTCACTCCAGTTGCACAAGCAACGCAATGAGCTGCAGGCCGACGTGCAATCGCTGCTGCAGAAACGACTCGACGACGAGGATCCGAAAGTGTTCAACATCTCGCGCGTGGTCGTGCGTGCGCTCAACACCGATCCTTCGATCGAGGCGTCGATCCAGCTCGCGGTGCAGAACCAGAAGCGGCTCGAGGCCAAGAAGATAGAAGTCGAGATCGCCGCGAAGGAAGCCGAGATCGAAGTCGCCAAGGCGCAAGGCATCGCAAAGGCGAACCAGATCATCAACGCGTCATTGACCGCCGAGTATCTGCAGCACGAGATCAATCTCGCGTTGCGGGAATTTGCGAAGAACGACGGCCAGGCCATCGTGATCCCCGCGAACATGCAGGGGTTTCAGATCATGCTGAACCAGGATCGGTTGCATCGGAGCGCGCCGCGGGCGACTCCGTAGCAACGCGGGCGAGACGTAGCGGCGTCAGCCTAGCCGCCCCAGCTCGCGGCGGATGTTCTCTTCGCGTGCGTCTTCGATGACGGTCATGACGATGCTCGGATCGGTGACGCCCTCTTCGCGCGCGAACACGCCCGTGAGTTTGCTCTCTGCCTGCAGCGCGCCAGCTTCGAACAGCGCCCATATCTCGCGCGCGTATTCGGTCTTCAGCAATTCGGGCGCGAAGCGGCCGAGCGTGCCGCGGATGTTGTTCACGTCACGCTCGAGCATGGCGAATGCCGCGTTATTCCCGGCCGCGTTCACGGCCTGCGGCAGGTCGATGATCACGGGACCATCCGGCGCGACCAGCACGTTGAACTCCGACAGATCGCCATGGATGAGGCCGATGGCCAGCATGCGCACGATCTGGTGGATCAGGAAGGCGTGGTACTCGCGCGCGACCTCGGGCGCGAGATCCACTTCGCCCAGCCGCGGTGCGGGATGTCCATCCGCGTCCGTCACGAGCTCCATCAACAGCACGTCGTTGAAGTAGCCGAAAGGCCTGGGCACCCGCACGCCCGCTTCCTGGAGCTTGTACAACGCGTCGACCTCGGTGTTCTTCCAGGCGGACTCCGCTTCCTTGCGGCCGAAGCGAGTGCTTTTCGCCATCGCGCGTGCCTGCCGGCTGCCGCGCACCTTGCGCCCTTCCTGGTATTGCGCGCGTTTCTGGAAGCTGCGCTGTCCCATGTCGCGGTAGACCTTGGCGCAACGCGCTTGCGTGCCGGTACGCACGATGTAGACCGTGGCTTCCTTGCCGGATTTCAGGGAGCGAAGGACTTCGTCGATGACGCCGTCGTCGATGAGCGGTTGCAGGCCGGGGGGTGTCTTCATGGGCGCGCGATAGTAACAGCCGGGCAAATCGGCGCAGGCTCTTGATTCTGGTAGGGTCGCCGCGTTGGCGCTCGCCCAGACGGGCGGCTGTCAATCGACCGGGAGAAATCGCCATTCGCACTCGAAACGTCATTGGCCTTCTGTTCGGCCTGCTCGCCCTCAGCGGGCTCAGCTTCGCCGCGCCCATCGACGAACGTGGGTTCGTGCCCATCGGCGGCATCGAGCAGTGGATCACCGTCAAAGGCGCCAGTCGCGAGAATCCGGTCGTCCTGTTCGTGCACGGCGGGCCGGGCAATTCCCAGAGCCCGTTCGCAGATGCCATGTTCACCGGGTGGGAAAAGGATTTCACGCTGGTGCAATGGGATCAGCGCGGCGCGGGCCGGACCTACGGGCGCACGGGGCCTTCGATCGAGTCCACGCTGACACTCGAGCGCATCGTGGACGATGGCATCGAAGTTGCGCAGTACCTGAGCAAACACTTGCACAAGCAGCGCATCGTGATCGTCGGTGGATCGTGGGGGTCACTGGTCGGCATTCATCTCGCCAAGAAGCGTCCGGATCTTTTCACGGCGTACATCGGAACTGGGCAGCTCGTGAACATGCGCGAGAACACGCGGGCGAGCTACGAGCGTGTGCTCGCGTACGCGCGCGAGACGAAGGATGCGCGGGCCACGGAGGAACTCACGCAACTCGGGCCGCCGCCGTTTGTCGGCTTCGCGAAGTGGCGCACCTTCCGGAAGTGGCGCAACACCTACCAGGCGAAACTCGCGACCGCGCCCAGGCCGGATAGCAAGCCATCTGCCGAGTACGCGACGGACAAGGACCTCGCCGACTACGAAGCCGCCGACGATCTGAACTTCGCGCACTTCAACTTTGTCGGGACTTCGATGACCGGGCCGATGATGGACATCGATCTGCGCAAACTCGGGAAGGATTTCAAGATTCCGGTCTACATCATCCAGGGCGCGGTCGACATGAATGCCGTGCCCGAGATTGCGCGTGACTATCTGGAGTGGATCAACGCGCCTGCCAAGCAATTCATCCTCGTGCCGGACACCGCCCACGCCGACTCGATCGCGTCGCTCGCGCAGGTACGCCGGGTGCTGACGATGGTCGGCCAGTAGTTCGACCTACTTCTCGAAGCGACTCGTGCCCTCACGATCGCGATCGTATCGTCTCGTGATCGGAAACGGCGGCAACCAGGACTCGCGACGGACCATCCAGAGCTCGTAGGTTGGCTTCAGCTGGTCAGGGGCATCCAGGGATCCCAAGTTCACTTCGATTTCATCTGCGCTGCGTCCGAAAACGGACGAGCCGCAACGCGGACAGAAAAACCGCCCGGCGTAGTCGCGTGTTTCGCCGGTGATCGTCACCGCATCCTGAGGAAATATCGCGAAAGGCTGAAAAAGCGCCCCGTGATGTTTGCGGCAGTCGAGACAGTGACAAAGGCCAACCCGGTACGGGAGTCCCGACGCCACAAGTCTGACCTCGCCGCACAGGCAACCACCCGTGAATCGGTCCATGCCGCGTCTCCTTAGAAATCAAGCGGGCGGAATGTTTACAACGAACGCCACTGTCATTGCAATGACTCGCCGCGGGCGGAAACGCGGGGCTATTTCGTAGCGGGCAATGGTGATGTACGAAGACCTTCGTTGACAATACGAAACCCTTCGTAGTAGCCTCGATTCCATGAAGCAAGTAACCAAATACCAGCCAACGCCGTCTGAGTTGGAAATCCTCCACATTCTCTGGGCACGCGGGCCATCCACAGTGCGAGAGATCCACGAGGTGCTCTCGAAGGAGAAGGACGTTGGTTACACCAGTGCGCTCAAGTTTCTCCAGATCATGACGACGAAGGGCCTCGTGAAACGCACGGAAGAACAGCGTGCGCACGTGTACTCCGCCAGTGAGAGCGCCGAAAAGACCAAACAACAATTCGCCGCGGACGTGTTGCAGCGCGTGTTCCGCGGTTCCGCAAGCCAGCTCATGCAGCATGTGCTGTCCGGCAAACGTTCCAAAACCGAGCTCGACGAGATCCGTCGCATGCTCGACGAATATGAGAGGAAGCTGTGATGAATACCTCTACTTTCCTGGTCGACACCATCGCGCTGTCGCTGCTGCATTTCCTGTGGCAGGGCGCCGCCATCGCCGCGCTTGCCGGCACGCTGATGCTGGTATTGCGCAGCCCCGCGACGCGCTATCTCGTCGGCGTCGGCGCGCTCGTGTCGATGCTCGTCGCATTCGGTACGACTGTCTTTGTGCTGAGTGGCGGCGACAGCGCCGGTGAACTAATGACTGCAAGGGCGCCGGCCGCCGCCCTCGCCTCCCCAAAGGTTGCGGATGTGACGTCCCTGTCGATGCTGTGGACGTCGCAAGCGGCCAATTCTTCCGATGCGTTCGTGTGGATGGCGCGCGCGTGGTTCGCGGGTGTGTTCGTGTTCGCACTGCGTATCGTGTTTGGCTTGTTGGCCATTGAACGGCTGCGCCGTCGCAGCCTGGTTGGGCTTTCGCCGCGGCTCATCGCGCGCTTCGAAGCATTGCAGGTGCGCCTCGGCATCGAGCGCGTGATTCGCTACTGCCAGTGCGACGGCGTGAGTGTGCCCGCGGTGATCGGAGTATTCCGGCCAATCGTTTTGCTGCCTTTGCGCGCACTGACAGGTTTGTCGGCCGAACAGCTCGACGCCGTCATCGCGCACGAACTTGGGCACATCGTGCGCTTCGACGTCGCCGTGAATTTCCTGCAGGTGTTTGCCGAAACGTTGTTGTTCTTCCATCCGGCTGTCTGGTGGCTGAATCGGCGCATCCGTGCGGATCGCGAGGATTGCTGTGACGATGTCGCGGTCGCTGCGTGCGGCAGTCGCGTGACCTATGCGCGAGCGCTTGCATCGATGGAGGGCTGGCGCGAAACACCGAGCTTCGCGATGGCGGCGACGGGAGGAACGGTGGCCGCGCGGGTCGCGCGGTTGTTAGGTATGAACCGCGGCGAGCGCGATGAACGGGCAACTCGCGCGATTGCGGCGATGCTCGTGCTCACGGCGTCACTGGCGGCCGGCGTTGTGTCGCTGGGTGTTGCGCTCCCCGCCGTCGCACAGACGAGCGACGCGGCATCGCCACCGGCAAAGGTCGAACCCGCGATACCTGCCACCGAAGCGGTGCCGCCTGTTCCCGCGGTACCTGCCACCGAGGCGTTGCCGCCTGTTCCGGCGGTGCCCGCAGTGCCGGCTCCCGAACCTCAGGTGGCACCGCCTCCACCACCGGTGCCCGCAGTGCGCCCGGCCAAGCCGTCGCGCGAAGCGAAGCCGGTGCAGGAGCCGAAGGAGCCCAAGGCCGCGAAGGAACCCAAGGCGGCGAAGGAACCCAAGGTCCCGAAGGAACCCAAGGTCGCGAAAGAACCGAAGGTCTCGCGCGAACCCATAGTCGATAGTGAAGAGAAGTTCGAGAGTCGCCACATTGAACAGACAGAAGTGCATCAGGATGTGCAGGTCGAGGTGCGCGAGGAAGTCAGAATCAACCAAAACCAGAATCACAGTCAGAATCAGAATCACGACTCGAACGTCGCCGTGGAGCGCGCCGTCACCATCGACGTCGGCAAGGCTGACGCGGCGGCGGCGCTCAAGCATATGGACGTGACGCCCGAGTACATTCGCGAGATCCGGGCGACCGGGTTGCACGCAGAACTTGGCGACCTGATTGCGCTGCGCTCGCTGGGTGTCTCCGCCGACTACGTAGCGCAGATGCGCGCGCTCGGAATCGAAGGCGA
>DATHJZ010000240.1:0-36199 GCA_035286365.1 Steroidobacteraceae bacterium | reverse complement strand
TCGCGGCCGAACCGAGTACCGCCGCGCCCTCGACCATGCCGCCTATCTGCTTGCGCAGGTTGGTGATCATCTTGACCAGCGCGTGACCCAGCACGTCGGCCGCCGACTGCAGTTGCAGTGTGGCGCGCAGGTCAAGATGATCACCAACCTGCGCAAGCAGATAGGCGGCATGGTCGAGGGCGCGGCGGTACTCGGTTCGGCCGCGAGCGAGATCGTCGCCTCGACGACGCAACTCGCCTCCAGCGCCAGCGAATCCGCCGCGGCCGTGAGCGAGACGACGACCACGGTGGAGGAGATCCGCCAGACCTCGCAGATGGCGAGCCAGAAGGCGCGCTCCGTTTCCGACAACGCGCAGAAGGCGGTGCAGATATCGCAGGCCGGTCGCAAATCCTCTGAAGATGCGGTAGCAGGCATGGGCCGTATCCGCACGCAGATGGAAGCCATTGGCGAGAGCATGATGCGGCTGTCCGAGCAGACGCAGGCCATCGGCCAGATCATCGCGAGCGTCGAAGATCTCGCGGCGCAGTCGAACTTGTTAGCCGTCAACGCGGCGATCGAAGCGGCCAAGGCGGGCGAACAGGGCAAGGGGTTCGGCGTCGTGGCGCAGGAGGTCAAGAGCCTCGCCGAGCAATCGCGCGCCGCCACCGATCGGGTGCGCACGATCCTGAGCGATATCCAGAAAGCCACCACGGCCGCGGTCATGGCCACCGAACAGGGCAACAAGGCGGTCGAGGCCGGCAGCCGCCAGACCGAGATCGCGGGCGAATCGATCCAGGCGTTGACGGCCACGGTCTCCGAAGCCGCGCAGGCCGCCACCCAGATCGCGGCGTCGAGCCAGCAACAGCTGGTCGGCATGGACCAGGTCGCGGGTGCGATGGAGAACATCAAGCAGGCGAGCACGCAGAACGTCGCCAGCGCACGCCAGCTGGAGTCCGCGGCGCGCAACCTGAGCGACCTTGGCCAACGACTCAAGGCGCTGGTCGAAAACTACAGCTTGAGCTGACGATGAGCCCGGCAGACGAGGAATTCCTGCAGCAGCTGCGCGCGACGTTCAAGGTCGAGGCGGCGGAGCATCTGCAGACCATCGCCGCGGGATTGATGAGTCTCGAGAAATCCGCGGATCCGGCCGCGCAGCAACCGTTGATCGAGAGCGTGTTCCGCGCCGCGCACAGCCTCAAAGGGGCGGCGCGCGCCGTGGACTTCAACGAGATCGAGTCTGTCTGCCAGTCGCTCGAGAACCTGTTCGCTGCCTGGAAGCGCCAGGAGAGCGCGCCGACGCCCGCTTCGCTCGATACGGCGCACCTGGCGCTCGATCGGATGACCCGTGCGATCGCAGGGCCCACCGCAGTACTGCCGCCGCCGGCATCGCGGCCTGAGGACATTCCGGCGGCCAAGGCACTGCCCGCTGCCGCCATTCCCTACAGCGCAGACGACACCGTTCGTGTCTCGGTGAAGACGCTCGACGAACGCCTGCTCGAATCCGAAGAGTTGCTGACCGCAAAACTCTCCGCGGGCCAGCGCGCCGCGGATCTCGGTGGATTCGCAGACGTCTTCGAGCAATGGCGCAAGGAGTGGTCGCGCGTGCAACCGCAGGCGCGAGCGCTGCGCAGCAGCGATGCCGGCGCGGTGGCCGAATTCCTCGAGTGGAACCACGACTGGCTGCGCGCGCTCGAAAGCCGGCTCGGCAACCTGCGTCGCAACGCCGAACAGGACCGGCTGACCGTCGACAAGCTGATCGACGACCTGCTGGCCAATTCCAAGAAGCTGTTAATGTTGCCGCTCGCGACACTCGGAACGTTGCTGCCAAAGCTGGTGCGCGATCTCACGCGCGAGCTCGGCAAGGAAGCGGAGCTCACGATTCGCGGCGACGATGTGCCGATCGACAAGCGCATCCTCGAGGAAATGAAGGATCCCCTGGTACACCTGCTGCGCAACTGCGTGGATCACGGTATCGAGGCGCCCGATGTGCGGCGGCGGGCGCGCAAGCCGGCGCGCGCGAACATCACGCTGGCGATAGCGCCGCTGAACGGTAACCAGGTCGAAATCGTCGTGAGCGATGATGGCGCCGGCATCGACGTTGCGGAAGTCAAGGCGCAGGCTGTGAAGCGCGGCCTGATCAGCGCCGAGGCCGCGGACAAACTCGACGACGCCAGTGCACTGCTCCTGGTATTCGAAACCGATCTATCCACCAGCCCCATGATCACGCAACTGTCCGGCCGCGGCCTGGGGTTGGCCATCGTGCGCGAGAAGGCCGAGAAGTTAGGCGGCCGGATCGCCATCGAAAGCACTCCGCGGGTCGGCACGACGATTCGCATGACGCTGCCGGTGACGCTCGCGACCTTCCGCGGCGTGCTGGTCGAATCCGCGCAACGCACCTTCGTGGTACCCACCGCGCAGGTGGAACGCGTGACGCGCTTCAAGCCCGAAGACGTCCAGACCGTCGAAGGCCGCGACACCTTGTCGATCAATGGCCGCACCCTGGCGCTCACGCAGCTCGCGCAGGTGCTGCAGTTGCCGCCCAACCCAAAATCGAAAAGCGCTACCACAAACAACGCGCCCGCCACAGCGGCGCTGATTCTCGGCGCCGGCAACGAACGCATCGCGTTCGCGGTCGACGCAGTGCTCGACGAACGCGAAGTGCTGGTCAAGCGTTTCACCAAACCGCTGTCGCGTGTGCGCAATATTGCCGGAGCCACGGTGCTCGGCAGCGGCGAGGTCGCGCCCATCCTCAATGTCGCGGATCTGCTCAAGTCCGCGCGCAGGAGCGGGCCGACACTGCGCGTGGCGTCCACCGCGGAACCGGGCACACCCGCGGCGGTAACCGCCAAACGGATCCTGGTCGCCGAGGACTCCATCACCTCGCGCATGCTGCTCAAGGGCATTCTCGAATCGGCCGGCTACGAGGTGAAAACCGCGGTCGACGGCCTCGAGGCATTTACGCTGCTGCGCTCGGAGCATTTCGATGCGCTGGTATCCGACGTCGAAATGCCGCGGCTCAACGGCTTCGACCTCACGGCGCGCGTGCGCGCCGACGCGGCGCTCGCCGAATTGCCGGTGATGCTCGTGACCGCGCTCGCCTCGCGCGAAGATCGCGAGCGCGGCATCGAAGTGGGCGCCAATGCCTATCTCGTCAAGAGCAATCTCGATCAGAGCAATCTGCTCGAAGCCCTGCGGCGGCTGGTATGAAGCGCATCGCCGTACTGGTCGCCGACGACTCCCCCAGCATGCGCATGTTGCTGGCGCACGTGCTGGCGCGCGACCCGCGCATCGAGGTCATCGGCACCGTCGACGATGGCCAGGCGGCGATCGACTATCTGCACAGCGGCTCCACACGCCCCGATGTCGTGCTGATGGATATCCACATGCCGCGTCTCGACGGGTTCGAGGCCACGCGGCGCATCATGGAAACGAATCCCTTGCCCATCGTCATCTGCACGGCCACGGCGGATCCGAAAGAAATGGCCGTGGCCTTCCGCTCCATGGAAGCCGGCGCCGTTGCCTGCGTCGAGAAGCCGTTGGGACTAGACCATCCTCAATTCGAATCCTGCGTCGAGAACCTGCTGCAGACCATTCGACTGATGTCCGAAGTGAAGGTCGTGCGGCGCTGGAATCGGCCGCGGGTATCCGGCACGCACGCCCCCGCCGCGGTGCCGGCGCCCGGCGCGAGACATCCGCTGCCGCGCATTGTCGGCATCGGCGCCTCGACCGGCGGCCCGCTGGTACTGCAGGAAATTCTCTCCGGCCTGCCGCGCGAGTTTTCCGCGCCGCTGGTCGTCGTGCAGCACATCGCACGGGGCTTCCTGCCCGGCATGGTCGAGTGGCTCAATCAAACTACCGGGCTGCGCGTGCAAGTCGCGGCGCACGGAGCGCTGCCCATGGCCGGACACGCTTACATCGCGCCCGATGACTTCCATCTCGGGGTGAGCAGCGGCGGGCGGCTCGCGCTGGCGCGCGATGAACCCGAGAACGGACTGCGGCCCTCGGTTTCCTGGCTGTTCCGCTCGCTGGCGGAGAACCTCGGCGGCAGCGCGGTCGGTGTATTGTTGACCGGCATGGGCAAGGATGGTGCGGCGGAGCTCAAGCAGATGCGAGACCGCGGCTCGTTCACCATCGCCCAGGATCGCGAAAGCTCGGTAGTCCACGGCATGCCGGGTGAAGCCATCGCGCTCGGCGCGGCGGTGCAGATTTTGCCCGCCGACCGCATCGCGGGCGCATTGATCGCCGAGTTCGCCCGGAAGCTGCAATTCGCAGGAGCCATCGATTCATGACCATCAAAGATGCACCGGACAGCGGCGCGCGCGTGCTCATCGCCGAGGACAGCGCCACCCAGGCACAACGGCTCACGCACATCCTCGAGGCGCAAGGGTATCGCGTCACCTGCGCCGCGAACGGGAAGCTGGCGCTCGACATGGCCAGGCGCCAGAAGCCGAGCCTGGTCATAAGCGACGTGATCATGCCGGAGATGAACGGCTACGAGCTGTGCGGGCACATCAAGGACGACCCGAAACTCGCCGACGTCCCCGTGATCCTCGTGACCACGCTGTCGGACCCGCAGGACGTGATCCGCGGACTGGCGTGCCGCGCCGACAATTTCGTGCTCAAGCCCTACGACGCCGATCACCTGCTGCGGCGCGTGCAATTCGTGCTGGTCAACAGCCACATGCGCCAGAACGAGCAGCCCGGCATGGGTCTCGAGATCGTCTTCAGCGGCCAGAAACATTTCATCACCGCCGACCGGCTGCAGATCCTGAACCTGCTGCTATCTACCTATGAGGCGGCGATCCAGCGCAACAAGGAATTGAGCACCACGCGCGACACGCTGCATGAAACCAACCAGGAGCTGCAGCAGCTCACGCTCGAGCTCGAGGATCGCGTCAAGATCCGCACGCGCGAGCTCGAGCAGAGCAACGAGGCGCTGCGCCAGGCGCAACACGCGCTCATCCAGCAGGAGCGACTGCGCGCGCTCGGCCAGATGGCGAGCGGCATCGCGCACGACATCAACAACGCGATCTCACCTATCGCGCTCTACACCGAGGCCCTGCTCGAGCGCGAACCCAACCTGAGCGAACGCGCGCGCGGCTATCTCACCACCATCCAGCGCGCGATCGACGACGTCGCGCAGACGGTCGGCCGCATGCGCGAATTCTACCGGCCGCGAGAACCGGAGCTGCAGCTCGCCGACGTCGAACTCAATCCGCTCATCCAGCAGGTGGTCGACCTCACGCGTGCGCGCTGGAGCGATCTGGCTCAACAACGCGGCGTGATGATCGAGTTGAAGAGCACGCTGGCGCCAGACCTTTCAACCATCCGCGGCGCGGAAAACGAGATCCGCGACGCGCTCACCAATCTCATCTTCAACGCCGTGGACGCGCTGCCGCAGGGCGGCGCCATCGAAATACGCACGCGCTGCGACGACCAATTCGTGCATCTCGAAGTGGTCGACTCGGGCGTCGGGATGGACGAAGAAACCCGGCGCCGCTGTCTCGAGCCGTTTTTCACGACCAAGGGCGATCGCGGCACGGGCCTTGGGCTGGCGATGGTCTATGGCATGGCGAAGCGCCACAGCGCCGGCCTCGATATCGACAGCAAGCTTGGGGTTGGCACCACCATTCGCCTCACCTTCCGTCCCGGCACCGCGCAGACCGCGGCGACAACTCGGCAAACGCAGCCGATGTTCGCGACGCGCAGCCTGCGCGTGTTGCTGATCGACGATGATCCGTCGCTGATCGAGTCACTGCGCAGCGCACTGCTCGACGAGGGTCACAAAGTCACGGCAGCGGACGGCGGGCAGACCGGGATCGACGCCTTTCACGATGCGCAGAAGGCCGGCAAGCTGTTCGATATCGTGATCACCGATCTCGGCATGCCGTACGTCGATGGCAGGCAGGTCGTGGCGAGCATCCGCTCCATGTCACCCGGGACGCCCATCATCCTGCTCACCGGCTGGGGACAACACGTGGGCAACGAGAACGAAAAGCCGCCGCAGGTCGACCGGTTGCTGGGCAAGCCGCCGCGCATCCGTGAATTGCGTGCCGCACTGGCCGAACTCACGGGCCGGCGTGCCACCGACCGGCTGGGCTAGGCCGCCCTCGCCTGCATCAGCGCCGGCGATACAGCCGCAGCGTCAGCGGCGCCAGCAACGCGGTCAATGCAACGGGAGCCAGCAGCGCCAGCGCAATCTGCTTGAGAGTGGCGGTGCCGGACATGAGGCCGCGCATCGCGGTGGTCATGAGCGAAACGGGGTTCACCACGACGAAGGCGCGCAGCCATCCCGGCATCGTCTCGGGCGCCACCATGATGTTGGAGGCGAACACCAGCGGGAACAGCACGGTGAAACCGATCGTCATCACCGTCATCGGGGTGCGTATCAGCAACCCGAGCACGATGAAGATCCAGCCCATGCCGAAGCCGATGGTGACCAGCAGCGCGAATGCCGCCAGCACTCCGCCGAGGCCGGCCTCGGGTCGATAGCCGAGCAGCAGTCCAATCGAAAGGATGATCGAGCCTGCGATGAGGTGACGCAGGATGTCACCGACCATCAGGCCCGCAAACGGCGCCAGCGGCCAGATGGGCAGCGAGCGGAACCGGTCGAACAGGCCCTTGCCGAGATCGGTCGACAGGCCCATGCCCGAATAGACCGCGTTGAAGACCACCGTTTGCACCAGGATGCCCGGCAGGAAGACCTGTAGATAGGCGTCGGGTGAGCCGGCCAGCGCGCCGCCGAACACGAAGGTGAACAGCAGCGTGAACATGATAGGCGTCATCACCAGGTCGAACAGCTGCTCGGGGACGTGCCTGAACTTGAGCACCGCGCGCCAGCCGAACACCAGCGCGTTGGACAGGGCCGACGGCGCCGGCGGGCGTGCCACGAGTTTCAAGGCGCTCATGGCTGCTTCTTGCCCGTCAGTGAGAAGAACACCTCGTCGAGACTCGGGCTGCCCATGGAAAAATCCGCGAGCTCGATGCCGACGCCGATCAATGCACTCAAACCCGCGTTCGCATCCTGGGGAGACTTCGCGGCGGCCGACAACCTTGCGCCCTCGAGGCTGCGCTGGACCGCGGTGCCGAGGCACGCCTCGAGCAGCCCGGCGGCTTCTTCGAGCCGGGCGGGATCGTGCAACGCCACATGCAGAAACCCCGACCCCGTGGCCGCCTTCAGCTCACGGCTGGTGCCCTCGGCAATCTTCCTGCCGTGATCGATGACGGCGATGCGCGCGGCGAGCTGGTCGGCTTCATCGAGATACTGCGTCGTGAGCAGGATCGTCACGCCGGAGCCCGCCAGCGCGCGAATCATGCTCCACACGCTCTTGCGCGCGACCGGATCGAGTCCCGTCGTCGGCTCGTCGAGGAACAGCACGCCGGGCGTCACGATCAACGAGGCCGCGATGTCGAGCCGGCGCCGCATGCCGCCGGAATAATCCTTGACCTGCCTGGCCGCGGCTTCCGCCAGGTCGAACGTGGCTAACAACTCATCGCTGCGCTCGCGCGCCGCGCGGCCCCGAAATCCCCACAGCCGGGCCAGCAGCATCAGGTTCTCGCGGCCGGTGAGATCTTCATCGAGCGAGGCGAACTGGCCAGTCATCGCGATGGCGGCGCGCACCGCCTGCGGCGCATCGATCAGATCGTGGCCCATGACGCTGGCTGAACCGTCATCGGGCCGCAGCAGCGTCGCGAGCATGCGCATGAGCGTCGTCTTGCCGGCGCCATTGGGGCCGAGGATCGCGAAGATCATGCCGCGCGGCACTTCGAGATCGATGCCATCGACGGCGCGCAGCTCGCCAAACTTCTTGACGAGGCCGCGGGCCTGGATGGCGGGGATGGGAGATCCGTTTGCTGACATGGGCGCGCACTTTACCGAAATCTGCGCGCGGATTTGCAACCCGATTCGAGTCTGAAACGTCTTAATGATGAGCGCTGCGTGCGCGCAAAATCTAAGGAGACAACGAAATGCCGACCACAGGTCTACGGCAGGCTGCCCTCATGGCCAGCGCCGCAACAGTTCTCACATTCGCCGCCGCCGCGGCGCAATCTTCGGCGACGTTCGCTTTGCTCGTGGGCAGCGTGAGTTCCGCGGGTGAAAGCTCCGTGCCGATCGTCGTCGTGGCGCTCGACCGCAAGGCGGACCGGGCGGACCGGGTCGTGCACCGCACGTTCCTGGAATCGAAGCGCGCCTTCCGCATGCCGCTGGTACCGGGCCGCTACAAGCTTTACGCGTTCGCAGACACCAATCGCAATGGCGTGCGCGATACGGGCGAAGCGGTGAGCGTGATGTATAACCTCGTCACGCCGCTGCGCGCGGGCGAGCAGATCGAATTGCCGGCGCTCAGGATTCAGCCTTGAGCCCAGACTGCACGACTTTTTCGATGGCGTAGCCGATGGCGAGAATCCTGCGGTCCGTGTTCCGCAGGCCTGCGACCATCAGGCCCACCGGCGCACTGCCCGGTTCGTGGCACGGGATCGACAGCGCACAGCCGTCGAACAGGTTGACGATGGCCGGATTGCGCAGCATGCGTCCATTGCAGCGAAAATAACTCTCGTCGCTCGCGAGCACCTCAGCGATAGTGGGTGCGGTGTCGGCAGTCACAGGCATCAGCAGCGCGTCATATCCGTGCGATGCCGCTTCGACCTGCTGCACGAATCGTTGCCGCTCCGCCAACAACTCGCGGTAGTTAGCTTCCGAGATCGCTTCACCCGGCCGGATGCGCACGATCACGCGCGGGTCGTACTTGTCGGCGGCGTCCCTGATCAGCTGGCGATGCCAGCGAAATGCTTCGACGCTGCTGATCGCGCCGCGCGGATTCACCTCGGCCGCGCGCGCGAATTCGGCCATCGGCAACTCGACGATGTGCGCGCCGGCGGCGGACAGGCGCCCGAGCGCCGTGGAAAATGCCGCGGCAACGGCGGCCGACAGATCGTCGAGAAACACGGTCTTCGGCACGGCGAACTTCAGGCCGCGCAGTCCTTCGACGACAGAAAGCGTCTCGGCCTCCCCCGCCAGGATCCGGTCGAGCAGCGCACAGTCCGCTACCGAGCGCGCGATGGGTCCGGCCGAATCGAGAGTCACGGACAACGGCAACACGCCATCGAGCGGCACGCGCTGCGCCGTGGGCTTGAATCCGACCAGGCCATTCAGCGCGGCGGGTATGCGCACCGAACCGCCGGTATCGGTGCCGACCGCGCACGCCGCCATGCCGTCGGTGACCGAGACTGCACCGCCTGAGGTCGAGCCGCCGGGAAGGCGGCTCGCGGCACGATCGTATGCATTGCGCGGCGTGCCGTAGTGCGGATTGATGCCGAGCCCCGAGTACGCGAACTCGGTCATGTTTGTACGGCCCACGAGGACAGCGCCCGCGGTCTTCAGGCGCCCGACTACGGCCGAATCGCGCGCGGCCGGCGGCGCGCCCACAAGCGCGGTCGAACCGGCAAGCGTCACGATTCCGGCCTCGTCGAAGTTGTCCTTGATGGAAACCGGAATCCCCGCGAGTGGCGGTAGTTTGGCGCCGGCGCGCCGCTCGGCGTCGCTGCGGTCGGCGGCGGCGAGCGCTGCGGTTTCGTGCACGAGAATGAAGGCGCGCTTGCCTTCGCCACCCGGATCCTTGATGGCCGCGAGCGCCTGCTCGACCAGTCGTCGACTGGTGATCTTCCCGTCGGCCAGCAGGCGCGCGAGTTGGATGATGGTCATGGTGTGGATCTCGTGCCCCGCTTCGATTCGTGCGCGCCCGAACGTCGGACGCGCCAGCGCCACGCCTGCGCTCGCGTAAACGGACTTCTGCAGAAAAATGCGGCGCTGGTTTATCACCTGGCGCAGGATCGCATATTTGCGCCGCAGGTCGAGCGCGGGCGCTCTCAGCCGTCGACGGCGCGCGCGACCAGGAACAAACCGGTGGCGACGAGCACGGCGCCGATGCCACGCGCGACGCGTTGGCCTGCCGGCAACAATCGTTCGAGAGAGATGGCGGCCGTCACGCCTGCCATCGTGCGCAGGTCCATCACGCCGATCGTGACCAGGAGCGCGGTCAGGCCGGTGCAGCAGTAACTGCAATGGATGCCGAGGCGCAGCCCGTGGCGCCATGCCGTGCGCGCGTCCGCCGCTAGCCGGATGCCGCGCCCCGGCAGCTGCGCGCAGCAGGCAAGCTCGCGGGATTTCCAGGCGGTGAATTGCAGCGCACCGGCGATCGCGACGACCGCTCCGGTCGCGAGCGGAACGACCCGCGCCAGCTCCGCGAAGCGCATCGCCAGCGCAGCCAGTGAAACGCCGAGCGGAAAAGCGGCGAGCCCCAGCAGGGCCCACACCAGGAAGTACGCGCTGCCCACGAGGACGGTCAGCCGCCCCAGCCGCGGCGCGCCCATTGTGCCGACGGCCTCGCGGTAGCGCCTGAGCATCGGAACGAGCGCGGGCAGCATCATCGCCACCATCATCACGATCCACATGCCGAGGAATGAAATCGCGGCGGCGGGCCAGCTCTGGCCCGGCATCCGCATCCACGCCATCGACATCGTCCAGTCGCCCGGCATCGACATCCCCGGCATCGCCGCCATCGACGCACACCACAGGATGGTCACCGCCGTGCTGGCAACGAACAGCAGCGCCGAGACGCCAAGGAAGGTGCGCTGCATCGCCTAGCCCTGCGCGTACTCATCGTGACGCCGCCACCAGGGTCCCTGCTCGTTGCGTCCGAGCGGCGCGCGGTCGAGCCACTGGTAGGAGCCCCACAGGCCATCGAGGCCGCGCGCATAGGTGGAATAGGTGTGGTAGACGGCACCGTCCTGCAACGCAAACGCGCTCATGCCCGGCCGGTCGCGCGCGTAGGTGGGCACATCGGTTCCGCAGGTGGCGGCGAATTGTCTGACGGCCTCGGGAACGACCGTCGTCGCATCCATCGCGTGTCCGCCGCGCTCGTAATTGTATTCGATGAGACCCTTGCGCTGGTCATCCTCGGTGAACGAGATGTTGAAGTCGAAGTTGAAGTCGCCGGCGTGCGAGGACGCCCAGGGAAACGTCCAGCCCATGCGCTGCTTGTAGGCCTGCAATTTCGCCAAGGGCGCGCGCGACACCGCCGACAAGGCGACGTCGTGGTTGTTCAGGTGCACGGCAAAACCGTCGAAGCCGTCCGCAATCATCGAGCAGGACGGGCATCCGGCTTTGTAGTTAGGACCGAACATGAAGTGATAGACCAGCAGCTGCGAGCGTCCCCTGAACAGCTCCGCAAGCGTCGCGGACCCCGTTTCGGTCTCGAAGCGGTACTCCTTCTCGACGCGGACCCAGGGCAGCTCCTGCCGTCGCCGCGCCAGTGCGTCGCTGCGGCGGGTGATTTCTTTCTCGGCTTCGAGCAGCTCGAGCCGCGCTGCCAGCCATTCCTGGCGTGTCCCGGTTGCATGAGTCATCGATGTCTCTCCTCGCAATTCAAGTGTGGGTGGTCGTGAGATAGATTAGGTCCGCCGAACGGAACGGCGGGAGTGACATCTGTGGCGGGAATAATTTGGATTCGCTGATCACCGCCGCCGCACGCGCGCTCGCCGCGGGGGATCCGCTCGGCGCGTTGAACCGGATCGCGTTGCGCAACGACGCGCCGGCGCTGGCGCTGCGCGGCATCGCAATGGCGCAGCTAGGCGATTTCGCCCGGGCGAAAACCCTGCTGCGCTCGGCGGCGCGCGCTTTCGGCCCGAAGGAGGCCATGGCGCGCGCGCGCTGTGTCGTGGCCGAAGCCGAGATTGCGTTCGCGTCGCGCGAGCTTGGACAGGCTCCGCAAGCGCTCGACGTCGCACGCGCGACCCTCGAAGCGCATGGAGACTTTGCCAACGCAGCGCATGCACGCTATCTCGAGATCCGGCGGCTCCTGTTGATCGGCCGTCTCGAAGACGCCGCAGCGAAGCTCGCCGAGCTCGATCCGGCGCGATTTCCGCCGGCGGCGCGGGTCGTGCACGAGTTGATCGTCGCAGGAATCGCGCTGCGCCGGCTGCGACCGAAGTCCGCGCGCGCCGCGCTCGCGCGCGCCCGGCGTGCTGCCGCTGCGGCACGAATTCCGGCGCTGACCGCGGAAGTCGAAAGCGCCCTCGCGGTGCTCGACGCACCGGCGGCGCGCCTGATCAGCAAGGGCGGCGAGCGCGTTCTGCGGCTCGAAGAAGTCGAAAAAGTGTTGGCCGGAAAGACGCTGATCGTCGACGCCTGCCGTCACGTCGTACGGGATGCGAGCAACGTCGTTTCACTGGCCACTCGCCCGGTGCTGTTCACGCTTGCGCGCCAGCTCGGCGAGGCGTGGCCCGGCGATGTGTCGCGCGAGGCTCTCGTGGCGCGCGCCTTCCGCGCCCGACGCGCCGATGAATCGTATCGCGCGCGACTGCGCGTCGAGATCGGGCGGCTGCGCAAGATGCTGCGGAAGCTGGCGGATGTGAGTGCCACGGAACGAGGCTTCACGCTGGCACCGCGCAGCGCGCGCGAAGTCGTCGTGCTGGCGCAGCCCGTCGACACGCCGCACGCCGCCGTGCTCGCGTTCCTGGCCGACGGCGAGGCGTGGTCGAGCTCGGCCCTGGGGTTGGCGCTCGGCGCCAGCCAGCGCACCGTGCAACGGTCGATCGATGCACTGGCGGCGATGGGAAAGGTGCAATCGTTTGGCCGCGGGCGGGCGCGGCGCTGGATGACACCGCCGGTGCCCGGATTCGCGACGACCTTGTTACTCCCCGCGCCGCTGCCGATTGACTAACATGCGCCCCATGAACACATCAGCCGCAGACGTATTGCGCGAATATGGTCCCTTCCCGGGCGTCGATGAAGTGGCTGGCGTCACTTATGACGGCCAGCACATCTGGTTCGCGTCGGGCGACAAGCTGAACGCACTCGACCCCGCGAGCGGGAAGATCGTGCGCTCGATCGAAGTCGCCGCACACGCCGGTTCCGCGTTCGACGGACAGCACCTCTATCAGATCGCTGAGAGTCGCATCCACAAGATAGATCCGAAGACCGGCAAGGTACTCAAGGAGATCCCCGCGCCGGGCGGCGGCGGGGACTCGGGCCTCGCGTGGGCCGAAGGGTCGCTGTGGGTCGGCGAATATCGGGCCCGCAAAATCCATCAGATCGATCCCGAGACGGGCAAGACGCTGCGCACGATCGAATCAAATCGATTCGTCACCGGCGTGACGTGGGTCGACGGCGAGCTCTGGCACGCCACGTGGGAAAGCGACGAAAGCGAACTTCGGCACATCGATGCGCGCACGGGAGCGGTGCTCGACTCGGTCGCGATGCCGACCGGCGCGGGGATATCCGGGCTGGAATCGAATGGCGGCGACCGGTTCTATTGCGGCGGTGGCAAGACCGGGAAAATCAGGGCGGTTCGCAAGCCGCGCAGCGCCGCGGCATGAGCCGGCGGGGAGCATGACGAAATTCATCGTTGCGCTGATCGTCGTGCTGGCGCTCGTGGTCAGTGGCCTGCTCGCGCTGCTGCGCAGCCGGCGCGATCCCATGGGATCGCCCGAGGTGCTCGACCGGGCGAAGCAGCGCAATCGCGAACTCGATGCGCAGGATCGGCGCGACGGCGAATACTAGCTAGCGCCGCCGGTCGGAATCTGGTGAACTTCCGTCATGAAAACCCGCCTCACTTGCCTGCTAATTGCAATTTCCACCGGCGCACTGACCACCGTGCAGGCGCAGATGGATCCGGCACCGCGCGGATCCACGGTGTCGCCGCAGCGCCTGATGAACGAGGCGAGCTCGGAGACGGGCACCTTGATCAAGAAAGAGATGGTGTGGAGTTCGAAGATTCCCCTGAATCGAACCTACGGGGAACTCACGCCGGAGCAGAAAGCTGAATTCCACGCGATGTACGAATCCTTGCCCACGGGCGACGAGCCGCCATTTCCGCTGGAAGGCCTGAAGCCCATCTTCAGCGCCATCAAGAAGGCGCAGGCCTCGGTGCTGGCTCGCGGGGAATTGAACCTGATCGTGACCGTGGGCCCCGACGGAAAAGCGCGGCAAGTGGAGGACTACGGCTCAGTCGACAATCCGGAGATGACGAAATTCGCGGCGTCCGTACTTCTGATGACGAAGTTCAAACCCGCCGTCTGCGGCGGAACGCCTTGCACCATGCAGTTTCCCTTCAATCTGAAATTGAAGCGCGGCTAGCTTGCCTGCGCCAGCGCCTCGACAGCAGCGCGCTCGAGGCGGCCATCCCGGCTTTCGATAGCTAGCAGTCTTTGATTTCCGGTCAGCCGCACTCGAATTCGACATCATCGACGGGCCGACACACTCCACGCGTGAACGCGCAAACTATCCGGTGAGCATGTCGTACCCGCTCATCCCCAAAGCAACCGGGATTGCGTTCGCAGCGGATGCCTCGAGGTCAGGAATCGTTCCTTCGCGCGCAGCAGACGGCGCTTGCCCTCCTGTGTGTGGGAATAGATCAGGCGGGCATTGCCGACTTTCTCTCGCCAACGGCGGGCAAACGACTCTGCACGCTCCTTGCGTTCGGCGAACACCCGCGGCACCGCGAATTCTTCGTCCTTCGTGACCAGCAGATAACGCGGCGACTGCAAGGGATCGAAGATCTCGCGCATCGCGCTCACGAAGAGCGACTCCTCGCGGCAATTCACACCCGTCAATCGAACCCGGATGTCTTGCCTGCCGGTCGAAACGGTGACGCCAGGTGTTTCCTGGCCTATCAATCCGAGGCCCTGAAATGATTCGAGCAGCGACTGCGCGATTCGCAACGTCCGGCGTTCGAGCCACCAGCCGCGCAGCCGGCCGAACCAGCCGTGTTGGTTGCGCAGCCAACGCCGCATCACCGGGTGACTCGGGATGCGCGGCACGGGTATGAACAGCTCACTCACCACGCGCGACTGCGTGGCCGCAGGATGAAAGATCGCGCGCTGCCACGCTTCGGCCATTTCGTCGCGCTTGCAGACATCACGGCACATCCGCGCGTTTGACCGCGCAATGGCGGAACTCACGGTCGGCTTGCCGATTCCCAGTCTTTCGATTCCATTTTCGATGACTGCCGAATCCTGTCGCAGCCCGACGAACGCGCGAAACCTGCGTGCAAGCGTGGTCCAGTCGTCCGACTCGTGCTCGAAATCGGGTTCTTCGGGTTCAGTGCCCGTTGCCGGACTCTCTTCCCCGCAATGCACGCACGCGAGATGCCAGATGGTGGCGGTCTTGAACGGATCCTGCGGATCCGAACGGATCGCACGTCCCCGGATCTGGTTCGAGGACACATAGGAACCAATGACGGTCGCCATCACGAGCGAATTGACCGCTGGCGCGTCCCAACCTTCTCCCAGCAGCGCAGCAGTTCCGATCAGGACATTGATGTCGCCTTCCGAAAACAGTCGCGTAGCCAATTCGAGAAAACGTCCGCCGTCACCCGCGGAAAACTCGAGGTGCGTGTAGGCCGGGTCATACCAGAGCTGTTGCCTCGAGAATTGCGCTGCGTCGATGCCCAACGCATGCGCCGCGAATTCGAGTGACGCGAGTGCGGCGTTCGGCATGATCGCCAGCCGACCCGTCATGACTCCGAGCCAGACATTCGGTAAACGCAGCTTGCGGAGGTATTCGAAGATTGGAATCACTCCGATCTTCGTGAACTTCTTTTCCACTCCATCGACATCCGGGAAGTCTTCGTCACGGATGAAGTCGGTCAGTACCAGCATGCGGAGTCGCCAATCCATCGTGCGGCTTTCGAGCTCCACGATATCCGCCACGGCCGGTAGTTTGCTGCTGCTCGATCGCAGGAGGCGGATGTTGTGTGCGGAGCTGCGCAGCAGCACCGTTCGCCGATCGATCGCGCCGCACGCGCTCAATTCGCGCTGCAGGTGCGCCACGGCATCCTCGTGCTGGCGGAACGACTCGCGATCGGAGAACAACATGCCGGTGAACAGCACTTCTCCCCAACCGCGATTGAACGGCGGCAGTGTCGCTTCCTCCACCCCGAATGACCGGAGCAGCGTTTCGGGCGCGACGCCACTGGAATGCTTCAGGAACACCGCGAGGCTCAGATAGTAGTCGCTGTCGCCGAGCAGCTCGTCGATGTGATCGGCTGGATTCGCCACTACGGGATGCTGTCGCACCGCTTGAATGAATGCCTCGTTCAGCGCCACGTCGGCGAGCACCGCGGCGATGCCGCGTTCGAATTTCTCGAGTTCCGCTCGCTCCTGTACCGTTGGTTCGCAGAGATAGATGAAATCCTGGTGCGGGCAAAGATTTTTCGCCTTCACGAGTTCGGGTGTGCTGATTTCCTCGTCCACCGCGCCGCAAATCGCCGCGTAACGATTCCATTCGATCTGCGTGACGTCGTAGGGCGGCGTCGCCGTCAGCGCAACGGTCACGGGTGATTTCAATCCCGCCTTGATCCGATCGAGCGTCTTCCACCATTGGTTGCGCAGGTGATGCGCCTCATCGAAGACCAGCGTGCCGACGCCGGCCGCTTCGAGCACGGCCACCAGCGCGCCGACCTCGCCGGTCTTCTCGAAGTGGGTGAGCGATTGATAGGTGGTGATCGTCAGCAGGCGCGGTTCGGAAAGATCCGTCGACAGCCAGTACGGTGGCTGCGCTTCGTTCCAGAAGGAATCCAGGAAACGCCGGATCCATTGGTCGCGGATGGCGACCGTCGGCGCGAAGACCAGCGCTGGTTTTCCGAGGCGTCGCAACACCTCGAGACCGACGACCGTCTTCCCCGACCCGGGCGCAGCAACGAGATGGAAGTGATTGTCCTTGAGGTGCGAATCGAGTTCCGCGATCACGCGCGCCTGGTAAGGGCGCCATGCGTGGCGGAACTGCACGCTGTCCGGAAAGCATTTCGGGATTTCGCGCGACATCGGGGCAGCTAAAGTCCAACTACCCGGCGAAATGCCAAAGGCTACCCGGCAGACCGTCCAAGTTGTGGTGTGACTTGATCACGTGCGCATTGCCGGTCTTGCTTCCGGCGGATTCGATGACGTCCGGGTAGATAGTGCCCTGCGCCAGCCAATCCACACCGGTGAGCTTGTTGGCTTCCTCGTCGAACACCTTATTCGCGACTCACTCGGGAGACGTCGCCGCAATTCGCGCTCGCTCATCTTCCAGATCGTCTTGCCTTGCAACTCGAACTGCGCGACTCGACCGTTGATGCCGTCTCTCCTAGTCATCGACGTAAAGTTGAAGGGCCGTGGGCGGGTCGGGCAGTTTTTTCATCGCGTTTCGGGTGATCCCTGTTTCCGTCAGGTTCAGGGATGCGAGCCGCGGCAGCAACATGAGCGCTGCGACCCCTTGCGCAGTCACCCGGGTGCCCGTCAGATCCACGGAACGCAGGTTGACGAAACCGGCCAGCGATTGAAGTCCGGCGTCCGTGATGCGGCTGCGAGCCAGCTCAGCGTCGACGATGTACGGAGCCAGGTCTTTCAGAGCGGCCAAGGCGGCATCATCGCAGGCTTCAGGATCACTGAAGGTTCGCAGGATCAGTCCATCCGTCGGATTCTGCGACCGGGGTACGAGTCGCAACCCAGCCGCCTCCTCTACCTTGCGAAGCGCAGCCAGCTGCGTCGTGTAATCGGGAGCCCACGGCTCGTCCGCCTGTGCGGCAGGTGCCGCCGCGATGGAATCGAGTCCCGCGGTTCCCGACGCTCCGGAATCGATCCAGATCCTGAGCAGGTCACGATCACTTTCCACCAATGGCGGTTTGCCTTCCGCCGGCATGAAGTCTTTCGCAGCCGAATCCAGGCTGATGCGACGAATCAGCTCGCTGCCGCCGGCATCACCTGCGGCCACGATCTTTCCGTCTTTCCCGCCTCGCATGACGGAAGCGTAGGAGTCCAGCCGCAATCCGCCTTTGCTCTTACCGCTTCCGTGGCACAGCACGCAATGCTTCTTGAAGACTGGCGCGATGCGCACGGCGTAGAAGCTGTTTTCGTCCGGTCGCGCAGATCCCTGCATGCCGATCAGCGGCATGAGATGTTCGGTCAGATGCTGCTCACCATGGGCCAGCTGACCGCCCCGATAGCCGGTGAATGCCACGAGTACGACCGCCAAAGTCAGCGCCGCGAAATACGCCGTGGGAAAGCGGCTGCGTATGCACCAGCACAGTAGTGACGCGGAGGCCACGCCGATGCCGCCCCACATGTGCTGTGTCAGCAACGCACCTTCGAAGCCTCCACTCCAGGCGAGCAACCAGCCCAGATACGGTGTGGCCAGCGCGCTCAGCGCCGCCAGGCCCAGCACGAATCCAGCAGCCGACCGCAGCGCTTCGCGGCCGGGCCGGCGGCTAACTACCTCGAGAAACGGAACCAGGAGAATGAATGCGATGGGCAGGTGAACGGCTAGCGGATGCAGGCCGCCGATGAACTGTGCAAGGTCACCGCGCTCCTGGCCGTCCGGAGGCGCGACGCACGCCAGTACGACCAGACCCAGGATTCCGAGCGCGCCGGCCCCGCTCAAGGCGTGGCGAAATCTCATGCCAGGAGAGATGCGACGACCTTCGCGGGAACAACTCCCGTGGGCTTCTGGTCGAGACCCTGGGAATTGAAGATCATGCGGTTGTGGTCGATTCCGAGCAGATGCAGAACCGTTGCCGTGAAATCCCGCACGTGCACCGGATCCTTCACCACGTTGTAGCTGAAATCATCCGTCTGGCCGTAGGCCGATCCTGCTCTGGATCCGCCTCCCGCCATCCAGCCCGTGAAACAACGGGGATGATGGTCGCGTCCGTATTCCGTTCTGGAAAGGCCGCCCTGGCTATAGACGGTCCGCCCGAACTCCCCGTTCCAGATGACCAGCGTGTCGTCCAGCAAACCGCGTCTGCGCAGATCGACGATCAGGGCGTAGCACGCCCGATCCGTCGCCGCGCAGAGAATGGGCTGTGCCTTGACCGCACCCCCATGAACGTCCCAGCCACGCTGGTAGATCTGGGTAAAGCGCACGCCACGTTCCGCCATCCGGCGCGCCAGCAAACAGTTGTTGGCAAAGGTGCCGCTCTTCCTCGCTTCCTCACCGTAGAGTTTCCACGTGCTGTCCGGTTCCGTGCTCAGGTCGGTCAATTCCGGGACGGAGCGCTGCATGCGGAAGGCGAGCTCATATTGACTGATGCGAGCCAGTGTTTCCGGATCGCGCCACCGTTCGTAGGTTTCCTGATTGACCGCGTTGACGCAATCCAGGAAGGCACGCCGGCCGCTGCGTGGAATTCCGGCCGGATCCTGCAGATTCAGCACCGGTGTCCCCGCGGACCGGAACGCCACTCCGGCATGCTCGCTGGAGAGGAAACCGCTGCCCCAGAACTTGGGGGATATGGGCTGGTTGTTAGTGTGCGGCAGAAGTTTCGAGTTGAGCACGACGAACGCCGGCAGGTTTTCATTCATCCTGCCCAGACCGTAGGAAAGCCAGGCGCCGAGCGACGCCTTTCCCGGCACCATGTTTCCCGTGTTCATCAGAAGCTGCGCCGGTTCGTGATTGATGGCATCGGTGTTGAGCGTGTGAACCAGCGCAAGCTCGTCCACGACTTTCGCAGTCCAGGGAAGAAGGTCGCTGACGTGCCGGCCGCTTTGTCCGTACTGCGCGAACTTCCAATACGGCGGCGCGATGGGGAACCGGGTCTGGCCCGCCGTCATGCTGGTCAGAGCCTGGTTGCCGCGCACGGAATCGGGCAGATCCTGGTCATACATCTGCACGAGGCCCGGCTTGTAGTCCCACAAATCCATCTGCGACGGAGCACCGCTCATGAACAGCTGGATGGCGCGCTTCGCCCGGGGTGCAAAATGCGGAAGGTGGATGTGGGCATTGCCGGCCAGTGATTCGCTCTTCGCGGCAGCGGACCCATCCGGTAGCAATGTCGCCATGGCGGCAACCGGCACCGCCCCACTCAGGCCTTCGAGGAAACGGCGGCGACTGAGCTCCATCATTTGTTCAGCGCCTCATCGAGGTTCATCACCGCGCTCGCCAGCAGCATCCACGGAGCCAGCTCCGCGGGAGCTAGGTCTGCGGCTCGTGACGATTCTCCGACGGCAACCACTTCTCTGGCAGATTTCGGATCCTCCGAATACACCTTTCGAAACTCGTTGAGAGCCCGGTCGAAAGCCGCCTTCTCGGTTCCGGTGGGAGAGCGCGACAGCAGCGCCTGCACGATGAACTCCAGCCGCTCACCGTCATCGGCCCGCTCGAGCAGCGCGCGCTCGGCGAGTTTTCTCGCGGCTTCCAGCCACTGGACATCGTTCATGATCACCAGTGCCTGAAGCGGAGTATTCGTGCGCTGGCGCCGCGTGCAAGCCGCGTCGCGCACCGGAGAATCGAAAGCGTCCATGCTCGGAGCAGTCGCCATCCGTTTCCAGAAGGTGTACAGGCTGCGCCGGTACAACGAATCACCGTGATCCTGGTGGTAATCGCGCGTATCGCTGTAGGGAAAGCTTCCCTCCTCCCACACACCCGGGGACTGATAGGGCTTGACGCTGGGCCCGCCGGTCTTCTCGACCAGCAGTCCGCTCACGGCGAGAGCCGTGTCGCGCAGCATCTCTGCATCCATGCGGAATCTGGGACCATGCGAGAGCAGCCGGTTGCGTGGATCCTTCTCCGCGGCCTGAGCGCTCGCCGTGGCCGACTGCCGATAGGTGGCGGACATCAAGAGCTGCTTGTAGAAACGCTTCACGTCCCAGCCGTTCTCGCGGAAGTCGACCGCCAGCCAGTCGAGCAGCTCGGGATGGGAGGGTCTCTCCCCGGCCGCGCCGAAGTTCTCCGTGGTCTCCACCAGACCGGTGCCGAAAATCTCCTGCCACATCCGGTTGACGCTCACGCGTGCGGTGAGCGGATTTTGCGAGCTCACGACCCAGTCCGCGAGACCGCGTCGATCCTTCGGCGCATCCTCAGGCATCGGCGGCAGAAAGTGCGGCACTCCGGGCCGCACTTTCTCCGCTCGCTGCGCGAAATTTCCGCGCGTGAGTACATCTGCGTAGGCCAGTCGCGGACTTTCTTCACTCACCATCGCGGGCTCTCCGCCTTTCGAGAGTTCTTCGAGCTGCACACCAAGCGCGGCGAACTGCTGCATCAGCGACGGCATGCGTGGATCGTGTTCGGAGAAATAGAGATCCGATACGGACTTGAACTGCTGCTCGCTCCACTGTGAGAGCGGCTTTTGCACGATCTCGGCCACGTAGTCCTCGTTGGCCAGCCTGTGCGCTTCCTGCTCCGACAATGCGCGACGGTAGATCCGGAAATCCTGGTATCGCGACTCACGCACGGCACGCGCATCCGGATACTGCCTGCCGAAGCTGAGCGGCGTCGTCACTCGGGTTGTGCCTCTGAGCGCATCACGCTCGACGTCCACCGGAATCGATTTCCCATCCACATAGAGCCTGATCCCGGATGCCTTTCCGGAACCATCGTAGACGGCGAGCACATGATTCCATCGCCCGCGCATCAAGACGCGCTCGCGGCTCGCGACGCTCAATGCATTGGTGTCACCGGCGTGGACCAGCCTGAATGCCAGTCTTGCCGTCAGGTCGTACGCGGACTCCTTCCGCTGCTTCCCTTCGTCATAGATCAGATCCCAGCCTCGGGATCCACGCTGCGAGTCCGTGCGTGAGACGATCGAGCCGCGACGTTCGCCATCGGCCACCCCGAAGGTGCCCTGGCGCGGCATCATCCACATGCCGACCGAAAAGGCGTCCTCGACATCGAAATCTCCGGCTTCGGGAATCTCGATCCGCGTCGAGGTGTCCATCCGCATGGACGGCCAGGCCCAGACTTCTTCGCCCCAGTGTGGCGGAGCACCCGTGGCCGTGACCTTGCGAATTCCGGATTTCGCTGCGGAATTCTTGAGCGTCTGACCTTCCTGCTCGTCCATGCGCAACTTGATTTCCAGGTCGGTGGCGTCGACTGCCTGCGGCCGCGTTCCGGACTGCGCCAGCCAGCGAGCGACCAGAGTCTTCGCCTGACGTTCACGATCCGCAATCTGCTCGCGCAGCGCGGCACGCTTCGCGAGCAATGCTTCGTAGGCCGCCTGCTTCTCGGGTCTGGGGAGGGTGATGACAGGTGACCAGTCCTTGCGATCCTGATTGCTGGGCGTCTCCGTCAGATTGTTGAAGAAGGCGGTCAGCTGGTAGTGATCCTTCTGCGAGATCGGATCGAACTTGTGATCGTGGCAGGCCGCGCAACCCACGGTCAGTCCGAGGAAGGCCGCGCTGAAAGCTTCGACCCGCTCGCGCTGATTGTTGACCCGCAGTTCCTCTTCGAGTGTTCCGCCTTCTCCGGAACTGATGCCGGCCCGGATGTAGGCCGATGCCAGCAGCTGATCGAGCGTGGCGGCGGGCAGCATGTCTCCCGCCAGTTGTTCGCGGATGAACCGGTCGAACGGGAAGTTGCGGTTGTACGCGCGCACCACATAGTCGCGGTAGGGCCAGATGGCGCGGAAATTATCGAGGTGCAGGCCATGCGTATCACCGTAGCGCGCAACGTCCAGCCAGTAGTGCGCACGGTGTTCGCCATAGCGCTCGCTGGCCAGGAGTCTGTCCACGACTTTTTCGTAGGCGTCGGGAGACGGGTCGTCGAGGAAGGCCTGTACTTCAGCCGGCGTGGGCGGCAATCCCGTCAGATCGAAGGTCACCCGCCGGATCAGCGCATTGCGGTCCGCCTCTCGCGACGCCGTAAGCCCTTCTTTTTCGAGTCGGGCGAGAATGAACCGGTCGACATCGTTGCGCGGCCAGTGGAACTGCGGATCGGCCGGGGGAAACGCAGGAACGGCTGGACGCACCGGCGCCAGGAATGCCCAATGCTCCTGATACTGCGCACCTTCCTCGATCCACTGCCGCAGCAGCTCGATTTCGCGCGGCTTGAGAGTCTTGTGCGCCTCCGGAGGCGGCATGCGCTCCTCCGGATCCTTCGCTTCGATGCGCTGGATCAGCGGGCTGCCGTCCGGATCACCGGGCACGATCGCCGCCGCGTATTCCCCGTGGGGCGCGAAAGCGAACTCGGCCCGATCCAGTCTCAGCTCCGCTTTGCGGGAGCTCTTGTCAGGTCCATGACAGTGATAGCAGTTTTCGGACAGAACGGGCTGGACGGATTCATTGAAGGCGAGCGTTGCGGCAGGCTCTCGAGTGCACGCCGTCAACTGAGCCAGGGCCACCGCCAGGAAACTGCAGCGAAACACTTTCCTTGTATGGATTGAACCCATCTCGCTTCAGGACTCCCCCGTCGATCCATCCGCCAGACACTACGTCGCCAAAGTCGTTGCGGGCAAGCGCATCGCGAGTTCATCGACAGCGGGTACGCGTTAGGGCGCCGGAACGCGACTTTGCCCAGCGCCTGGTATGGCGCCAATCGTTAGAATGAAACTTTCCCTGACGCAATCAGCCAATGGAAACCTCTCACGTCGACCGTGGAACGATCAGCGTGTGGCGCTGGCAAGGGTTGCTGGCGACCTTGATTCCGGCCGTTTGGTCATTCGGCCTCGTCGCCCGGTTCGGTGCGCCAGGACTCATCGCGCCACTGCTCATCGCAGCTGTGGGCTCGACGCTCATCTGGGTTTGGCCGGAAGCCTATTTCCGCCGCCTGCGCTTCTTTGTCGATGCCTCTGGCATCGCCATCGAGCGCGGCGTCTTCTGGCGATCGAGGATCGCGGTCCCGCGCGCGCGCATCCAGCACACCGACGTCTCGCAGGGCCCGCTGCAACGGCGATACGGCGTGGGGACGTTGAAGCTGTACACGGCCGGCAGTCGCTACACGAAGATCGAATTGCCCGGCCTCGCGCATGCGGACGCACTCGAATTGCGCGACGCGTTGCTCGCGAAGAGTGGCGACAGTGGGGTCTGAATCCGGTGCGGTGGATTTCCAGCCGCCGCTGCGATTGCATCGGTGGTCGTGGCTGTTCGCGCTGACGGGCTCGCTGCGGCAACTGATCCTGCCGCTCGTCGCGATCGTGATATTCGGCGCACGCAGCGACGACGATTGGTTCGGCACGCCGGTCATTGTCACGATATTCGCCGGCGGAATGCTCGTGCGCGCGTTGTGGCACCAGTGGACTTATCGCTATGGATTCGGCCCGCGCGGCCTCGTGATACGCGAGGGGCTGATCTTCCGGAACGTGCGGCAGATCGAGTACTCACGCATCGAGAACATCGATACCGAGCGCGGCCTGCTGCATCGATTTCTGGATGTCGCACAGGTCCGCGTGCAGACCTCCACCGGGGGCAAACCCGAGGCACTCATCAGCGTTCTGGATCCGGGCGCGGTCCAGGAAATGCGCGAACGGGTGTTCGCCGATACGCGGCCAACCGCCGCAGCCGCGACAGCCCCCAAGGAGCCGCGGCTGCTGCATCTACCGCCGATGGAACTCGTGCGATTCGGGTTGATCGACAACCGCGGCTTGGTCCTCGTGGCGGCCGGCACCGGCTTCTTGCAGCAAGCGGGCTTTTTCCGAGTGAATCGCGAACTCATCGACAGTGGGTTGCACTCGTCCGTGTTTACCGACGTCGCGGGACTCGGAACGGCGATGCAGATCTTGCTCGCGTCGTTCGTGATCCTGTCGGCACTGATCGCCGTGCGAATCCTCTCGGTGGTGCTCGCGCTGATGACGCTGCACGATTTCACCCTGACGCGACACGATGGCGATCTTCGTGTGCGTTATGGGCTTCTGACTAAGATCGCGCTCACGCTGCGGACCCGTCGGATCCAGGCACTCCATCAGTCGGAGTCGCTGCTGCACCGGTTGTTCGGCCGAGTGTCGCTGGACGTCGATCTGGCGGGCGACAGCGCGGGCGACGGGCAGCAGCGCAACCCGGAGCGAATGAAGACGCGCTGGCTGGCGCCGGTGTGCCCCACCGCGGCGGCGCCGGCGTTGATCGCCGCCGCACTTCCGGCATTCGATTCCGCCGCGCCGCCGGACTGGCAACCGCTCGCGCCGGGTGCGCGCTCGCGCATCTTCCGTCGCAGCGCCCTGCTGGCACTTCTGATCCTGGCGGTACCGGGCTGGTGGTTCCTGCGGGGAGACGCCGTTTTCGGCCTTCCCGTCGTCGGGGTTCTCGCCTGGATGCACGCGCATCTGTATGTGAAGTACACGCGTTGGGCGCTGGAGCGCGACGTGTTGCTGTTCCGGTCTGGCTGGCTGACTCGACGGTTGACGATCGTGCCGCGCGACCGAGTGCAGTCGTTGAACGTGTGCACCTCACCTTTCGACCGGCGTCGGCACATGGCCAGTTTGTCGGTGGACATCGCTGGAGGCCGTGCGAGGTCGGCGGGCGTTCACATTCGATACTTGCCCGCTGAAGTGGCGCAAAGACTCGCGGCCGCGCTCTACGCGACGGTGAACGGCCAGAGCCGCGCATGAGTCTTCACAAACCCGCGCGCTTGCGTATTTCCTTGAATCGCGGATCCTGCGGCGCTGAATTCAGACGCGAGCCTTGTCATCAAGGCTAACCCTGAAAAGGGCGGTTCCAACGCGGGATGTTTTCAACTGGTTGAACCCGGACAGTGGCGCCGGCAAGGCGAACCGGCCGGCATGAGATTCTCAGGACATCGCGTTCGTCAACACTGGCCACTCAGAATTGGTTGCATCCGATAGCTAACTAGATCAATGTACTTGAGCATCTAATCACTAACAATCCGCTCCAGGAACGGGTGACCTTTATGGCTAGAATCATCCACAAGGACTTTGGGCTGATAGAAGTCAATGGATCGACCGATTTCTCTCTGCGGATTTATCGCGCCGACAACGAGCTTTGCGTTTTTCTCGAAGGAAGCGAAGTTTTTCGCAAGAAGACGAGCGGCGACCCCGATCTGAAAGGCCGGAAAGTTGCGCTGAAATTGAATTCTGGCGAAAACAATTTGGCAGTCATTGGCTGGAATGGCAGTGCCAAGGGACACTATAAATGGGAACTTCACTATGGAGCCGGAAAGCTCGAGGGGTTCTCCGCCAATGACTCGCCAACCACGCGAAATGGTATTGCGGCTGTCTATACGATCAGGTTTATCGTGCAAAATCTAAGAACGGCACGCGCGAAAAAAAAGCGCGCGCGATCGAAGTAGATCACTCCCATTCGATCGTCGCGGGCGGCTTCCCCGAGATGTCGTACACGACGCGTGAGATTCCCTTCACCTCGTTCACGATGCGTCGGGAACAGATGTCGAGGAAGTCGTACGACAGCCGTGCCCAATGCGCGGTCATGAAGTCGATGGTCTCGACGGCGCGCAGCGCGACAACGTAGTCGTAGCGGCGGCCATCGCCCATGACGCCCACCGAACGTACCGGGAGAAAAACGGCGAACGCCTGGGAGGTCTTGTCGTACAGATCGTGACGGCGCAGCTCTTCGATGAAGATGGCGTCGGCCTGGCGCAACAGGTCCGCGTAGTCCTTGCGCACTTCGCCGAGGATGCGCACGCCGAGTCCCGGGCCCGGGAACGGATGACGGTAGACCATCTCGCGCGGCAGGCCGAGTTCCACGCCGAGCCTGCGCACCTCGTCCTTGAACAATTCGCGCAGCGGCTCGACCAGCTTCATGCGCATGTTCGCCGGCAGGCCGCCCACGTTGTGGTGCGACTTGATCACGTGCGCCTTGCCGGTCTTGCTGCCGGCGGATTCGATGACGTCCGGGTAGATAGTGCCCTGCGCCAGCCAGTCCACACCGGTGAGCTTGTTGGCCTCCTCGTCGAACACCTTCACGAACAGTCCACCGATGATCTTGCGCTTCTTCTCGGGGTCGTTCTCGCCGCGCAACGCGTCGAGGAAACGTGCCTCGGCATCGACGCGAATGACTTTCACTCCGAGGTTGTCGGCGAAGATCTTCATGACCTGATCGCCTTCGTTGAGGCGCATCAGGCCGTGATCCACGAACACACAGGTCAACTGATCGCCGATCGCCTTGTGCAGCAGCGCCGCGACCACGGAAGAATCCACGCCACCGGAAAGGCCCAGCAGCACTTTGCCCTTGCCCACCTGCGCTCTAACGCGTGAGATGGCGTCGTCGATGATGTTGCCGACGCTCCACAGCGGTTCGCAGCCGCAGATCTCGCGCACGAAGCGCTCGAGCAGATTCGCGCCCTGCAGCGTGTGGGTAACTTCGGGATGGAATTGCACGGCATAGAACCTGCGGGATTCGTCCACCATCGCGGCCAGCGGCGCGTTGGCGCTGTGCGCCACCGCGGTGAAACCCGGTGGCAGTGCCTCAACGCGGTCGCCGTGACTCATCCAGACGTCGAACACCGCCTTGCCAGCTCCATCTTTGCGATCGAACAGGCCGTCGAATAGTTTGTTAGGTGCGGTGGCCGTGACCTCGGCATAGCCGAACTCGCGGTGATTGCTCGGCAGCACCTTGCCGCCGAGCTGCTGCGCCATGGTCTGCATGCCATAGCAGATGCCGAGCACGGGCACGCCGAGCTCGAATACCACCTGCGGCGAGCGCGGCGGCTCCTGGTCGGTGACGGATTCGGGCCCACCGGAGAGGATGATGCCCTTCGGCTTCCATTTGCGGACGTCGTCGTTGCTGACGTCCCAGGGGAGGATTTCGCAGTAGACGCCGAGCTCGCGCACGCGGCGGGCGATGAGCTGGGTGTATTGGGCGCCGAAGTCGAGGATCAGGACGCGCGCGGAGTGGATGTCAGTCTGCTGACTCGTTGAACTCATCGCCGCACTCGTCATGGCTTACCTCGTAACTTCAGGAAACACCATCAAGACACACGATAGTTAGGCGCTTCCTTGGTGATCTGCACGTCGTGCACGTGGCTCTCGCGCATGCCGGCCCCCGTAATGCGCACGAACTGCGGGTTCTTGCGCATGGCGTCGATGCTGGTACTGCCGGTGTAGCCCATCGCGGCGCGCAGGCCGCCGGCCAGCTGATGAATGATCGACACCAGGCTTCCTTTATAGGGGACGCGGCCCTCGACGCCTTCGGGCACGAGCTTCTCGAGCTCCGCCGCGGTGTCCTGGAAATAGCGATCGGCCGAGCCGTGGCGTTCGGCCATGGCGCCGAGCGACCCCATGCCGCGGTACGCCTTGTACGAGGCGCCCTGGTAGAGCTCGACATCGCCGGGTGATTCCTCGGTACCGGCAAAAAGTCCGCCGATCATCACGCAGTCGGCGCCCGCGACAATGGCCTTGGCAATGTCGCCGCTGAAACGGATGCCGCCGTCGGCGATGACGGGCACCTTGTTCTCAACCGCCGCGGCGACGTTGGACACCGCGGAGATTTGCGGAACACCGACGCCGGCAACGATACGCGTGGTGCAGATGGAGCCGGGGCCGATGCCGACCTTGATGCCGTCGACGCCGGCCTTGACGAGATCGCGCGCCGCGTCGCTGGTCGCAACGTTGCCGCCGATCACCTGCAGATCGCCCCACTTCGCCTTGATGCGCGCGATCATGTCGAGCACGCCTTTGGAATGGCCATGGGCCGTGTCGACGACCACAACGTCGACACCCGCTTCGCGCAGCGCCGCCACGCGTTCGAGGGTGTCGTGCGCCGTGCCCACGGCTGCGCCCACTCGCAGGCGGCCCGAAGGATCCTTGCAGGCGCGCGGGAACTCGGTGGCTTTCTGGAAATCCTTCACGGTGATCATGCCGCGCAGTTCCTGGTCGCTGTTCACCACCAGCACCTTTTCGATGCGGTGCTTGTGCAACAGCAGCAGCACTTCGTCCTTGGGCGCGTTCTCGCGCACCGTGACCAGGCGCTCCTTTGGAGTCATGACCGTCGATACCGGCGCGTCGAGTTTCACTTCGAAGCGCAGGTCGCGATGCGTGACGATGCCCACGACCTTGGAGCCTTGCACCACCGGCACGCCGGAGATGCCCTTCGATCTGGTTAGTTCGATGACCTGGCGGATCGTCATGTCCGGTGCGACCGTGATCGGATCGCGGATCACGCCGCTCTCGAATTTCTTGACGCGCGCCACTTCGGCGGCCTGGCCCTCGATCGTCATGCTCTTGTGGACGATGCCGATGCCGCCTTCCTGCGCCATGGTGATGGCGAGGCGCGCTTCGGTGACGGTGTCCATGGCGGCGGACACGAGCGGGAGATTGAGGCGGATGTCGCGCGTGAGGCGCGTACCGAGGTCGACTTCGCGCGGGAGGATTTCCGAGTAAGCCGGGACTAAAAGAACGTCGTCGAAGGTCAACGCTTCTTCAAGAATTCGCATGGGGTTTGTTCGGGGGGTAGCGAACGATGTGGGATTGTACGCAGGTCGATGCGGTCGGTAAACCGGTGGGGACTGGCTCCGATTTGCGTCCGCAAATCGGTGCCTGTCCCCACTCCACGCCAGTTCGAGCGAAGGGCTCTTTGCCCCTCATTTCCCCGACATTTTCAATACACTTCCCCGGTGAACTTCCCCCTCTTCCCACCCGACCCACCACGCACCGCCCCACCTGCGCGCGCCGAGCGCGACGTCTACAGCGTTTCCCGCCTCAATAAAGAAGTGCGCCTGCTGCTGGAGTCGGGCCTGCCGCTCCTGTGGCTCGAAGGGGAACTTTCGAACTTCGCCGCACCCGCCTCTGGCCACTGGTATTTCTCGCTCAAGGACGCTACCGCCCAGGTGCGCTGCGCCATGTGGCGACAGAAAAATCAGCTGGTGAAATTCCGTCCCAAGGACGGCATGGCGGTGCTGGTCCGGGCGCGCGTCGGCCTGTACGAGCCGCGCGGTGAGTACCAGCTGCTGGTCGAGCACCTCGAAGAGGCCGGTGAGGGCGCGCTCAAGCGCGAATTTGAAAAGCTGAAAGCCAGGCTGGCCGCGGAAGGGTTGTTTGCCGCCGAACGCAAGCGGCCGTTGCCGGCGGTACCCCGCCGCATCGGCATCGTCACCTCGCCCACCGGGGCCGCGGTGCACGACATACTGAGAGTGCTGCGCGCGCGTTTTGCTGCAGCGTCGGTGCTGATCTATCCCACTCCCGTGCAGGGTGCCGCGGCGGTGCCGGAAATCGTGCGCGCTATCGAGACCGCTTCGCGCCGCGCCGAATGCGACGTGCTGATCGTCGCGCGCGGCGGTGGCTCGCTCGAGGATCTCTGGTGTTTCAACGACGAGCGCGTGGCGCGCGCCATCGCCGCCTGCCGCATACCGACCATCTCGGGCGTGGGCCACGAAGTCGACGTCACGATTGCGGACTTCGTCGCAGACCTGCGCGCGCCGACGCCGTCGGCCGCCGCGTTGGCCGCCGTGCCCGACAAATCCACCTGGCTCGAATCGCTGACGCTGTTCGAGACGCGCTTCGGCGGCGCGATGGGACGCTACCTGCGCACGCGCGCAGTTGCGCTCGCGACATACGCGCAGCGGCTGCAGATCTCGCATCCCGGCGCGAAGCTCGCGCAACACGCACAACGGCTGGACGATCTCGAACAGCGACTGCGGCTCGGATTGCGCGCCGGGCTGCTCGGCCGGCAGCAGCGACTCGAAAATCTCAGCACGCGGTTGTGGCGCGAGAATCCGCGTCATCGCCTGGAAGTGCTGTGCGCGCACGCGGCGACGTTGCGCCAAAGGCTCACGACTTCGTTCACCGGCACTCTCACCGCCCTGGAACAGCGGCTCGCGCTCGCTTCCCGCACGCTCGATGCGGTCAGCCCGCTCGCAACGCTCGGCCGCGGTTTCTCGGTGGTTAGCCGGGTCGCAGACGGCACCTTGCTGCGCGACGCAGCGCAGGCCCCCGCGGGCACCGAGATCGAGGCGCGGCTGGCGCGCGGCCGATTGAGGGCAACCGTGACGAAATCCACCGAGGCACAGGATGACTAACTTCCTTGGCCGCGCGCTGTTGTTCGTCTGTGTCTCCACCGCTCCGACCTTCGCCGGCGCATTCATCGCCCCGCGCGTCGCGGCCGTCCCCGGCGGCGTAGTCACGTTCAAACTGGCGGGCGGCGTCGATGAGCGCCCCGTAGTCACCTACGAGGGCAAACCGGTCCTGGTGGCGCGCGCGGTCGATTCCTGGCTCGCAATCGTCGGCATCTCGCTCGATACGGTGCCCGGCGAATACCGCGTGAGCGTGCAGCAACCGGGCATGGATCCGCGCCAGTTGCCGTTCAAAGTTGTGCCCAAGGAATACGCGGTACAGCAGCTCAAGGTGCCGCCCGGCCAGGTCAACCTCTCGCCGGAAGACGAAGCTCGTGTGGCACGCGAATCCGAAAAGGTGCGCGCCGCACTCGATGCCTTCAGCTCCGATGCGCCGGCCACGCTGCGTCTCGCGGCACCCGTGCCCGGCCGGCGCTCGAGTTCGTTCGGCTTGCGCCGCATGTTCAACGGCGAGTCGCGCAAGCCGCACAGCGGCATGGATATCGCGGCGCCCACCGGCACGCCCATCAAGGCGCCGCTCGCGGGCAAGGTGGTCGACGTCGGCAATTATTTTTTCAATGGCAACGACGTCCTCATCGATCACGGGCAGGGATTGGTGACGATGTACTGCCACCTCTCGAAGATCCGCGTTGAAGTCGGCCAGCGATTGAAGCAGGGCGAAGTGTTGGGTGATGTCGGCGCGACTGGCCGCGTCACCGGCCCGCATCTGCACTGGGGCGTGTCATTGAATGGCGCGATGGTGGATCCGGCGCTGTTCCTTGCGCAGACGCCTGCGAAAAAGAAAACCCCTCAGTAAGTCAGGGACCTTCCCCAATTTCCGTCTTCGGAAATCAGGGACCGTCCCCGCTACGCTTCCTTGCTACATCACCAATTCACGTTGAGCGTGTACCGTCCATTGGTCGCGCCCGCGCCGCCGCTCCAGAACACCACCCGCACATAGCGCGTCACCGCACCCGTGCCGGTGTTGGTCACAACTACCGTGTCCGTCAGACCCGTGCCGCGTTCGCTGCTCGCGAGCAGCGACCCGTTGCTGTTGTAGACGAACAGGTCGTAGTCCGAGCTGCCATTCGGCGCGAGCACCGAGGTCAGCGTCCTGCCGGCCGGCAGCGACACGCGGTAGTAGTCGGTGTCCGTACGGTTCGCCATCGCGCCGTTCACGGTGGTGTTAGGCGCCGCGATGGCCTGCGCCGAGGTGCGTGTGTTGTCAGGCTCGATTTCGCTGATCGTCGTTCCAGTCGGCGGCGGAGTGGTGCCGCCGAGCGCCGCATCGACCGCGGCATTGGCGTTGACGATGCCCGATCCGCACTGCGAACAGGTGGCCGGGAAGGGCCGCGCCGTGCTCTGCAGGATGGACGTGACCTGTGCGGGCGTCAGCGTCGACTTCACCGACAACATCAACGCCACCACGCCCACGACGTGCGGAGTCGCCATCGACGTGCCGTTGTACAGCGCGTAGCTGTCCGCGCCCGGCGTCGTCGAACCCGCGTTCAAGGTCGACAGAATGCTGTTGACGCCGCCGCTGCCACCGGGCGCCGCCACTTCGACATTCGCGCCGAAATTCGAATAGGACGCCTTGCCGCCGTTGCGGCCCGTCGCCGCGACCGTCACCACGCCCGAACAATTGGCCGGTGAAAAGTTCGACGCGTTGGCATTGCTGTTGCCGGCCGCGACGATCACCGAAGTACCGCGCGAGATCGCCGAGTTGATGGCGTTCTGCGTGGTCGTGCCGCACGAGCCACCGCCACCCAGAGAAATGTTGATCACCCTGGCAGGATTCGCATTGGCGGGAACACCGGAGACAGTGCCGCCCGATGTCCAGACGATCGCGTCGGCGATGTCGGACGTGAAGCCACCGCACTTGCCGAGCACGCGCGCCGGCACGACTCGCGCGTTGAACGCGATGCCCGCGACGCCGACCGAGTTGTTGGTGCGGGCGGCGATCGTGCCGGCCACGTGCGTGCCGTGCCAGCTGCTCGATTCGAAGGCGGCCGGATCGCCCGGACCGCATTCGCCTGCATCGATCCAGTCGCCCGGATCGCTGGCGTCGCTGTCGCGGCCATTGCCGTCATTCGCGACGAAGGTATCGGAAATGAAGTCGTAGCCCGGCAGGATGTTTGCCGCGAGATCGGCATGCGGCCGGTATCCCGTGTCGACCACCGCGACGACGACGCCGCTGCCCGTCGACTTGTCCCAAGCCGTGGGCAGGTTGAGGCCGCCAGTGGCTTCGAAGTAATGCCACTGCTCGTTGTAGCGCGGATCGTTCGGCGTCAGCGTGTGGCGCATGATGCGATCGGGCTCGGCGTACTCGACGTTCGGATCGCTGGCGGCGATGTCCTGCGCGATGCGCGTGGCCTCATCGAGCGACAGGCGACGGTCCGCCTTCAGTACCTGCGAACCCAGCGCCGTGGTGCGCACCCGGCTCATGACGACACCGAAGCGTTGCGCCACGAGTTCCGCGCCGCGCGCCTGCGTGGCCTGCGCCGCCGCCGATTCGGGCACGGCCCGGTATTTGACGATGATGCGATCGGTCCAGCCCGCATCCGCGCCCTGCGCCGCCGCGGCCGCGCACAACAACAATCCGATCGCGATGAAACGGAGGCCCGCGCCTCCCATTGTAGTTAGACGAGTCATAAATCTCCCTTGCAGTCTGTCTGGCTGGGGAGTTCCGGCACAGGTCAGCGGGAGGAAGACCCGGACGAGATTCGTCCGGCGCGAGAACCGCGCAAAGAAAGCATCCCTGCTTCACCAACTTCTGCTGGAAATCGTCCCCGGGTCGCGAAAGCCATCCTTGGTCGACCTGCGCTTCCCGCCGAAACTAGGCGCGTGCGAAGAACATTTCAAGAAGGGATTGGCGCTGTCGGCATTCCGCGTCGCCAGATGGCGTCGCTTGCGCTTTGCGGACGAGAAGAGTATTCGCGCGCGCGTGCGCCACGAATGTAAGCGCTATCTACTCAGACCTGACGGCCACATCGGAAAACGACGTCGAAGCGACGTCGTCCGTGAGACAAAGAAGTTGCCTACTTCTTCTTGGAGCGGCCGCGGGGCGCGCCGCGCGTTTGGCCGCCGCTGCCCTTCTTCGGCGGACGCTTGGCGCGATCCTTCGTGATGCGGCGTTCGCGCCGCTCCTTCTGCGAAGTCTTGAGCCCGCGCTTTTCCTTGGGCTTGTCCTTCAGAAACGGATTGACGTCGCTGCGAAATTCCACCGCGACCGGGGTCGCGAACAGGTCGAACTCGTCGCGGAACATGTTCGCGAGATAACGCTTGTAGGACTCCGGCACATGCGCCGCCTGGCTGCCGTGCACCACGATGCGCGGCGGATTTTTTCCACCCTGGTGCGCGTAGCGCAGCCGGATGCGGCGACCGCGCACGATGGGTGGCTGGTGCCGCGTCATCGCCCTTTCCATGGCCTTGGTGAGTTGAGGCGTCTTCATCTGCCGCATCGCGGCGTCGTAGGCGCGGATCATGGAGGCGACCAGGTCGCCGACGGCGGTGCCGTGCCGCGCGCTCACGAAATGCATCGGTGCCCATGGCACGAAATCGATCTTGAGCGTGAGCAGACGACGGATTTCATCGCGCTGCTCGACCGGGATGTTGTCCCACTTGTTGACGGCGAGAATCAGCGCGCGGCCGCGCGACAGCGCGACACCCAGCACGCTCGCGTCCTGCTCGCCGATCGAATCCTGCGCGTCGACGACCATGGTGACGACGTGCGCTTCGGCGATGGCCTGCAATGTCTTCGACACCGAGAGGATTTCCACCTCGTCGTCGATCTTCGCGCGGCGCCGCACGCCTGCGGTATCGATCAGCGTGAATTCGCGGCCATCGCGTTCGAACGGCACGAGAATGCTGTCGCGCGTGGTGCCGGCGACTTCACTGGTGATCAGCCGCTCATCGCCGATGAGGCGATTGATCAGCGTCGACTTGCCGACGTTGGGCCGGCCGATCACCGCGATGCGAATGCGGCCGTCTTCGTTCTGCTCGCCCGGCGGGACGTTCGGAAAACCCGCCAGTACAGTGTCCATGAGATCTTCGCAGCCGAATCCGTGCGTCGCTGCAATCGCATGCGGCTCGCCGAGGCCAATGCTGTGAAAATCCGCGCCGGCAATGCCGGCTTCGAGGCCCTCGGCCTTGTTGACCGCGAGAAACACCGGCTTGCCCGCACGGCGCAGTTCGTTGGCGAAGAACATGTCCTGCGGTGTGAGACCGTCGCGCGCGTCGGCGACGAAGATCAGCCGGTCGGCTTCCTTGATGGCGTGTTCGGTCTGGATGCGCATGAGCGCGTCCATGCCGATCGGGTTCTCGACCAGCCCGCCGGTGTCGATGCACACGTACTGAACCGGGCCCAACTTCCCGTAGCCGTATTGCCGGTCGCGCGTGACACCGGGCACGTCGGCCACGATGGCGTCACGCGTCTGCGTGAGCGTGTTGAACAGCGTGGACTTGCCGACGTTCGGCCGCCCGACGATCGCGATGACCGGCAGCATGGGGTTTTCTAGTCGACGGGGACGGCGCTGGCGTCAGCCACCCGGCGCACGCGTCGGGCCATCCGCCTCGCTGGCGGGTGCCGCGGGCGCGGCCGGTTCCGGCACTGGCGCCGGGGCCTGCTTCGAAGCCTTGGCGGCGCGCGCCGCCACCGGCAGGCCGTGCAGCGCCACGACATCGCCCTGGTCGCTGATCACGTAGACGATGCCGTTCACCGAGAGCGGCGCGTTGGTCACGCGGTCGCCGCCGGTCTTGATGCGACCGGCGAGCGTGCCGGTGGTGCGATCGAACCAGTGCACATAGCCTTCGAGATCGGCCACCGCGACGAACTCGCCCGCGACGGCCGGCGCCGACAGCGAGCGGCGCTTGAGCAGATCGTTGCGCCAGACCTCGACGCCGGTGCGGCGCTTGAGCGCCACGACTTCGCCGCCCGAGGTCGACAGGTACATCTGGTCGTCATCGACGTCGACGCCGCGATAGCTCGACAGATCGCGCGTCCACCAGATCTGGCCCGAATCGAGCGCCAGCATCGCCGCGCGGCCCTGAAAGCCCGACACGAACACATCGTCTCCGGCGACCTTCACCGCGGCGTCGATGTCGTTGAGGCGCTCGAGCTCGGTGCGGCCATGTGCGGGCGACACGGGCGAATCCCAGACAGTCGCACCGTCGTTCAAGCTCACGGCCAGCACGCGACCGTTGTCGAATCCGGAGATCGCGATATCGCGCGCCACGACGGGTGCGGCGACGCCGCGCAGCGTGAGGCGCGGAATCTGCTGCTCGGTCGACCAGACTTCCTTGCCGTCGGCCAGTGCCAGCGCGCGCAGCTTGCCATCCACCGTGCGCACCACGACTTCGGTCGCGGAGACGGCGGGAGACGAGAGGACTTCGCCCTTCACGTCGGCGCGCCAGCGCTCGGCGCCGTTGGCCGCCGCGAGTGCGACTACCTGGCCATCGGCCGAACCCACGGCCACGGTGTCGCCACCGACGCCGGTGCCGCCGGCCAGCGCGAGCTTGGTC
>DATHJZ010000239.1:0-10718 GCA_035286365.1 Steroidobacteraceae bacterium | reverse complement strand
GACACCGGCCCCAGTAGAACCCGCCCGTGAATTCGATCTCGTGCCGCCCGACAACGCGCGGCTCTCGAACCTGTGCGGCCCGCTCGACGAAAATCTCAAACTCATCGAAGACCGCATGTCCGTGTCGGTGAAGCGCCGCGGGGCGAGCTTCCGCGTCGCGGGTCAGCGTGCGCACGCCGCCGAAGACCTGCTGCGCGACCTGTTCGAAGCGACCGGCAAGGAAGAGATCTCTCTCGAGCGTGTGCACCTGGCGCTGCGCGATTCGCGCGACATGCCTGGCGCGCTGCTCGACGAACCGGTGGCCGGCGATGCGGTGCGCGTCGCGCGCGGCACGATTCGGGCGCGCGGCCGCAACCAGCGCGACTACATCGCGCACATCCGCACCAAGGATCTTTCCTTCGGTATCGGCCCCGCGGGCACCGGCAAGACTTACCTCGCCGTGGCCTGCGCGGTCGAAGCGCTGCAGGCGGACAAGATCCGCCGCATCATCCTGGTCAGGCCGGCGGTCGAGGCGGGCGAGCGGCTCGGATTCCTGCCGGGCGATCTCTCGCAGAAAATCGATCCGTATCTGCGCCCGATGTACGACGCGCTCTACGAGATGCTGGGCTTCGACCGCGTCGCGCGCTTCATCGAACGCAACGTCATCGAAGTCGCACCGCTGGCGTTCATGCGCGGCCGCTCGCTCAACGATTCCTTCATCATTCTCGACGAGGCCCAAAACACCACGCCCGAGCAGATGAAGATGTTCCTGACGCGCATCGGTTTCGGCTCGCGCGCCGTGGTGACGGGAGACGTCACGCAGACCGATCTGCCGGCCGGCAAAATGTCCGGCCTGAAACACGTGGTCAAGATCCTGCACGAGACCGACGGCGTGGCGTTCACATTCTTCGAAGCTGCCGACGTGGTGCGTCACCCGCTCGTGCAGCGCATCGTCAAGGCGTATGAAGCGCACACGCCACCCGATCAGTCATGAGCTCGAGCGGGCTCGCGCTGTCCCTCAGCCGGGGAACACGCGCCTGGTCACCGTCGCGGGTGCGCATGAGTAGTTGGGCAGCACGCGCGTTGGGCCGGCGCGGTGCGCGCCGCGAGATTACGGTACGCGTGGTGGCGGAGCGCGAAAGCCGCACATTGAACAAACTGTGGCGCGGCAAGGACCAGTCCACCAATGTGCTGTCGTTTCCCGCGCCTGCGCAGAGTCGTCGCGGCATGCCGCTCGATTATCGGCTGCCGCTCGGCGATCTGGTGATCTGCGCCGACGTCGTGCGCCGCGAAGCGCTGCGCGACGGCAAGAAACTGGAAGCGCACTGGGCGCACATGGTCATGCACGGTGCGCTGCACCTGGCGGGTTACGACCATGAGGTCGGGCGCAGCGAGCGCCTGCGTATGGAGCGGCGCGAAATCGCCGTGCTCAAGAGTTTCGGTTTCGGGAATCCCTACACATGAGCGCCAGAGAAAAAGAGAAAGACAACGAGAAGGACATCGGCGCCAGCGGCAAATGGCTGCGCAAGCTGTCGCGCAAGATCGCGGGCGAGGCGCAGGACCGCGGCGAGGTGATCGCCTACCTGCGCGATGCCGCCGAGCGCGGGATCGTCGAGGGTGACGCACTCGCCATGCTCGAAGGAGTGCTCGGCGTCGCCGACATCCAGGTGCGCGACATCATGGTGCCGCGTGCGCAGATGACCGTGCTCAATCGCGATGACGAATCCGAAGTCCTGTTGAAGACGGTGGTCGAAAGCGGTCACTCGCGTTTCCCGGTGATGGACGAAGACCGCGAGAAGATCGTGGGCATCCTGCTGGCGAAGGATCTGTTGCGCCTGGCGGTGGCGTCCGAAGACGCGCCGTTCGATATCAAGGAATTCATGCGCCCGACGGTGTTCGTGCCCGAATCCAAGCGCCTCAACGTGCTGCTGCGCGAATTTCGCCGCTCGCGCGTGCACATGGCCATCGTCGCCGACGAATACGGCGGCGTGGCCGGCCTCGTGACCATCGAGGATGTCATCGAGCAGATCGTCGGCGACATCGACGACGAGCACGACATCGATGAAGACGTGAACATCCGCAAGGACGGCGAGCGCCAGTACATCGTGCGCGGCCAGACACCGATCGACGAGTTCAACGAATACTTCCAGACCGATTTGTCGGACGATGAATTCGACACCGTCGCGGGCCTCGCGATGAAACAGTTAGGTCGCCTGCCGCGCCGCGGCGAGACCCTGCAGCTCGCGGATTGCGAGCTCAAGGTCCTGCGCTTCGATCGGCGACGCATCGATTCCCTGCGGCTCACCGCGCCGCGCGACATCGTGCCGCCCGAAGACCGGCCCCTCCTGGAAGACTGAAAATAGAAGACTGAAGACGAGTGAACCTGCGCCAAATCATTGAGCGCCGCTTCGTCGGCAGCGCCGTCGCGCTCGTCGCGGGCATGCTGCTGACCCTGTCGTTTGCGCCGCTTGCCTGGTGGCCGCTGGCCTTCCTGATGCCCGCGGTTCTCATGTGGCTGTGGCAGGGCGCGACGCCACGCCGCGCGGCCGTGCTCGGTTTCTGGTTCAACGCGGGCACGTTTGCGCTCGGCACCTACTGGATGTACATCAGCATCCGTATCGTGGCGCACGCGCCGATCCCGCTGGCGCTGCTGCTGATGGCCGGCCTCGTCGCCGTCATGGGCGCGTACCACGCGTTGTTAGGCTGGGCGGTCGCCAAGTACCTGCCCGAGCGCGGCGCGTGGCGCTGGCTCGTGGGCATCCCCACGATGTGGCTGTTCCTCGAGTGGTGGCGCAGCTGGTTCCTCACGGGGTTCGGCTGGTTTGCGCTCGGCTATTCACAGACCGATACGTGGCTCGCGAGCCTGTCGCCGGTGATCGGCCAATACGGCCTGGGTCTGTTGGTGTTGCTGATCGCGGGCTCGTTGATGACGCTGCTCGAAGGCACGAAACGTGAGCGCATCGCCGCGGGCCTGATCGTCGTCGCGATCTGGAGCGCGGGGCTCGCGCTGCGCAACATGGAGTGGACTTCCGCCTACAGCCGCCCGATCACGGTGGCCGTGGTGCAGGGCGCGATCCCTCAGGACGAGAAGTGGATCGCAGACAACCTGCAATCGACCCTCGACCGCTACCAGCAGCTCACGCGCGAGGCACACGGCGCGAAACTCATCGTCTGGCCGGAGTCCGCGATCCCCGACCTGGCTAACAACCACATCGCCTATTACCGCGATGTGTATGCCGAGGCCAGCGCGCACGGTTCGTCGCTCGTCATGGGCGCGCTGCGCGCGGAGGAAAACACGAAGACGGGCGAGGAGGAGTACTACAACTCGGTCCTCGCCATGGACAGATCCACTCCCGGCGTGGCCTGGCACAACAAGCATCATCTCGTGCCGTTCGTGGAATTCTTCCCCGTGCCCGGATTCATCCGCAGCTGGCTCAAGCTGATGGCGCTGCCGTATTCGGACTTCAACCACGGCGCGGCCGAGCAGGAGCCACTCGAGGCGGCCGGACAGCGTATCGCGGCGAGCGTGTGCTACGAAGACGGTTATGGGTCTACCCAGTTGCCGGCGTTGCGCACCGCAACGCTGCTGGTAAACGTTACCAACGACGCCTGGTTCCGCCGCTCGAGCGCGCGCTACCAGCATCTGCAAATCAGTCGCATGCGCGCCATGGAGGCCGGCCGTCCGATGGTGCGGGCGGCCAATGACGGCGTTTCGGCCATCATCGGGCACCGTGGCGAAATACTCACGAGCGCCCCGGAATATGAAGCGAATGTAATGCGCGGCGAGTTGCAGCCCCGTATCGGTTTGACGCCTTATGCGCGCACCGGAAATTGGGCTGTGATCAGCCTGGCCCTTGTTTTAGGCTTCGCCAGTGCTTATGTGAGACGTCTCAGAAAACCAGCGTGAGGAGAAGCGCATGCCGGCCCCGTTGCTGAACTTCGCCAAATCGTCCCGGTCTATCCGGCAGTCGTTCCAGTTTTCACAAGTCCGAGGGTTCGCTGATATGTCGTTATTCGTTGCGAGACGCCTGGGGTTGGTCGCGGTCGTTGCCATTGCCGTCGGCGCCTGTTCCCCGCAATCTTCCGTCGCGGCCGGTGCGGCCGCAGACACACAGCCGTCGCCCGTCGCCGCAGCTTCTCAACCGCTGTCTTCGCCGCAGCCCGTCGGCACGCTCAATGGTCGCGCGCTGCCGGATTTCGCCACGCTCGTCGAGCAGGTCGGACCCGCCGTCGTGAACGTGTCGGTCGTCGAAAAGGCGCACGTCGTCGCGCGCAATCAGCAATCGGACGACGATGCGGCAGACGATCCTTTCCAGGAATTCTTCCGCCGCTTCGGAATTCCGAACCCCGGCCAGCAAGGCGGCAACGGCCGCAGATTGGAAACGCCGCCGCGTCAGGGTGAGGGCTCTGGCTTCATCGTGAGCGCCGACGGCTACATCCTCACCAACGCGCACGTCGTCGCAGATGCGGACGAAGTCACGGTGCGCATGACCGACCGGCGCGAATACCCGGCGAAGGTCATCGGTTTCGACAGGAAAACCGACGTCGCGGTGCTCAAGATCGAAGGCAAGCAGTTGCCGGTGGTCAAACTGGGCGATCCGTCCAAGCTGCGCCCCGGTGAATGGGTGCTCGCGATCGGCTCGCCGTTCACGTTCGAGAACAGCGTGACCGCTGGCATCGTCAGCGCCACCGGCCGTTCCATGCCCGGCGAAGATCTCGTTGGATTCATCCAGACCGATGTCGCGGTGAACCCCGGCAACTCCGGCGGACCGCTGTTCAATCTCAATGGCGAAGTCGTCGGCATCAATTCGCAGATCTATAGCCGCAGCGGCGGCTACATGGGTCTGTCGTTCGCCATCCCGATCGACCTGGCTAACAACGTGCGCCAGCAGCTCGTGAGCACCGGCAAGGTGACGCGCGGCCGCATCGGCGTGCAGATCCAGGAAGTGAACGCGCAGATGGCCGACGCCTTCGCTCTGGACCGTCCGCGCGGTGCGCTGGTTGGACAGGTCATCGCCGGCGGACCGGCCCAGAAGGCGGGCGTCAAGACCGGTGACGTGATCCTCAGTGTCGACGGTAAGCCCGTCGAGCGTTCCGCGCAGCTGCCGGGCGTCATCTCGTCGATCAAGCCGGGTAACGACGCGAAGCTCGAAGTGTGGCGCGACGGTTCTTCGAAGTACCTCAACGTCAAGATCGAAGAGCTGCAGGAAGAAGTGCAGAAGGTTGCGAATCGCGACGTGGATGAGCCCGCCAAGGCCGACAAGCTCGGCCTGTCGGTGCGGCCGCTTGGCGCCGATGAGCGCAAAAGCGCCGAGACCGAGGGCTATCTACTGGTCGAAGACGTCACGGGACCCGCGGCGCAGGCCGGCGTGCGTCCGGGCGACGTCATCCTCGGCGTCAACGGCAAGCCGGTGAAGTCGCTGACCGAGCTCAAAAACGCCACCGCCGGGGGAGGACCCAAGACCGTGGCGCTGCTGCTCGAGCGCGAAGGCACGCAGGTCTACGTGGCGGTTCGCGCCAGCTGATCGATTCGTAGAACACGCTCCAATGAAGGGCGTCCGGAGGCAACTCCGGACGCCCTTTGTTCTACTGAAGCCTCGCTTACAGGCCGAAGAACATCATCGGCGCGAGCGCGGCCACGGCCGCGGCTGCCTGGAGCGCGAGAATCAGCATGGCGTCGCCGGGCGCGCGCGGCATCCATTTGACGGCGAAGTACGCGGCGAAGGGCGCCTGTCCGACGATCAGCAGTTGGAACACGCTCGCCACCGCGTCTGCTTCCGCGCCTGACGAATGCGCGGAGATGATCAGCTGGTAGATCACCAGCAGCAGGGCGGCGAACGACATCGCGAGCGGCACGAGGGCACTCAGCTGCCGAAGCATCGAACGATTCATCCAGTCTCCTGTCCGCCGCGGGGAATATCGGGCGCGCGCCATGCTGTGCGATGGTGCGCAACAGGATCAACGGCGAAATCATTTGTGCGGGGGATCTCGCGCATTCCGGTCGGCCCGCTCAAATCATTGAAGCCTCACGGATTACCGCAGGACGCATGACGAATGTGGGTGGCCTGCGTGCGTGCTGCAGCGAATTCACAGCTTCATTCACGTAGGGACCGCACCTCGTGTATTCTTGCCCGCCTTCGCAAGCCGCTGAAAAACCAGACTTTCCCGATGCAAGAACGATACGAGCCGGCCGTCGTCGAACGCGCCGCGCAAACCTTTTGGGACGAACAACGCGTATTCGAGGCGCGCGAGAACGTCGACACGAACTCTGGTGGCAACGCCAACAAGTTCTATTGCCTGTCGATGTTCCCCTATCCGTCGGGCCGTCTGCACATGGGTCACGTGCGCAACTACACGATCGGCGACGTGCTGACCCGCTTCGCGAAGATGCAGGGCAAGAGCGTGCTGCAGCCCATGGGCTGGGATGCGTTCGGTTTGCCGGCCGAAAACGCCGCCATCAAGAATGGCGTGCCGCCGGCGAAATGGACGCGCGACAACATCGCGTACATGAAGGCGCAGCTGAAATCGCTGGGCTTCGCATTCGACTGGTCGCGCGAGATCGCGACCTGCGACCCGTCTTACTACCGCTGGAACCAGTGGCTGTTCCTGCGCATGCTCGAGAAGGGCATCGCGTATCGCAAGACCGGCGTCGTGAACTGGGATCCGGTGGATCAGACCGTGCTCGCCAACGAGCAGGTGATCGACGGGCGCGGCTGGCGCACCGGCGCGATCGTCGAGAAACGCGAAATCCCGATGTATTACCTCGGCATCACGAAATATGCCGACGAGTTGTTAGGCGACCTCGAAAAACTTCCCGACTGGCCCGAGCGCGTCAAGACGATGCAGGCCAACTGGATCGGCAAGTCCGAAGGCTGCGAAATCTCGTTCCCGTACTCGGCCAACACGCAGGCGCTGATGGGCGCCGCCGGCGCGCTCAAGGTGTTCACCACGCGCGCGGACACCTTGTTTGGCGTGACATTCATGGCGATCGCTGCCGAACACCCGCTGGCCGCCGCCGCCGGCGCGCGCAATCCGGCGCTGCAGGCTTTTATCGATGAATGCCGACGCGGCAGCACGATGGAAGCCGACATCGCGACGCAGGAAAAAAAGGGCATGCGCACCGGCTTCTCGGTGCTCCATCCGTTCACGGGCAAGCCGGTGGAAGTGTGGGTGGCCAACTACGTGCTGATGGCCTACGGCGAAGGTGCCGTCATGGGCGTACCGGCGCACGACGCACGCGACTACGAGTTCGCGCTGAAGAACCAGCTGTCCATCGTGCAAGTGATCAAGTCGGCGACCGGCAAGTATGCGAACGTCGATCCGCCGTGGCAGGACGCGTTCACCGAGCACGGCCTCACGATCAATTCGGGTGAGTTCGACGGGCTGGAATTCCAGCCGGCGATCGATGCGATCGCCACGGCGCTCGAGAAGAAAGACCTCGGGCGCAAACGGATTCAATGGCGCCTGCGCGACTGGGGTATTTCGCGGCAGCGCTACTGGGGCTGCCCGGTGCCGCTCATTCATTGCGCGAAGTGCGGCGTCGTGCCGGTACCCGACGACCAACTACCGGTCGTGTTGCCCGAGGGCCTGGTGCCGGACGGCTCTGGCAATCCGCTCAACAAGACCCCATCGTTCTACGAGTGCAAATGTCCGCAGTGCAGCGCGGACGCGCGTCGCGAGACGGACACGATGGACACCTTCGTGGATTCGTCCTGGTACTTCCTGCGCTTCGCGTGCCCGGACGCGCCGACGATGGTGGACGGCCGCGCCAACTACTGGATGCAGGTAGACCAGTACATCGGCGGCATCGAACACGCGATTTTGCATCTGCTGTATTCGCGCTTCTGGACGAAGGTGATGCGGGACTTAGGTCTCGTGCAGATCGACGAGCCGTTCAAGAACCTGCTGACGCAGGGCATGGTGCTGCATCACATCTATTACCGCGAACCCGCTCCGGGCCGGCGTGAGTACTACAATCCGGCCGACGTCGAAGTTTTGATGGACGCGGATAACAAACGCACCGGCGCGATCCTGCTCACCGACAATCAGCCGGTGGAATGGGACGGGCTGGGCACGATGTCCAAGTCCAAGAACAACGGTGTCGATCCCAGTAGTCTGGTGGAACAGTTCGGTGCCGACACCGCGCGTATGTTCATGATGTTCACCGCGCCGCCCGACCAGACGCTGGAATGGTCGGAAGAGGGTGTGCAGGGCTCGTTCCGCTTCATCCGCCGCCTGTGGAAGGCGGTGTACGACCACGTGACCGCGCCCGCGCCGGCGGATGCGATCACGACGACGCAGTTCGACAAGACCACATTGAACGCCGCGCAGAAGGATCTGCGCCGCATCGCTCATGCGACGCTCGCGAAGGTCAGCGACGACATCGGCCGTCGCCGCAGCTTCAACACCGCGGTTGCAGCCGTCATGGAACTGCTCAACGCGATCGGCAAGCACGACAGCAAGCCGCTGGCCGGGCGCGTGGTGGCGCACGAGGCGCTGGAAATCGCGGTCATGTGCCTGTCGCCGATGATTCCGCACGTCACACACGAGTTGTGGCAGCAGCTGGGTCATACGACCGCGCTGGCCGAGGAAAGCTGGTGGGCGCCCGATCCCGACGCGCTGGTGCAGGATTCCATCGAGATCTCGGTGCAGGTGAATGGCAAGATGCGTGCGCGTGTCACCATTCCCGCCGCTGCGGCGCAGGAGATTGCGATCGCTGCGGCGCTCGAGGACGCGAACGTGCAGAAGTTCGTCGATGGCAAGCCGATCAGGAAGGCTATCTACGTACCGGGCAAGCTGGTAAATATTGTCGTATGAGAATTGTCATATGAAGCGAGTCCTTGCAGGTTTGTTGGTCGCGGCGACCCTGGCAGGTTGCGGCTTCCACTTGCAGGGCCGTCAACCAATGCCCGAGGCGTTCGCGTACACGTTCATCGATACAAAGGACGAGCAAACCGATTTCGTGCAGGATCTGCGCAAGGCATTGATCGCGTCCGGATCCAAGGTGATCCCCACGCGGGGTTCCTCGGGCGCCACTGTCAGCGTTCACGAGGACGAGCTCACCGAGCGCATCCTTTCGGTCTCCGCGCGCAATATTCCCACCGAGTACGAACTCACCTATCGCGTGAAGTTCTCGGTCACCGCGGGCGGCAAGACGCTCATCGACCAGGAAGAGATTACCGCCACCCGCGACCTGAGCTTCGAGGAGTCGCAGCTGCTGGCCAAGGAGCGCGAGCAGGAGATCCTGCGCGAAGCCCTGGCGCGCGACCTGGTAGCGCTGGTGATGCGCCGGATGGCGTCTCTCTAGCGCGATGGCGAACGCGGTGCCCGACGTCGCGGATGTGGTGCGCGTCGGCAATGACGCGCACGAATCCATCCGCACACTCGCACAGCGCTACGGCGTGACGCTGCAGGTTCGCGCTGCGAACGAAGAGCTGCCAGGCTCCTACTGGGGTGAAAGCGAGGCGGGCCTCCTCGCCAACGAACTCTACGTCCGCGCCGACACGCCGCTGCATTCGCTGCTGCACGAACTCAGCCACTACATATGCATGTCGGGCGACCGGCGCGCCGGCCTCGATCGCGACGCGGGCGGTGACGACGCGGAAGAGTGCGCGGTCTGCTACCTGCAGATCCTGCTCGCCGATGAACTGCCCGTGCTCGGGCGTGAGCGAATGCTGCGTGACATGGACGCCTGGGGCTACACGTTCCGTCTCGGCTCGGCGCGCGCCTGGTTCGGCGAGGACGCGGCCGACGCATGCATCTGGCTACGCCGAAACGGCGTAATAGATGAGCACCAAAGGCCGACATTCCAACTCAAACAATGAAATTGCTGATTCTCGCGATCGTCGTCGCAATCACTGCATTTGTCGTCATGGCCTGCGGCGGTTTCGCCTTTACCGCCGCCAACCTGCCCGCGCTTGCGGGCAATTTCGAACGCCGCGCCGACCTTGCCTATGGCGCAGACGATCGTCAGCGGCTGGATGTCTACACGCCGAAGAATGCCGCGGACCGGCCCATTATCGTGTTCTGGTATGGCGGCGGCTGGGAGAGCGGGAAAAAGTCGCAGTATCGCTTCGTGGGCGCAGCGCTGGCCGACGCCGGCTATGTAACCGGCTCTCGAACGACATGACGGAAGGGCTGGGGCCGGAAGAGTACTTGCTGCACCGCGCGATTCCGGGCGAATACCGCATCAGCGTGAACGTTTATGCGGCTGACTCGATCAATCCGAATGGCACGACAATCGTGACCGCGCACCTGATCCGCAACTTTGGCCGCGAGAATCAAGCCGAAGAGACGATGGAGCTCGAACTACTGCCCGATGAGACGGGCGAGAAGACGATCGGCAGGTTTCGGGTGAATTGAGGCCCCCTGGAAAGGGAGGCGGAGTCGGGGAAGATGGAAGCGGCTACCGCCTGAAAAGAGTAGGAGTCGTTTCGGAAGTTGAACTTCCGCCTCCACCAACCCGACGTTTTCGACCGACGGAACCCGCGTTGAGCAGGCGCAGACCCCGTTGGCAGGTGTATCGGCCGAAAGCTGTGGCACTTGAGGCGCCGGCAGCACCCGGCGTTTTACAGAATCAGCGCCGCGCGAAGCGATCCGTCGCCATGACCAGCTCGCGCGCAATGCCGGGCTCGAACGCTGCGTGGCCGGCGTCGCCGACGATGCGCAGGTCCGCTTCGGGCCAGGCCGTGTGCAGATCCCAGGCGCTGCGCACAGGGCATACCACGTCGAATCGGCCC
>DATHJZ010000238.1:0-2763 GCA_035286365.1 Steroidobacteraceae bacterium | reverse complement strand
CTCCGTCGCATCCCCGATCGACCAGGCGACCATGGAGTCCCTGCGCGAGACCACCCATTCGGTACTTGCGCAACTGACCCCGCGTGAAGCCAAGGTGCTTCGTATGCGGTTCGGTATCGACATGAACACCGACCACACGCTGGAAGAAGTCGGCAAACAGTTCGACGTGACGCGCGAGCGCATTCGTCAGATCGAAGCCAAGGCGTTGCGCAAGCTGCGTCATCCCAGCCGCAGTGAGCAACTGCGCAGCTTCCTGATCGAAGACTGAGTAACAAAGAGAAAGCCGCCCCTTCATTCAAAGAAGGGGCGGCCAATTTCATTCGGATGGGCAGATCTCTCTCGTGGATAGTGGTCGAGTCCGGCGACGCCGATGGCATCGCGCGCGCTCTCCGCGTCAGTCGCACCGGCGAGAGCGGTCGCGCCGACGATTTCCAGGTGTCAGCACGGCAACTTGGCAAGGACCGGTTCCTTGTGGTTTCGAACACTGTGCTGGCAGGTGCCCTGAGCGGCCGGCGTCTCGCCGCGCTGTCACCTGCAGCGCCGCTTACCTTTGTCGAGCTGGTTGAAACGGTGACCGCGAGTCGCGTCGAGGGATGGACGTCGGGAGCGCGCGCGTGGTCCGTGCGCCACGACGGCGACGAATAGACCACGCACTTGAAGATGGCGGGATGCGTCCCGGAAAATTTCGAAGCGCTCAGGCAAGCGGCGCTCGCAAAGCAAACCCAGGCGGATGCCGAGAGCGAAGGCGTCGACTACGTATTCGATCTGCCGCTCGACTTTGCGACCTCGCTGAACGGTGTCACGTATGAGGATGACATCGCCGGCGAGGCGCAGAGTGGCTTCGAGCACTGGGATCTGGGTCCCGTGCGGCGCAGGTTTTACCGCCACATCGGTTTTCAGATCGTGGCTTTCATCCTCGGCCTGTACGCCATCTTGTATGTAGTTGGCGTGCTGAAGCGCTGGTTGTGGGCGCAGGCCGGTTGGAACTGACCGCCTTTGCTCAGCGCCGGATGAACGCGCGATCTTCGAACCGCTTGCGCGTGAACGGCACGATCATCGGGACCTGCTCGCGATACTCGCTGTACTTGCTGCCGAGGTGCGCGACCAGATCGCGTTCCTCGAATTGAATCGCGATCAGGATGTACGCGGTCGTGGCGATGGCGAACACCAGGTGCGACACGGTCATCGTCGGCGTCGACCAGAACACGAACAGCCAGCCCACGTACAGCGGATGACGCACGTAGCGGTACGGCCCCGGCGTGCGGAAGGCGAGATGCGTATACGGCCGGCCTAACAACTGCAGCCAGACCTGGCGCAGGCCGAACAGGTCGAAGTGGTTGATGAGGAACGTCGCCACCAGCACCAGCAGCCACCCGAACGCGAACGCGCCCCAGATCGCACCGCGCGCGGCGGCATCGTCGACCGCCCACACGGAGCCGCCGAGCGGCTGCCACAGCGCGAACATCGCGATCAGCGCGAGGCTCGAGGCGAGCACGTAGGTGCTGCGTTCGGCGGATTCGGGAACCACTCGCGTGAACCAACGCTTGAACGCGGGCCGCGCCATGACGCTGTGCTGGATCGCGAACAACGCGAGCAATCCCAGGTCGACCAGCAGGCTCGCCACGAAGCCCGCCGCCGGCGCGGAATCGAGCGTGCGCGGCACGCCGAAATTGCCGATGAAGCCGATGGCGTAGAGAAAGGTGGCAAAGAAGACGACGTAGCAGACCACGCCGTACAGAAAGACGGTCAGACGCTTGAACATGATTGACTCCCAGAAAGATCCAGGCGCGCACGTTAGGGCGCGACCGTGGGAGTCAGCGTGGGAAGGGTCGTGGAATCGCGCTGCGACTCCGCGGGCGGTCAGGCCTGCTTGCCTACCGCGATCGAATACTGGATGTGCAGATCGCAGGGCGTCTTGCCCTGGCGGCCGCGCACGCGCTCGCCCTTGCAGCGGGTATGACCGGCAGTACGTTCAGTCCCATGCTCGGCAACGTCCGCGACCGGCGCGGCCAGATCGAACTCGCCATTGCAGCTGGCGTACGGGCACGGATAGACGAAATACGCGCGCGCGGGCGGATGCAGCACGATCGACTGAGAAGCCGGCGGTTGCGAGGTTTCGTCGCTGAACGCGAAATCGAGACGAATTGAAGACAGCTGCGGAAACTGCACGCGCAGCTCCTTCGACATCAGGCGATTGCGGCGCTGTTTTTCGCGCAGCAGATTACGGGCGCCTTCGGGTCCAACCGTTTTCAATTTCATTTTCGTCTCTCCAAAATAAGCGCGGGCGGGCGAATTGCCCGCCCGCGCAATCGCAACTTATCGATTAACGACGACCGTAGCCGCCGCCACCGCCGCGGGGTTTGTCCTGCGCTTCGTTAACCTTCAGCGGGCGACCGCCGAAGTCCTGGCCGTTGAGGGCCTGCATGGCGCGCTGCGCATCGGCGCTCGACATTTCCACGAAGCCGAAGCCGCGCGGCTGGCCCGTGTCGCGATCGTTCACGAGCGCAATCTTTTCGACGGTGCCGTGAGTGGTGAACAGGGCACGCACGGAATCTTCCGTGGCGCTGAAGGGGAGATTTCCAACATAGAGTTTGGTCAAGAGAAGATCCTCAGAAAAATGTAGATAGCAGGCGTAACCCTGCCGACGTGGTTTGCGGAAACTTGAGGTGACTGACTCTGGCCAAACGAACGTCAGATAAAGACGTATAAGCCCAGGGACGGACAAGACGAGGAATCACAAGCCGGGCGCAAAGGTACAGGATT
>DATHJZ010000237.1:0-11615 GCA_035286365.1 Steroidobacteraceae bacterium | reverse complement strand
CGGGCGCCAGGGAAATCGCCGCGGCGGAGATTCCCGGGTTGTGGGCGATCACCATCAGGTGCGCGACGCGCGGCCCGACGGCGCGGATCGCGCCGAGGATGTAGTCGCCGTCCGCGAGGTACAGCGAATCGTCCGCCTGCAGCAGCCGCGGCGCGACGCCCAGGACCTTGGCGAAAGCGTCCGCGGTCTCGCGCGTGCGCACCGCTGCGCTCAACAGGATCAGATCGGGAACCAGCCCGCGCTCCTGGAAGCGCCGTGCCATGTCACTGGCTTCGCCCTGGCCCTTGCGGCTGAGCGGCCGCTCGAAATCGCGCACGTCGGAGTCCTGCTCGGCGTTGGCATGGCGGATCAACGTGAGGCGCTTGGATTTCTCAGTGCTCAAACACGCACCTCGATCCGGTCGCCGGTTTCGCGTACCTCGAATATCCGCAGAGGCTCGTAGGCAGGCGGGGAGAGTGCCTCACCGGTGCGCAGGCAGAAACGCGCGCCATGGCGCGGACAGATGATCTGCGAGTCCTCGATGGGCGCATCGTCAAAGGGGGAGTCGTCATGCGTGCAACGGTCTTCGAAGGCGTACAGCGTGCCACCAACACGCGCGACGCGCACGCGATAACCGTCGACGTCGCCTTCCAGGCGTTGTGAAGCCACAAGGTCGGCGGTGCTCCCGATGTCGGTCCAGTCGGACATCGCGTGATCAGAACATCCCGGTCTGCAGGCGTGCCGCCTCGGTCATCATCGATTGATTCCACGGCGGGTCGAACACCAGTTCCACGTCGGCCGCGGCCACCGTCGGGATGATCTCGAGCTTCTGCCTTATGTCCTGGACCAGCACATCGCCCATGCCGCAACCCGGCGCGGTGAGCGTCAACCGCACGTTGATCTGTCGCCGGCCATCGGGCTGCGCGCTCACCGTGCACTCGTAGATGAGTCCGAGGTCGACAACATTGATGGGGATCTCGGGATCGTAGCAGGTGCGCAGTTGATCCCAGGCGAGGGCGAGTACATCGTCCTCGGTCGAATTGGGCGGAAGCTCGGGTGTCTTCGCCACTTCCTTGCCGATCGCATCTGCGTCGCTGCCGGCCATCCGAAACAGATTGCCTTCCATGTACAGCGTGAAGCTGCCACCGAGCGCCTGCGTGATGAAGCCCGACTGCCCCGACTTGAGTTCGATGTCGATGCCCGCCGGCACCATGACGGCCTTCACGTCGCGGCGCAGGACGAACGGTTCGTTGTCGTGCGTGCGCATTATTCGGTCTTCACGGGCGTGGCGCTGCGTTCGAGCGCCGCGTTCAGGGTGTGCCAGCAGAGGCTGGCGCATTTCACGCGCACCGGGAAATCGCGCACGCCGGAGAGCGCCGCCAGCTTGCCGAGGTCGTCCGGAATCGGCGCATCGTGATGCGTCAGCACATTGTGCACTTCGCTGAACAGGTGTGCGATCTCGGAACGTTTTCTGCCCTTGACCGCCTCGCACATGAGCGAAGCTGAAGCCACGGAGATCGCGCAGCCTTTGCCATCGAAGCGCAGGTCCGACAGGCGCTCGCCATCGAGTTTCACCGTGATGTGCAGCCGATCGCCGCACAAGGGGTTGTGGCCGTCGGCGGAAGAATCCGCGGGATCGAGCCGGCCAAACAACCTCGGTGTCCTGTTGTGGTCGAGGATCACCTCGCGATACAGATCCTTGAGGTCCATCAGCCGAATACCTCGCGGGCTTGCGCAAGGGCCGCGACGAGCGCGTCGATGTCGGACTCGCGTGAATAGCACGCGAACGAAGCGCGCGCGGTGGCGGGCAAGTCGAAGAATTCCATCACCGGCATCGCACAGTGGTGCCCGGTACGCACCGCAACGCCTTCCGCGTCGAGGATGGTGCCGAGATCATGCGGATGGATGCCCTCGACGGTGAAGGAAATGACGGCAGCCTTGTCCGGTGCGGTGCCGATGATCGTGAGCCCCGGCACACGCTGCAACTTTTCCGTGGCGATCTTCAGCAGCCGTTGTTCGTGCGCGTGAATCATGTCGATGCCGAGCGAGCCGATGTAGTCGATCGCCGCGCCCATGCCCACCGCGCCCGAGATGTTGGGCGTGCCGGCCTCGAACTTGAACGGCAGCGAGTTGTAGGTGGTTTTCTCGAAGCTCACGGTGAGGATCATGTCGCCGCCGCCCTGCCACGGAGGCATCGCTTCGAGCAGCGATTCGCGCCCGATCAGCACGCCGATGCCGGTGGGCCCATACATCTTGTGCGCCGAGAAGGCATAGAAGTCGCAATCGAGCGCCTTCAGGTCGACGCGTTGATGCGGCACCGCCTGGGCGCCATCCACGAGCACCACTGCGCCGCGCGCATGCGCGCGCTGCACGATCTCGCGCACCGGCAGGACAGTGCCCAGCGCATTCGAGACGTGCGCGCAGGCGACGATGCGCGTGCGCTCATTCATGTGCGCGCTGACATTGTCGATGTCGATGACGCCGCGGCGGTCCATCGGCACGACCTTGATCACGGCGCCGGTCTCCCCGGCCGCGAGCTGCCAGGGAACGATGTTCGCGTGGTGCTCGAGTGCCGTGAGCAGGATCTCATCGCCGCGCTGCAGCCGGTTGCGCGCGTACGACTGCGCCACCAGGTTGATCGACTCCGTGGTGCCACGCGTGAAGATGACTTCGCGCGTCGACGCTGCGTTGACGAAGCCGCGCACTTTCTCGCGCGCTTTCTCGAAAAGATCGGTGGCCTCCTGGCTCAGCTGGTGCACGCCGCGATGCACGTTGGCGTGCGAATAGGTCTCGTAGCGATCGACCGCCGCGACCACGCTCGCGGGTCGTTGCGACGAGGCGGCGCTGTCGAGGTATACCAGCGGCTTGCCGTGCACCTCGCGGCGCAGGATGGGAAAATCGCGCCACACGCGCTCCGGGTCGTAACTATTCGTCGCGGCGAGATTCGCGTTCATGGCTTGCCTAACAATCCGTCGAGCGCGGAAACCTCGTTGAGCTGCACTGCGATCAGCGCCTCGATTTCGGCGCGCAGCGCGGGGACTTCGATGCGCGACACGGCATCTTCGATGAAGGCCCATTGCAACAGCGTCTGTGCCGTGCGCCGGTCGATGCCGCGCGACAACAGGTAGAACAACATCTGGTCGTCGAGCTTGCCGGTCGTAGCGCCGTGTTTCGCGCGCACGCGATCCGTGTGAATCTCGAGCTGCGGCCGCACGGCAGCTTCCGCGCCGGCACCCGTCAGCAGCGTCTTCAACGACTGCTCCGAGTCCGCGCCTTGCGCGGCTTCGTTCACCTTCATCATGCCGTTGAAGCCGAGCTTGCCGCGGTCGGTGGCGATGCCGCGGTACAACTCACGCGTGACCGACTCGGCGCCGGCGTGTTCGATTTCGGCGTAGACGTCGTGAGTCTGGATGCCGTTCGCGATGCTCGCGGCGGTGAGATCGCAGCGCGCCGCGCGGCCCGCGAGTTTCACGAGAATGGTCGAACGCGACGACAGCCCGCCGAGCGTCACCGTGCGGAAGCGATACGTGGCGCGCTCGCCGACGTGCGCGAGCAGGGTGTCGAAGCAGCTGGCATTGTCGGCGCAGTTCTGCAGACGGCAATGATCGATGACGGCATCCGCGCGCAGCGCGAGATCGAATGCCGCGTTGACGGACGAATCGGCGGCGCCGGCGCTGATGTGGCGCTCGACGATCCGCAGGTGTGCGTTGCGCCCGGCGTGTATCTGCACGCGCGGATACGACGTGCCGGTCGCGGCCGCGGCGGTGGCGACGAACGTGATTTCGATGCGCGCCTGCGCGCCGTCGGCGGCGTCGATGTGCAACACGCGCGAGCCACGCCCGGCGTTGACCCGCGCCAGCGCGAAGTCGATGCCACCGGTGGCGATCTCGGAATCGAGCAGGACGGCAAACGCGTCGCCAGCCTCGCCCACGTCGAGCAGGGCGGCGCAGGTGTCGGGAGTGCGCGCAGACAGCGCGGCGTCGAACTGACCGTCGACGAACACCCAACGCTCGTAGCCCGGCAGCACGGGCGGCAGCGCAATCGCGGTGCGTGGCGCAAAACCTGCGACGACCGCATCGGCTTTCGCTTTGGCGAGCGGACGCAGGTTGGCGTAGCGCCAGTTCTCGTCGCGGTTGGTCGGCATCGTCACCATCGAGGCAGAGACGCCCATCACGCGACCTCGAGCACCCAGTCGTAGCCGCGCTGTTCGAGTTCGCGCGCCAGGCTCTTGTCGCCGGATCTCGCGATCTTGCCGTTCGCCAGCACGTGCACGTAGTCGGGCACGATATGGTCGAGCAGGCGCTGGTAGTGAGTGATCAGCAGCACGCCGCGCTCGGCGGAGCGCAGGCTGTTGACGCCGCGTGCGACCACTTTCAGCGCGTCGATGTCGAGTCCGGAATCGGTTTCGTCGAGCACGGCGAGCGCCGGCTCGAGCACCAGCATCTGCAGGATCTCGTTGCGCTTCTTCTCTCCGCCCGAGAAACCTTCATTGACGCCGCGCGACAGGAAGCTCTCATCCATCTGCATGAGCTTCATCTTGCCGCGTACCAGCTGCAGGAATTCGTAGGCGTCGACTTCGGGTTTGCCTTCCACCTTGCGCTTCGCGTTTACCGCGGCCTTCAGCAGATAGACATTGTTGACGCCGGGAATTTCCACCGGGTACTGGAAGCCGAGGAACAGGCCGGCGCGCGCTCGCTCTTGCGGTTCCATCGTCAGCAGATCGCGGCCCATGAATTCGACGCTGCCGCCCGTGATCTCGTAACCCGGTCTGCCCGCCAGCACATAGGACAACGTGCTCTTGCCCGAGCCGTTGGGGCCCATGATGGCGTGCACTTCGCCCGCCTTGAGCTCGAGCGACACGCCCTGCAACACATTCTTCCCGCCGACCTTGGCGGAGAGATTCGATATCTTCAGCAGGGCGCTCATCCGACCGCACCTTCCAGGCTCACGGCCAACAGGTTCTGCGCCTCCACGGCGAATTCCATCGGTAGTTCCTTGAGAACGGTCTTGCAGAAACCGCTCACGATCATGTTGACGGCATCTTCTTCGTCGATGCCGCGCTGCAGGCAGTAGAACAGCTGGTCCTCGCTGATCTTCGACGTCGACGCCTCGTGCTCGACTATCGAAGACGGGTTGCGGGTTTCGATATAGGGAAAGGTGTGCGCGCCGCAGTTGCCGCCCATCAGCAGGGAATCGCACTGCGTGAAGTTGCGCGCGCCATGCGCGCTCGGCAGGATCTTCACCAGGCCGCGGTAGCTGTTCTGGCCATGTCCGGCCGAGATGCCCTTCGAAACAATGGTGCTCTTCGTGTTGGCACCGATGTGGATCATCTTGGTGCCGGTATCGGCCTGCTGATAGTTGTTCGTGGTGGCCACGGAATAAAACTCGCCGACCGAATTTTCGCCCTTCAGCACGCAGGATGGGTATTTCCAGGTGATGGCCGAGCCGGTTTCCACCTGTGTCCAGGAGATTTTCGAGTTGCGGCCGCGGCACTCGCCGCGCTTGGTGACGAAGTTGTAGATGCCGCCGACGCCTTTCTCATCGCCGGGGTACCAGTTCTGCACCGTCGAATATTTGATCTGCGCATCGTCCTCGGCGATGAGCTCGACCACCGCGGCGTGCAACTGGTTCTCGTCGCGCATGGGGGCCGTGCACCCTTCGAGATAGCTCACGTGCGAGCCGGGCGCGGCGATGATCAACGTGCGTTCGAACTGGCCGGTGTTCTTCGCGTTGATGCGGAAGTAGGTCGACAGCTCCATCGGGCAGCGCACGCCCTTCGGCACGTACACGAACGAGCCGTCCGAGAACACCGCGGAATTCAAGGCGGCGAAGAAGTTGTCGCCCTGCGGCACGACGCTGCCGAGATACTGCTCGATGAGGGCGGGGTGGTTCTGGACGGCGTCCGAGAACGAGCAGAAGATCACGCCGGCATCGGCGAGGCGCTCTTTGAATGTGGTGGCCACCGAGACGCTGTCGAACACCGCATCCACTGCGACGCCCGCGAGTCGCGCACGCTCGTGCAGCGGCACCCCTAACTTCTCGTAGGTGGCGAGCAGCTTGGGATCGACTTCCTCGAGACTCTTCGGCGCGTTCGGATCGCGCTTCGGCGCGGAGAAATACGAGATCGACTGATAATCGATCGGATTCACGCGCAACTTCGCCCAGTGCGGCTCGCGCATGGTCAGCCAGTGCCGGTAAGCCTTGAGGCGCCAGTCGGTCATGAACGCAGGCTCGCGTTTCTTGCGCGAAATGAAGCGCACGACATCCTCATCGAGGCCGGGAGGGAGCGTGTCCGAATCGATGTCGGTGACGAAGCCGTGCCGGTAGGACTTCGCCAGCAACGCATCGATTTGATCGGTACTCACGGGGCCACCTTGGCGCGCGTGAATTGCTTGAGCTCGCGTTCGAACGGCACGGCGGTCGGGCGCGAATCGAGACCAGCGAGTTGTGCCAGCGAAATCTCCGACAGCGACTTGCGGATGGCGACATTGAGCCGCTGCCACGTGCGTCCGACCTGGCAGCTTTGTTCGAGGCAGCAATGGCCGGTGCCGACCGAGCAGTCCGTCAGCGCGATGGGTCCTTCGAGCGCGTCGAGGATGGCGGCCGCGCTGATGTCGTCGGCCGAACGCGCCAGCTGGTAGCCACCATGGGTGCCGCGCGTCGATTTGACCAGGCCCGAGCGCTGCAGCTGTTTCAGCAGCTTGCTCACCGTAGGGGCGGCGATATGGGTCTGTTCAGCCAGCGCCCCGGCGTTCTGCGTACGGCCGCGGTCGCCCGCCAGGGTGGCGAGGATGACCGTCGCGTAGTCCGTCAATTTGCCGATTCGAAGCATCTGGGTTCTTCCTAAAGTGGGCCGCTGGGCCGCCCGTTTAAGTGGGACCAGTTTAGTACGGATTCAATCGCGCAGAAAGCCGTTGGCAGACCCCTTTTGCTATCCTTCGCGGCCTTCCGGGCAGCTGCCTCGAGGGGATAGAGCATGAATCGAAGCGATTTGTCAGGAACAACAGATCGCTCCGATCGTCGAAACAGCATCTCGAGGGCATGGTTTTGAATCTCAACGTGATTATTGGTGGCAAAACGATCGCGCACCGCGCCGCGAGCCAAGGCAGATGCGCCTCCGTACCAGAGGCACAGGCCGCTTGAGCGATTCAGGTTCGACACCGGACTCAAGGTCGCCGGCGCAAGCCGGCGATGCCGTTATTGAGGTCCGCGATGTGCGCTACGCCATTGGCGGACGCACGATTTTCGACGGCCTGAACGTCACGGCACGCGCGGGCCGCATTACCGCGTTCATGGGGCCGTCGGGCACCGGCAAGACCACGCTGCTGCGGCTCATCACCGGCCAATCGGTTGCCGAGCGCGGCAGTGTGAAAGTCTGGGGCCGCGAAGTGTCGACACTGTCGACCAGGGATTTGTTCGCCCTGCGTCAGCGCATGGGCATGCTGTTCCAGAACGGCGCGCTGCTCACTGACGAAGACGTGTACGAGAACGTCGCATTCCCGCTCCGCGCGCACACCAAACTACCCGAGTCGCTGGTGCGTCAGCTGGTGTTGACCAAGCTCCATGCGGTGGGGTTGCGAGGGGCGGCCCGGCTGATGCCGGCGGAACTCTCCGGTGGCATGACGCGGCGCGTGGCGCTGGCGCGTGCGATCGTCATGGATCCGGACATTCTCATTTACGACGAGCCGTTCGTCGGACTTGACCCGATTTCGATGGGCGTCATCTGCCGCTTGATCAAGCAGATGAACGAGGCACTCGGTATCACCAGCATTGTCGTGTCGCACGACGTGCAGGAATTGTCGACGATCGCGCACGACAGCTTCCTGCTGTCGGGTGGCAAGGTCGTGGCGTCGGGCACGCCGCAGGAATTGCACGGCAGCGAGCTCGCCGAAGTGAAGCAGTTCATGGGCGGCCTCGCCGACGGCCCGGTGCCGTTCCACTATCCCGCGCCGGACTACTTTTCACAGCTGCTGGAAATATCTTGAACGAACACAGCGATTCACTGCCGATCGCCTGGTTGCGCCGCCTCGGCGCCATGACGCTGTTCCTGGGCCAGGTGTGCGCGCGCGTGATTCCGTCGCTCGGCAAGCCCGGGCTCATCGTCAAGCAGATCTACAACGCCGGCGCTCGCTCGCTGGTTATCGTGATGCTGTCCGGGTTGTTCGTTGGCATGGTGCTCGGCCTGCTTGGATTCGATACCTTGCAGCGCTTCGGCTCCGAAGATTCGCTCGGCGTGCTGGCGGCGCTCGGCATGTTGAAGGTGCTCGGGCCGGTACTGACCGCCTTGCTGTTCGCCGGCCGCGCCGGTACCTCGCTCACGTCGGAGATCGGGCTCATGAAGAGCACCGATCAGCTGACAGCCATGCAGATGATGGCGGTGGACCCTCTGCGCTACGTGATTGCGCCGCGCTTTCTCGGCGGCATCATCGCCATGCCGTTGCTGGCCGCGACCTTCAGCGTGATCGGCCTGTACGGCGCGCAGCTGATCGGGGTGCAGCAGATGGGGGTCGACGTGGGTGCGTTCTGGTCGCAGACGCAGAGCGCCGTCGACCTGAGTGACGTCAATGAAGGCATCGTGAAGAGCCTGGTGTTCGGCGTGGCCTGCAGCCTCATCGCCGTGTACGAAGGTTATCAATGCGAGCCGACGCCCGAAGGCGTGGGCCTCGCGACGACGCGCACCGTGGTCACCTCGTCGGTGATGGTGCTGCTGCTCAACTACCTGCTGACTGCCGCGTTCCTAACAAAGTCCTGATCAAATACCCATGAAAAATTCTCGCTCACTCGAAATCGGCACCGGCGCGTTCGTGCTGCTGGGATTCACGGCACTGGCCTTCCTGACCACGCAGCTGCCGGGCACCTCGCTGAAACTCGCCGGCGATGACGGCGGATACACGGTCACCGCCAAGTTCGACAACATCGGCGATCTGAAAGCCGGTTCGCCGGTCACGATGGCGGGCGTGCGCATCGGTCGCGTCGATGGGATCAAGTTCGATCCAAAGGACTACAAGGCTGCGGTCATTCTTCGTATAGAACAGCAGTACTCGGAGATCCCGGAAGACAGCGACGCCAGCATCCAGACCGCAGGGTTGCTCGGCGGCAAGTACATCGGAATCGGCCCGGGCGGCTCTGAAACCTTCCTCAAACAGGGCGGTCAAATCGAGTTCACACAGTCGGCGATCGTGCTCGAGTCCCTGGTAAACAAGTTCTTCGCCAATATGGCGAGCAAGGGGCCCGACGAGCAGAAGAGCGATCCGCCGGCAGCGCAGGAGAAAAAATGATGTTGTCGTTGAAGCGAATCGTTCAGGCTGGGTTCATTGCTGGTTTGTTAGGCGGCGGCGCACATGCGGCGGTCGATCCTCTCAAGCCGGCCCCGACGCCTGAGTCCAAGGCGGTCGATGCGAGCGGTCCTTCCCAGCTCATCGAAACTTCCGCAAACACTTTGCTGAAGGGCATCGACGCACGGCGTACCGAGTTCCGCAAGGATCCCACGGGCCTCTACGAACTCGTCGCAAATACCCTGCTGCCGCACTTCGATACGCCGTACGCGGCGCAACTCGTGCTCGGGAAGCACTGGCGCGACGCCACCACCGAGCAGCGCAAGCGTTTTGTCGAAGCGTTCTACAACTCGCTGCTTTATCAGTACGGCGACGCGATGGTCGACTTCACCGCGGATCGCATGCGCGTATTGCCGACGAAGGTGGACGCCACCACCGACCGCGCCTCGGTGCGTACCGAGATCAAGCGTTCGAACGGCACCAAGGTGCAGGTCAACTACAGCGTGCGCAAGATCAACGGCGAATGGAAAGCCTGGGACGTGATCATCGACGGCATCAGCTATGTGAAGAGCTACCGCGAAGACTACGGCGCCGAGGTTGATCAGAAGGGACTCGATGCCGTCATTCAACGCCTCGAGGCCAAGGCAAACAGCGTCAAAGCCGCCAAGGTGAAATCGACCTGATGACGGACGGGGAGCCCAGGCAAAAGTCGCAGGTCGCGATCAGCGAGCCGACCGCCGGTCGGCTCGTCGTGACCGGCGAGCTCACGTTCGCGACTGCGCGCGATGCACGACAGCTAGGCGTATCGGTGCTCGAGGGTTCGGGCGCCAGGAGTTTCGTGGTGGACTGCAAGGGCGTGACGCGGGCCGACAGCGCAGGCCTCGCCGTATTGCTCGATTGGTTGGCCTGGGGCAGGCGCAAGTCGCGCGCGGTTACGTTCGAGAATCTCCCGACGTCGCTGGTGGCAATTGCGCGCATCTCCGAAGTCGACGGCCTGCTGACTGCCACGGGTTGATCTGCGCCGGCCGTTCGGCCGCCGCGCCCCCTAACTAACCACGTTGCCTGCCCGCCGAACTTCGGCGGTGCTGCGGTGTCTTGTGTCCAGGGCGTGCCGCCAGTGCGAGTGTGCGTCGGGAGTAGGGTGGAAATGCCGATGGCCGAGCGGCAAAATCCGGGCGTTCGAATCCTTGCGGCGATTGCCGTGTTGTCCGCGCACGTGGCCGTACTCGCAGAACTGCTCGCGCACCGCCTGCCGGTAACCCAGATCTGGTGGGACGAAAGCGAAGCCATTGCGCTGATCGACCCGGGCCGCGAAGAACCACCCCCACCATCGAGCTCGCTCGATACGCCCGCGGCGTGGCCCGCGGCCACCATCAAGCTCCAGCCCCCTGAAATCGATCCGGCCGCGTTGACCGATTCGCCGTCGGCTTCTGACTGGCGATCGGCCGGCGAACGGGTCGCCGCCAGCGTGGCCGCGGCGGACGGCATCAGCGTGCGCGCCTTCGGCACGACGAAGCGGCCCCTGGGCAAGCAACTCAAGGCGCTGCCTTTCGCCTGGGACAAAACTCATACACAGCGCGTCGAGACCCTGCCTGAGGGAGGAATCCGGATACGGCTCAGTGATCGCTGCGGGATGGTGTTCGCGCCACTGCCCGTGGGCGGCTGTTCGCTGGGGAAGGTCGCCGCGCGAGGCGATCTGTTCGCAGGCATGTCGGCCGCGGTGGAACCGGGCGACTGGCAGCACACCGCCGCGATGCTCAACGGTCGATGAGAATCCGCGCGCTGACATCGCGCGCGTCGGTCACTCCTGTCAGTGCCATGCTCACTTCGAGCTCGCGGCGCAGCACATTCAGTGCGAGCGTCACTCCCGCTTCTCCGCCCGCCGCAAGTCCGTACAGGTAGCTCTTGCCGATGAGGCAGGCGCGGGCACCCAATGCCAGGGCCTTCAGCACGCTTTGTCCGCTCGCGATACCGCCGTCCAACAAGACCTCGCAGCGGCCCGCAACCGCTTCCACGACACGCGGCAGCGCTGCGATCGTCGACATGGCACCATCAAGCTGACGGCCGCCGTGGTTCGAAATCACGACGGCGTCCACGCCCGCAGCTGTCGCCTGGCGCGCGTCTTCGGCGTCGAGAATGCCCTTGAGGATCAGTTTGCCGGGCCAGCGCTCGCGCACCCATGCGACGTCCTTCCAGGTGATGGTCGCATCGAGCTGCGCGTTCGACCATTCGGCAAGCGTGGCAGCGCCCTGTCGCGGAAAGAAGTCCTGCAGATTTCCGAACGTACGCCGGCGGCCGCGCAGAACTCCGTACAGCCACGCCGGGTGCGACAGGAATTCCCATGCGGTTCGCGTCGTGAAC
>DATHJZ010000236.1:0-44294 GCA_035286365.1 Steroidobacteraceae bacterium | reverse complement strand
GCCACGACGGTGGTGACGACCACGGCGCCCGCGGGCGAGTGCCCGGGTTCGGTGAAGCCGAACACCACGACCACCACCGCATCGATGGCGAGAACCACCAATGCCACCGACACCAGGAATGCGAGCAGGAGCCAGCGCGTCGTGCGACGTGCGGCCTCCTGGCGGGCGTAGAAATCCACGCCTTATCCGTTCAGGTGAAGCTGACTTTCGGCGCCTCTTTGATCTCGGGCTTCGCGAGCTCGAGCAGCTGTGCCGGCGTGAAATTGAACATGCCGGCGATCACGCTGCCGGGGAACATCTCGCGCTGATTGTTGTAGCTCATGACGGCGTCGTTGTAGGCCTGGCGCGCAAACGCCACCTTGTTTTCCGTGGAGGTCAGTTCCTCGGACAACTGCATCATGTTCTGGTTGGCTTTCAGATCCGGATAGGCCTCGGCGAGGGCAAACAACCGGCCAAGAGCGCCACCCAGCTGGCCCTCGGCGCCAGACAAGGCGGTCATCGCGGCGGCATCGCCCGGGTTTGCGGCCGCAGCCTTCAGGCCACTCATGGCCGAGTTGCGCGCGTTGATCACGGCCTCGAGCGTTTCGCGTTCGTGCTTGATGTACCCCTTGACGGTTTCGACCAGGTTCGGGATCAGGTCGTAGCGGCGGGTGAGCTGCACGTCGATCTGGGCGAAGGCGTTCTTGTAGCCGTTACGCGCACCGACCAGGCGGTTGTACAGGGCGACGACGAACCAGATCGCGACGACGATTACCGCAAGAAGTATCCAACCACTCATTTAAGGGACTCCCTAATAAGCGCCCGTGGCGCGCGTGAAATATGGGTGTGGCGTCAGGGCAATGCAAGCACGCGGCGGACCGCCGTCCGCGGCGGCCGTTCCGCGCTGGCGATTATGTACTGTCGCAGTGAGAACTGGTTCACGCTTTGCGGCCACTCGTCGGCCGGCCCAAACCACTCGTCGGTGACCCAACACGAGCGCTCAAAGGTTGCGCAGCATGCTGCCCATGAACAAACGCGCTCGCGGATTCACGTTGATTGAGCTCATGGTGGCGATCACGGTGCTGGCCGTACTGCTTGGCCTTGCAGTTCCGTCGTTCCGCGAAATCATCAACAGCAATCGCGTCACGGCGCAGACCAACGACTTCGTCTCCACGCTTAACTACGCGCGCAGCGAAGCGCTGAAGCGCAGCAACCCCGTAACTGTCTGCGCCAGCACAAATGGCGGGACCTGCGCCGGCGTAACCAACTGGAGCACCGGGTGGATCGTATTCGCCGACATCAACGCGAACGGAGCGCTGGACGGCGCAGAAGTCGTGCTACAGCAGTCGCCTGCGGTCCCTGTAGGTCTGACTCTCAATTCGACCACTCGGGCCTTCGTGCGCTACTCCTCATCCGGCATGAGTTCCGGCGCGGAAACGTTCGCCTTGCTCAAAACCGGCTGTACCGGCAACCGTGCGAGAGAGATCGCGATTTCGACGACCGGCCGAATTGCTTCAGCCGTGAAGGCATGCCCATGAGAACCGAGAAACCATTTCTGAGAATGAAGAAAGTCCGCGGCACCACGCTGGTCGAAACGCTGGTTGCATTGCTGGTGCTTTCCATCGGCCTGCTCGGTGTCGCGGGAATGCAGATGACCAGCCTGCAGAACAACCGCGGCGCGCATCTGCGGTCGCAGGCCCAGGTGCTCGCATACGACATTGCGGACCGGATGCGCGCAAATCGCACCGTCGCACTCGCGGGCGGATACATCATCGCCCTCGGAGCAACAGTGGCCAACGACGGCACCATCCAGGCGATCGATCTCGAAAGCTGGAAAGGAGCACTCGCCGTCACGCTGCCGGGCGGCGACGGACAAGTCGATCAGATCGGTCTCAACCTCGTGCGTATAACCGTGCGCTGGACCGATTCGCTCGGCACCCAACAATTCACCACGCAGACGCGGATCTGAGATGACCATGCACGCTAACAAACAGAGCGGCTTCAGTCTTGTCGAGCTCATGGTGTCGATCTTGCTCGGCCTTATCCTGATGGGCGGCGTCCTGTCGATCTTCTTCAGTTCCAAGGTTACGTATTTCGCCAATGAGAAAACCGCGCGCCTGCAGGAAAATGGTCGAGTCGCTCTCGATTTCCTGACGCACGACCTGCGTTCGTCGGGCTATCAGGGCTGTGCGCGCAACATGGAATACACGGCGACGATCAACAGCCCCGCATCATTGTTATGGAGCTTCGTGTTTCCACTGCAGGGGTTCGAGTCCGACGGCGTTGGGGCCTACGCACCTGTATTGCCGATCGCGCTCAATCCCGCGCCCCTCCCGGACAGCGACATCATGGTGGTCCGCACTCCTTTGCGCGATAGCCGCATGATGCGCGTGCAGACGAACCTCGCGAGCGGCACCGCGAATATCCCCGTGCTCAATGCAGTCCCTGCGCCCGTGACCACAGGCCAGGTCATGATGATCACCAACTGCGAGTACTACAGCATTTTTCAAGTTACCGGGTGGACTGCCGGCGCGCCGAACGGCGTTATTCAACACGCGATTGGCGGCAGCAATCCTGGCAACCTAACCAACGACCTCGGCACTCCCTATTCCAGGGGTGCGCGCGTGTTGGCGCTCCAGACCGTTATCTACTACGTCGCCAATGATCCGGTCACTGGCAACCCGGGCTTGTACCGCCAGACCGGCGCCGTCCAGCCGGCAGAATTGCTCATCGACGACGTGCAGGCGCTGCAGATCGCCTATGGCGAAGACACCGACTCCGACCGTATCGCCAACATCTATGCGACGGCCAACGCCGTCGTAAATTGGTATGACGTGGTCAGCGTGACGCTGTCGATGCTGGTCCGCTCAAATGAGAATGGCACGAACGTCGATGCAAACAACTATCCGATGCTCACGCCAGCCATAGGCGGCAGGACTCTTGGACCGTACAACGACCGGCGCCAGCGGATGGTGTTCACAACCACGATCGCGCTGCGCAATCGAGTGGAATGACCGTCATGAAAACCAATATGAAAACTCGTCAAAAGGGAGCGACGCTGGTCGTCGCGTTGCTGATGCTGCTGGTACTCACGGTGCTTGGTCTCGCGAGCATGCAGGTGACCCGCCTGGAGGAGCGCATGGCCGGCAACTCGCGCGACGTCAATCTGGCCTTCCAGGGCGCCGAAGCAGGCCTCCGCGACGCTGAAGAGCGCATTCGCACGTATACCGAGGCCACCGTTCCCGTTTCCTGCGCGGCAGCCCCTTGTACGGTGTGGCAGATAAATGTCCTGCCGCAGGATTTGCGCGATCAGACGTCGGCGTGGTGGGTCTCGAATGCCACCGAGTATGGCGTCGCCGGCACGCAAGAACTTACCGAAGTGACCCGGGATCCTCTCGTGGTCGTCGAAGATCTGGACTTCGTTGCGGACAGCCTGACGGGTCCCACTGCCTATAGCTGTAAACCGGGACGCAACTTCTACCGAGTCACGTCCGATTCGAATGGCGCAAGCAATACGGCTGAAGTCGTCCTCGAATCCACTTTTGTTCAGCGGTACTGCTAACCGCGAAGCGCCGAAATTTCTTTCGCGGATGCGCCGAGTGCATTCGTTCTGGGAGCGTAAATATGAGTTCCAAATCTTTCGTGGTTCGAATGCTGCACGTGGCGGTGACGGCGGCTCTGGCCGCGATGACCGGTGCGGCATCCGCCGCTCCGCTGGCAATAACCGACACCCCGCTTTTTCTAAACAGCGTGGTCGCGCCGCTCAACATGCTGGTGGTGGGCCGCGATCACAAGCTGTTCTATGAAGCCTACGCCGATCACGCCGATCTCACGGGGGACGGCACGCTGGATGTCGGCTACCAGGGTCTGGTGGTGAAACCCGACGGCAAGTTCAAGATCGACTACTACGGCTATTTCGATTCGTACAAGTGCTACACGCACAATGGCAGCAACTTCGTCCCGGCGAGTGTCAATACGACCAAGAAATGCTCGGCACAATGGAGCGGCGACTGGCTCAACTGGGCGACGACATCGCGCATCGATGCGCTGCGAAAGGTGTTGTATGGCGGCAAGCGCAGCACTGATTCCCCGACGGACACGGTGATCGAACGCTCGCTGATTCCGCAGGACGCGCACAGCTGGGGCAAGGAATACACGAGCGCGGCGATCGACCTCTACAACATCAGCGACGTGACTCCTTACTCGACGCCCACTGCCGGCACGCGTCACTTTTTTGCGAACACGACGTTGATGACCACGACCGACTGGACCACGAACACCGACGCGCCGCTATTGCGAGTGTTGCTCAACCAGCCGAGTCCGCGTCGCATCTGGAACTGGGTCAGCAAGGAATCCCCCGTTGCGGGCGGCTCCATCGATATCGGAGCCGGCAATATTTCGGTGACGCCGACGGACCTGCCCGTGCGCGTGCAGGTATGCGTGGCGTCTATGCCGGAAATCAATTGCAAGCAGTACCCCAACAATTACTGGAAACCCACCGGACTTCTTCAGGACTTCGGCGAAAACGACACCATGTTGTTCGGCTTGCTCACGGGCAGTTATCAGAAGAGCAAGAGCGGCGGCGTGCTGCGCAAGCAAATCGGCACGATCACGGATGAAATCAAACCTGCCGACGGCACCCTGCTTCCGTTGGTCGGCATCATCCGCACGATGGACCTGCTGCGCCCTGCGGGCTATGCGAATTACACGACCCAGGCCGGCGGTTTCGGCACGGTCTATAACGGAGGCCTCGTCGCGGACCGACCCTTCAATGAAGGTGAACACGGCGGCAACTGGGGTAACCCGGTCGCCGAAATGATGTACGAGGCGCTGCGCTATTTCGCTGGCAAGAACGTCCCGACGGCGGCTTTCGACTACGCGACTCCTGGAATCGACGGCACCGCTCCGCTGAGTCTGCCAAAGGCCTCGTGGACCAATAGCGATCCCTACCGGACGGGCAAGCCGAGCTGCGCCAAGCCGTTCGAAACGGTCATGAGCGACGTAAACACGTCATACGACTCCGACCAGTTGCCTGGCTCTTATTTCAATGGCTTCACCGGCGATCTGGCGGGCATGAACGTTGCGACTGAGGGTGACAAGATCTGGGGCTCTGAATTCGGTGCCGCGGGCAATTACTTCATCGGTCAATCCAAGACGGACTACGACGGCGCACCGACGCCCAAGAGCGTCGACAGCTTCGCCACCATTCGCGGACTTTCGCCCGAAGAACCCACGAAAGAGGGCACGTATTACTCGGCAAGTGTCGCCCATTACGGCCTCACTACCGACCTGAGCGCTGCGACTGGCAACCAGAAGGCTCAGACATTCGCGATCGCTCTGGCTTCACCGTTGCCGCGTATCGAGATTCCTGCGGGCGGACGCATGATCACACTGGTCCCGTACGCCAAGTCCGTCGGCGGCTGCTGTGGCGTGGACGGGACGAAAGGAAGGTTCCAGCCCACCAACCAGATCGTCGACTTCTATGTGGAATTCATTGCGGCGGACCGCAAGTCCGGCAGCTTCCAGGTGAACTTCGAAGACGTCGAGGCGGGCAATGATCACGACATGGACGCTATCGTTCGTTACACCTACCTGGTCAATGCAGACAACACCGTTACGGTGACCCTGAGCAGCGATTACGCGGCCGGTGGCATCATCCAGCACATGGGCTACGTGATTTCGGGCACTACCCGCGATGGCATCTATCTAGAGGTTCGCGATCGCGACACGACCGCGGATGTCGACTATTTCCTCGACACCCCGGACGCGTTTGTCGGAACTCCGCCTGCGCCGAACGCCGGCGCGGACAAGTGGAGCGATGGCGCTCCGCTCGCGTTGCTGCACTCGCGCACGTTCACTGCCGGCGCCACTCCCAGCGCCGCAGTGCTCAAAGACCCGCTGTGGTACGCGGCCAAGTGGGGCGGCTTCGAAGATTCCAACTCCAACGATGTTCCGGACGTCCAGTCCGAATGGGACCAGAACGGCGACGGCAATCCGGATAACTACTTTCTCGTGACGAACGCGCTCAAGCTCAAGGATCAGTTGTCGTCGGCATTCGATGAAATCATCCGGCGCACGGGCTCGGCCTCGTCGGCCTCTGTAAACACGGGGTCCATTTCGAGTGATACGCGTGTCTACCAGGCCAAGTTCAACAGCGGTGAGTGGGGCGGTCAGTTGCTGTCGTACCCGGTGAATCCCGCCGACGGTTCATTGCTGGCCCCGGAGTGGGATGCCGCAATCAAGCTCAATGCGCAGACGCCCACGAGCCGCGTCATCATCACGAAGAATGCTGACACATCAGCGGGCGTCCCATTCCGCTGGGCCAACATTGGCACCATTCGCCAGGGTCAGCTGCAACCCACCGCCGACGGGCGCGGGTCGCTGCGCCTCGATTATCTGCGTGGCGACAGCGCGCAAGAGCAGACCAGCGGCGGTCTGTTCCGCGATCGCCCGACAAAATTGGGCGACATCGTGTCGTCCTCCCCGACGTATGTCGGCAAGCCGCCCATGGGCTATCCCGATGCGCTCGAATCGCAGCCGTATTCTACATTCGCCGCTACCAACGCCAATCGCCCGAAGATGGTTTACGTGGGCGCAAACGACGGCATGCTGCATGGCTTCGACGCCGGCACCGGCGCGACCAAGGGCCAGGAAAAATTCGCCTTCATTCCGGGCGGGGTATTTTCCAATCTGCACGAGCTCACCAAACCTAACTACACGCATAAATTCTTCGTCGATGGCACGCCCACAGTTGGCGACGCCTTCTACGGCAGCGCCTGGCACACCGTGCTGCTGGGCAGCCTTAACAAGGGCGGCAAGAGCATTTTTGCGCTCGACGTAACGAATCCCTCCGGTTTCTCGGAAGCCAACGCGTCCAGCATTTACCGCTGGGAATTCACTGACGCGGATCTCGGCCTGACCTACAGTCGTCCGGTCATCGCGAAGCTGCACGACGGCAAGTGGTACGCGATCTTCGGCAATGGCTACAACAACACTCAGGGCGCCACCCCGGTTTCCACGACCGGTCGCGCCGCGCTGTTCATCGTCGACATCGAAACAGGCGTGCTGGCCAAGAAGATCGTCACCAATGTGGCTGGAAATCCAGGAGCGCCCGCTACTCCTAACGGCCTCGCAACGCCCGCGCTCGTAGACACCGACAGAGATCTGGTCATGGACTTCGCATACGCCGGGGACTTGCTCGGCAACATGTGGAAGTTCGATCTCAGGGGCGCCACGTTCGCCTCATGGGTGGTCGCGTACGGCGGCGTGCCGTTGTTCGTCGCCAAGGATGCAGCTGGCGTTCGGCAACCCATCACCTCCAGACCGGAGGTGGGCCGCGGGCCCAAGGGCGCGGGCCTGGTCGTGCTGGTTGGCACCGGCAAATTCATGGAACCGGTCGACAAGTCGCCGACGCAGACTGAGAGCTTCTACGGCGTGTACGACAAAAATACGTTCGTGACGGCCACCGATGTATTGCCGGCCACGGTTCGCAGCGTGCTGACCGCGCAGACGATCCTCGCCGAGCAAACATTCACCTTCACAACCCCCGCAGGCACCTCGGTCACTCTCCCATTGCGTGTCACTTCGGATAACGCCATCGGCACGAAGCGCGGCTGGTACATGGATTTCCTGTCGCCGCCGTCGGCAACATTTCGCGGCGAAATGCAGGTTTCCAATTCAATTTTGCGCAACGGTCGCGTGATCTTTACCACCCTGATTCCAGACGCAAATCCTTGCAGCGGCGGCGGCACGAGCTGGCTGATGGAAATGGATTCGTTGACTGGATCGCGGCTTGAGGAATCGCCGTTCGATTCGAACGAGGATGGCATTTTCAGCGAGGCTGACATGGTGACCATTACGTTGGCGGACGGCACGATCATCACGGCCCCAGTGTCGGGGCTCCAGTCCGAAGTCGGTATCGCACAGGCTCCTGGCATCCTCTTTACGCCGGGTACGCCCGCGGTGCCGGGTGGGCCGGGTGGGCCGGGTACGCCCCCGCAGCCCCCGATGGAATTCAAGTACCTCTCGGGCAGCTCACCCAACGCGTCAGGCAGCACTTTGCATCGCGTGCGCGAGAATCCAGGCGTGAACTCGAAGAATCGCCAGTCGTGGCGTCAAGTCAAGTGAGCTCCGCGAGAGCTCGAGGACGACTCATGAAACGCAGACAACATGGCGTGACGCTTATCGAGCTCCTGATCGTCGTGGTGGTGATCTCGATCTTGGCGGCGATCGCGATCCCTTCCTATCGGCGCTATGTCATCCGCGCCAACCGCACCAGCGGCAAGGTCCTGCTGATGCAGACGGCCCAGGCTCTGGAGCGGTGTTATACGAACTCCACGCCTTACGCGTACAACAGCGCAACTTGCGTCGCCTCCGTGACCTTGCCCATCACCAGTCCCGATGGCACATACACAGTCGGCTTTACCGCCGCGACCCCCCCCACCGTCAATACGTACGCGTTGACGGCGACGCCACAGGGTACACAGGCCCAGGATAGCCAGTGCGCAAACTTCAGCCTGAACCAGGCTGGAACCCAGACCGTAAGCGGTACATTGTCCGTTGCGGAGTGTTGGCGCAAGTAGCAGGTTGTGGCTAGAGCATGGACTAACTACCCTGGCGCGCGTAGCGCGATCTGACTTGGCTCAGACTCCGCGGTATTTGTTCTGCCTGTATCTTGCGATTGGCGCGTGGGTAGTGGCCGCATCCTGCAGGGGTGCGACGCCGCCGGAACTCAAACTCGCGACCTGGAACCTCGAATGGTTCATGACGCCCGAGACACTGCGCGCATTGACCCCAGCCTGCTCCGCGCGCGACGCGCCGCGTGACGGCGCCCGCCGTGCAGTCCCCTGCAACGTGGCGCATGAACTCGTACGCAGTGGCGAAGACATCGCGGCAATGCGTCGCTACGCGCGCATCCTCGATGCGGACATCGTCTCCTTGCAGGAAGTCGACGGCGCGGAAGCCGCGCGGCTGATTTTTCCGGATTACAAATTCTGTTTCTCCGGCCGCATCGCCGTGCAAAACAATGGCTTTGCGATCCGGCCTGGCGTGCCGTTCGCTTGCGGTGCGGACGTCGCGGACCTGTCGTTGAACGACGATGTGCGGCGCGGCGTCGAGTTGCGTGTCTATCCCGGAACGCCGCAGGAGCTCACGCTGCTGTCGGTGCACCTGAAGTCGGGCTGCGCGCGCGACACGCTCGATTCGGCAAAACCCAGCTGTGCCGAACTCGCGCGCCAGCTGCCGGCCCTGGAACGCTGGATCGACGCACGGGCGGCCGAACATAAGCCCTTCGCCGTGGTGGGCGATTTCAACCGGGATTTGCGCCGCGAACCGGCCGGAATCTCGCTATGGGGCGATATCGACGATGCCGACCCGCCTGGCGCGGACCTTGTCAACACGGCTGAGGGACAAACCTTTCAGAACTGCATGCCCTCCCAGACGTTCACCGGCTTCATCGACTACATCATCCTTGGCCGTCAGATGGCCCAAGGACTGGTCGAAAACTCCTTCGGACGCGCCATTTACCGACCCCGGGACGCCCAGCGGCGGAAGTTGTCAGACCACTGCCCGGTGTTCATCAGGCTGAAGGTGGCAGACGCCACCCGTCCGGCACCGTAAACCTGAAAACGTGAAATTTTTCGCGAAACCCATTAAGTTGAGTTCCGATCAAATCGCCCATCTCGCTAGGCAATAATCCCTAGAGGAGAGCCTGATGAGCAAAATGACGACAGCGGGGATTCAATCGGTTGAGCGCCGGTTGCATACGAGGCATCGCGCGCGCACGACGGTGTACATCACGACACCGACCGGCCGGAAGAAACTCTGCCGTGCGATCAACCTCTCCGCTACCGGTGTGTTCGTCGAAACCACCAATCTCGGACTTCGCAAAGGCCAGCAGGTCGAACTTGCCTTTGCCATCAACCTGGGCGCAGTGACCAAACTACATCGTCGCACCGCGGTGGTTGCGCATGTTTCGCGCGGCGGCACCGGCCTCATGATGGACGCTTACACCGCCCGCTAACAGCAGCGACGCTTCTCTTGTATTTCACGGACGTCGGCCCTTGGCCGGCGTTTTCCTAAGTGGCGCTTGCGCCTAACAAAGTATCGAGACCCACCGGCGGCGACACCTCGAAACTCTGCACGAAATCCACGCCGAGCGCGGTCAGCCAGTTGCTGTGATCGCCGCCCATCACGCGCTTCGCGACGGTCTGCAATCCCATCACTTTCGCGGTCTGCACCAAGCCAACCACGCGCGCCTGCGTGAGGCGATGCTGGAGCGCATTCGTCGTCAAATCGGCGTCGATCTTCAGGAGGCGCACCGCCGGATGATCGAGGATCGGCATGCCGGCGCCGACCACGTTGAAGTCGTCGATCGCCACGGGCACACCGATGCGCGCGAACACGTCGAGTGCCGGGATCACCTGTTCCGTATGCGTCAGGCAGACGCGTTCGGAGAATTCCACGCCGATCAAACCCGGCGGCAGCCCCGACTTTTGCAGACAACTCTCGACGAAACTGATGAAGTGAGGCTCGATGACCGCGGCATCCGAGAGGTTCACCGAGAACGACGGCGGATCCTTTTTCCACACCGTGGGATTGCGATGCAGCCACGCGATCAGTTCGCCGATGACGCGCCGATCGATCATCGAGGCGAGCCCGTGATTGGCTGCCGTCTGCATCACGCGTTCGGGAGACGTCTCCTCTCCGTCGACCATGTGGCGCAGCAATACTTCGAAACGTCGCACCCCTTCGGCTTTGCGCAGGCGCACCAACTGCTGCACACGCAGCACCACTGCCTGCTGACGAATCTGCGCGTAGACGGCTTCGAGCGGCAGCGGCACCGGCGGCTTGGGTTTGGCAGGCATGGCGCGCGGCATCGCGTGCAGGGTCTGCGCGACCTCGGAGGCGATATCCGCCAGGATCGTCATGACCGCCGGCGTCAGAAAACGTGCGGCGGGATCTTCGTCTTCGAGCGGTGAATCCTCGACCACGAGCAGGCATACGCCCTGCAGTGCGGTCGTCAGATCGCGCAGCGCCAGCATGACCGCGGCGCGGGTACCCTCGCCGCGCAGGAAACGCGACTCGCGCGCCGCGCCCAGGACGAACGCATCGAGCGCGTCATTCAATGCCTGGCGAAATTCGATGCCGAAATCGGTTGAGGTGCAGTGCAGCACTTCGCCGCGAGCGTCGTACAGCGCAATCGCGCGATAACGCGCGTGCGGCAACGCCTGCTCCAGGTTGGCGACCCAGCCCGGCGCGACTTCGATGACCTGCTCATTGAGTACAGACGCACGAATAGTGGTCTGGCCCGTATCCATTGAAGAGGCGGCCAATGTGGACTGACGTGGGTCCATTCCCTGCTTTTCTCGAAGAGCTTCCCGAACGGGAGGGTTACAGAATCCCGACCCACCCGACGTGATGCGGCTCGCGGTCTTATCCAAGTGTTAAACGCCTGCTTGAATTGACATATCGCGCTGCAGGTCTGTCCGCGCGATACCCCGATTTCGATCACAATCGTGCACGTTCGGCCAAGGAGCGTCACGATGAGCAAGGAGTCTCTCGGCGGCGCACTGACACTCTCGCCCGAAAACGAGTGGGGGAAACGATGAAACAGGTTCGCTGCTGCGCGGCACTGGCTGCCTGCGCGCCGGTGCCGTGAGGATGCGCCGCGGCTGGACAGTCGCGCTGACGCTGCTGCCGGCACTGGCGGCCGCCGCAGGCGCGCCGCGCACGCTGATCCTGCCGTTGTCCGGCATGGGCGTGGCGGGCGAAGCGCCGATCTACTGGGATTTCAAGCTCGATGCCGGTCGCGGCAGCGGCGCGTGGAGAAAGATTCTGGTGCCCTCGTGCTGGGAGCAACAGGGCTTCGGCGCCTATTACTACGGCACGCAGGGCCGCGGAAAGCCCGACGACGACCCGGTGATACCGAAGGAGACCAGCACCTATCGCCGCAACTTCGAGATTCCCGCGGCATGGGGCGGCCGCGAGATCCACATCGTGTTCGAAGCGGCGATGACCGATACCGACGTGTCGGTTAACGGTCAATCGGCCGGCCCCGTTCACCGGGGCGGCTTTTATCGTTTCGACTACGACATCACGAAGCTGATCAAAGCCGGCCGCAACGAACTCGAAGTTCGTGTCGCCAAGGAGTCCTCCAACGGGAGCGTGAACCACGCCGAGCGGCGCGGCGACTACTGGACGTTCGGCGGCATCTACCGGCCCGTGTGGCTGGAAGCACGGCCGCGCGATCACATCACCTGGACGGCGATCGACGCGCGCGCCGACGGCAGCTTCTACGCACGCGTTCACCTCGATCACCCGGCGCCCGCCGGCGCGCACATCCGGGCGCAGTTGACGGATGCCGCCGGCAAACCCTTCGGCGCGGCCTTGGACTCGGGTGCGCCCGCCGGCGACACGGCGATCGTCACTGGCAAGTTCGCGGTGCCCGCGCTGTGGACGGCCGAGTCACCTCATCTTTATTCGGTCAGGTTCGCGCTGGTGAATGGCGGCAGTCCGGTCCACGAGATCGAACAGCGCTTCGGGTTCCGCAGCCTCGAAGTGCGTGCGAATGACGGCGTGTATCTGAACGGCCGGAAGATCGTGCTGAAAGGCATCAATCGCCACAGCTTCAATCCCGACACCGGCCGAACGCTGACGCGCGCGCAGAACTACGCCGACGCGCGGCTCATCAAGAGCGCCAACATGAACGCGGTGCGCATGTCGCACTATCCACCGGATCCCGCATTTCTCGAGGCCGCAGACGAACTCGGGCTCTACGTGCTCGATGAGCTCGCGGGCTGGCAGGGCTACTACGACGCGCCGACCGGCGCGCGGCTCATCGGGCAGATGGTGCGCCGCGATGTGAATCATCCCAGCATTCTTTTCTGGGATAACGGCAATGAGGGCGGCTGGAATCGCGAGAACGACGCCGAGTTCGACGCGTACGATCCGCAAGCCAGACCCGTGTTGCATCCCTGGGCGATTCACAGCGCCATCAACACCGATCACTACGAGAACTACGACAGCACCGTGAATTTGAGCCGCGGCCCCGAAATTTTCATGCCGACGGAATTCCTGCACGGGCTGTATGACGGCGGCATCGGGGCGGGCCTGCGCGACTACTGGGATGTGATGGGCCGGAGCCCAACCGTGGCTGGAGGGTTCTTCTGGGCCTTCGCGGATGAGGGCGTGGCGCGCAGCGATCGCAATGGACGCATCGACAACATGGGCAACGCCGCGCCCGACGGCATGGTCGGGCCGCATCACGAGAAGGAAGGTTCGTTCTTCGCGGTGCAGGAAATCTGGTCGCCGGTGGAAGTGCGACGGCTCGCGTTCGCGGACGGCGGGCTCAGCATGGAAATCGAAAACCGTTACGACTTCACCGACCTCGCGACATGCAGTGTCCGCTGGCGCGCGCTGCGCCTGCCGGAACCGCACGGCGGCGGCGCCAAACTACTCGCACAGGGTACGGCGCGCGCGCCCGCACTGGCACCAGGCAAGAGTCTCGCCTGGACCCTGCCGGTGAAGCCGCAGCGGCTGGCGGCGAACGACATCATCGAGTTCTCGGTGTTGAATCCCGAAGGCCGCGAGCTGTGGAAATGGGTGGCGCGCGGGACGCCATCGCGACCGCAAGCTGAAAGCGGGCAAGCGGCGCGCATCGAGCGCAGCGGCCACACCGTCAGTGCCGGCGCGTTCGCACTCGAATTCGATGCCGCGAACGGCGAATTGGTGCGCCTCGCCGACGGAGCATTGCAAGTGGAGTTGCGCGGACCCCGCATCACCGCCTGGCTGCGGCGTCCCGGCACGCGCGGGTTCGATGACCTCGCGGCAGCTGCGAACCTGCTCACACTCGAGCTGGCGCCGTCTGACGCGCACGACGTGCTGGCGCGCGCGACCTACGACGGACCGCTGCGGGCGGCGACCTGGAAGATCCGCGGCGGCGAACTCGTGCTGCAATATGAACTGGCGTTCGAAGGCCGCGCCGACATTTTCGGCATACGGTTCGATCCTGCCGGTGAACGAGTCACCGCAAAACGCTGGGTGGGCGCGGGGCCTTACCGCATCTGGAACAATCGCCAGGCCGGCACGAAGTTCGGACTGCACGCGACCAACTACTCACTGTCGGTGCCCGGAGAGACTTTTCAGTACCCGGAGTTCGAGGGTTTCTTCGGCGAGTGGAACTGGCTGCAGCTGCACACCCGTGGCGCGCAGATCGTAATCCGCAATGCCAGCGGCGTGCCGTTCTTCGGCCTCTATGCTCCCGCGCCAGGCGAAAAGCCGATCCTAGAATTGCCGGACATGGGCTGGTCCTTCCTGCATGCCATCCCATCAATCGGCACGAAATTCGCGCCTGCCGAGGTGTTAGGGCCGCAGTCACAGTCCAAACAACTATCGGGCGCGATCCACGGCGAACTCACCTTCTCGCTCGCACCGCCCGGCAAATAGCAGGCATTTTCCTTGAACGAATCGCGCGGGTATCGGTCGATTCCCCGGTGATGCCGACCTACCAGGCCATCCGCACCGCGTACTTCAGGTGATATCTGGCTCGAACCAGGTGGTGCTCGCGCCAAATGCGCCGTTCGACGAGCCCACCAACGAGATCGACGCCGCTTCCATCGAGTTGCTGCTGAATCAGCTCGCGGTCGCTTCGATGGAGCGCGTGGTGTTGATCACGACGCACCAGTTCCCCGACCTCGGAAGGCTCAACCCCGGACGTGTTAGACCTTCAGATCGGATCGTCGGCAGGCGGCGGCAGCCGGCCGGCGACATCGCTCGACGGTCGCGCCGCGTAGGGATTCACGCGTCGTACTGGCGAACTCCAGCTGCGCCGCCTCTGCCACGGCGCGGGATACGGTTCGAAGCCCGCGGGCACGGTGAAACCCGCTTCTCGCCCAGCCCGCTCCACCGGGTGCTCGGGCGGCGCAATGTTCAGCAACCAGCGCACCGCGCGATAGAGGAAGCGCCACAAGGTGAGCGTCATCAGCGCCTCGCCGAATGTCATCGCGAACGCAACGATCTGGTTGCCGAGTGCCGCGCGCGCCGCCATCTTGAGCTTGAAGCGTTCGCGCGAGATCTCGATGCTGTCGTAGAAGCTCGGCACCACGAGCAGCGTGAGCATCGTCGAAACGATGGTGCCGCCAATGATGGCCACCGCCATCGGTGAGTAGAATTCGCCGCCTTCACCCATGCCGATCGCGACCGGCATCATGCCGGCGATCAGCGCGAACGTGGTCATGAGGATGGGCCGCAGGCGCACGCGGCCGGCGTGCATGAGCGCCTCCTCGCGATCGATACCGCGCCGCTCCTCTTCACGCGCGCAATCGAGCAACAGGATCGCGTTCTTCGCCACCAGTCCCATCAGCATGATGACGCCGATGAAACTCATCAGGTTGAGCGAGCCATGGGTGACCGTCAACGCCAGCACCACGCCGATCAACGACAATGGCAGCGACAATATGATTGGCACCGGTGCCGTGAACGAACTGAACTGCATCACGAGCACGAGGTACATGACGCCGACGCCCATGAACAGCGCGATGAACATTTCACCAAACAACTCATCCTGGTCGCGCGCCGCTCCGCCCAGCCCCAGACCGAAGCCCGCCGGGAAATCGATCGTCTCCGCGAGCGCCATCGCCTTCTTTGTTACCGTGCCGGCATCGACATCCTGCACGTTGGACGAAACAGTCACGGTGCGCTTGCCGTCGAAGTGCTGAATTCGTGACGGCCCCTTGTCTATGGTGATCGTGGCGATCTGCTCGAGCGGCACCATCATGTCCGTGCCCGCGACCCCGATCGGCAGATGCTCGATGTTCGATGCATCGACGCGGTCTTCCGGCGACAGACGCACGGCGACATCGCGCGATTCGCCAATGGGATCCACCCAGTCGCCGACTTCGACGCCGGCAAACGCCACGCGCAAGGTCTGCGCGGCGTCGTTCACCGAGATGCCGAGCTGATTGGCGAGGCCGCGATCCATCTCGATGCGCAGTTCGTCCTTCGGATCCTGCTCCGAAAGGCCGACGTCCACGGCGCCCGGAATCTGCCGCATCTTTTCCATGAACTCGTTGGTGATCTCCATGAGCTTGCGCGAGTCCGCGCCATAGAACTGGATCTGGATCGGCTTGCGCGCGCCGTTGTTGAGATCGTCGAGCACGACGTATTCCGCGCCGACGAGGCTCGCCAGCTTGCCGCGCAAGTCCGCCGCCAGATCGGTGAGTGAGCGCGAGCGATCGGTCTTCTTGCCCACGTCGACCCACACACGTCCGCCGGTCGAATTGATGCGGCTGTCGGTGTTCTTGGTCTCCGGCATGAGGCGAGCGAGTTCTGCGGCTCTCTCGACCTTGGCGCGCGCGTACTCGAGGCTGGTGCTCGAGGGCGTGCGGACTTCGATCGCAAGCGTGCCGTAGTCGGACTTCGGCAGGAATTCGGTGCGGCCCTTGGTGAACTGGAAACCCAGGAACACGACCAGCAGCGCGAACGCGCCCCAGGTCATGTACCGGCGGTGATGCAATGCCCACTCGATGACCTTGCCGTAACGATTCGCCTGGTGATCGAACCAGGTGTTGAAGCGCGCGAACACCTTGCCGATGCCGCGGCGCTCGGCCTTGCCATGCCCCGGCGGATCGCCCCAGTACGCTGACAACATCGGGTCGAGCGTGAACGAGATGAACAGGCTGACCAGCACCGACGACACGACCGTCACGGCGAACGGACGGAACCATTCGCCGGCACCGCCGCCCATGAAGGCCACCGGCACGAACACCGCGACGATGGAGAACGTGGTGGCGGTGACCGCCAGCCCGATCTCCGCAGTGCCATTACGCGCGGCGGTGATGCGGTCCTCGCCACGCTCCATGTGCCGCACTATGTTCTCTCGCACGACGATGGCGTCGTCGATCAGCACGCCGATCGCGAGCGACAGGCCTAACAAGGTCATGAAATTGAGCGTAAAACCGCACAGCCACACGGCGATGAACGCAGCGACCGCCGAGGTGGGCAGCGACAGGCCGGTGATGAGCGTCGAGCGCCAGGAATTCAGGAATGCGTACACCACGAAAATGGTGAGACCCGCGCCGAAGATCAGCGCATGGATGACGTTGTTGAGGTTGTCCGAGGCTTCTTCGCCGCCATCGCGAGTCACCTCGAGCTTGGTACCCTCGGGCAGCGTCTTGTTCAGCTCTTTGACTTTCTCGCGCACGTGCTCCGCGACCGAAACCGTGCTCGCCTCACGCGAACGGATCACTTCCAGGCCCACGTTGGGTTGCCCACTGCGCAGGCTGTAACTGCCCGGTTCCGCGAACCCGTCTTCGACCCTTGCCACCTGCCCCAGCCGGACGATTTCGTTGCCCTGGCGCTTGACGACGATGTCGTTGAATTCGGCCGGTGACTCGATGCGCCCGACGAGACGGATGTTCTGCTCGTCGAGGTCGCCTTTCACGCGGCCGACGGGCGCGTTGGTATTCTGCGCGCGCAGAGCATTGACGACGTCGCCGGCGGACACGTTGTACTCGCGCAGCTTCTGCGCATGCAGCAGGACCGAAAGCTCGCGATGCAGCGCGCCTTCGACCTCGACCACTGCAACTCCATCGATGGTGCGCAACTCATCGGCCAATACGTCTTCGGCCAGGCGCGAGATCTCGGCATGAGTCTGCTTGGTCGACGACAGCCCAATGTTCATGATCGGATCGGCGGACGGATCGCGGCGGTACAGGACCGGCTCGCGCATCTCGACCGGCAACTTGTAGCGCACCGACGCGATCGCATTGCGGATCTCGTCGCCGGCCTCGGACATGTCTTTCTTGAAATCGAAGACGATGGTGAAGTTGGCGTTGCTTTCCGAGGCGTTCGACCAGATCTCGTAAACCTGCGGAATGCTCTGCAGCGGCTTCTCGACGCGATTGATGATCTCGCGCTCGACCGTTTCCGGAGACGCGCCCGGATAGGGGAAGTTGATCGACATCACCGGGTTTTCGACGTCCGGTATCTGGTTTACGCGCAGGTTCTTGAGCGCGAGCAATCCGAGGCACATCAGCACGATGACGATGGCGATCGTCGTGACCGGCTGCTTGATGCTGAAGTTGGAGAGGAACATGGACTATTTCTCCGCAACGACGGTGGGCTTTTCCGGATTGCCGGACTGCACCACCTGATCTTCCTTCAGCGCCGAGTTCGGAAACCGCAGGACCCGGTCGCCTTCGTCGAGACCTGCTTTGACGGAAAATGCGCCGGAGCGTGCATCGCGATCGCCCAGCGCCAGCTTCACCTTCTGCAACTTACCGTCGTTCACGCGCCAGGCGAAGGCGTTGTCGCCCTCGCGGACGATGGATGCGCTGGAAAGACTCAACGTTGCGATGCTGTGAGTCTCGATGTGTCCTTCGGCGTACAGCCCTGCCACGTTCGGCTGCTGTTTGGCATCGTCAAAGGCGACCAGCACTTCGACCTGGCGAGTCGTCGCGTTCGCAGCCGGATTCACGCGCGTGATGACGCCCGTGAAGTCCTTGTCCGCGAAACCGTGGATCCTGAACCAGACCTTCTGCCCCGCCTGCACTTCGCCGACGCTGTCGGCCGAAACGAAACCTTCGAATCGCAGGCTCCTCGGGTCGATGACCTTGAGCAGTTCCTTGCCGATCTGCGTGGTGTCGCCCGCCGACACCTTGCGATCGCTGACGATGCCATCGAAGGGCGCGCGCACTTCGGTGCGCTCGAGCTGCTGGCGGGCGGTCACGAGGCGCGAACGCGATGCCTCACGCTCGCTCTGCGCCGAGTTGCGCGCGATCTCAACATCTTCGAGCTGCTGCATAGAGACGACGCCAGTCTCGCGCAGCTTCGACATGCGCTCATACTGCCGTTGCGCCTGGTCGTAAGCCTGCGAAGCTGCGCGCGCGGAGGCGTCCGCGGAATTGAGGCTGTCGCGGATCGAGGTCTGATCGAGGCGCACGAGCAGATCGCCGCGCTTGACCGGGTCGCCGTTTTCCTTGAGCACCGCGAGCACGACGGCCGGTACTTCGGCGCGCAGATCCGCACGACGCTCCGGTTGGACCGAGCCGGTAATCGAAGGACCGGACGTCAGCGCGTTATTGGCGAGCGTGATCACGTCCTCGGACGAGAGCAGCAACGGCGGCGGTGGCGGCTTGTCCGCAGTAGCGCTGGCGCCTTTGCCGCAGCCGGCAAGATTGGCGAGGGAGAAAACGAGGACGGCTGCCAGGCTGGACCGGCAGAGAGTTCGGATGATTGTCTTCACGCAATTTTCCTTGGAGGCCCCGCTATACGACGGTCGGGCACCCCTTCGGGTTGCACGACGACCGTCGGTTTCGAGGAAATTCTCACGCTCACGGGCTCTCGGCCTAGCGGATCGAGGCAGTCAGGGCAGCTGCGAAGCTGTAGTCACGCTGCGCGAGCTTGGTCTCGAGCGAGCTCGTGAACGTGTAGCTCAGCACCAGGGTCACGGCGAGTGCAGCAAACGCGCTCGCTACGGATTTGAAATTCAGGGTCATCATGATCGTTCCTTCGGTTTCGAGGCGCCTCGCCCGATGCGATTCGCTCTACGTGTTGGTGTTATATATAACTATAACACCAACTCAGAAGCAAGCGCTAACCAAAGAATATTCGTGGTTCGTTGCAGGCCATGAGGCGATTTGAACGGCAGCGGCTGGACGCGCGCCCCTCCTCTCCGGAAGGGCGGCAGTTTAGTAAGTCGCTGATTCGATTAAAAGGAACACGCGACGAAAACGTCGCCGAAGCGTTGATCCGGGCGCGTCAGCGGGCCAGCAACGCGGCTTCCCAGGCCGGCGCCTCCGAACCGAGTATCAAATGCACGCTGTCGGCGGCTGGACGCGCCACCGCGCGCACGGCTCCGCGCAACGCAGTCTCGTTCACCGCCGCGGGATCGCGCAGCGAGACACACAGCCGCGTGGAATTGACGCGAACGCTCGAGATATTCGCCTTGCCACCCAACGCGTTGATGACCCGATCGACGGCGGACTTTTCCGGGATCGACACTCTCGCCGCGGGAGTGCTGACCGGCACCACGCTGCGCAACGCGGCGCGAATCTCGGACGCCAGCTGATCCGCGATCGGGCCCACGACCACCTGCACGGCGCCATCGGCCAGGCGCAACACGCCGCGCGTGCCCAATCTCGTCAATGCCCCCTCGTCGAGCAGCGCAGGGTCGCCAACCACCAGCCGCAGGCGCGTGGTGCAGGCTTCGACCGCGCGCAGATTGCTCGCGGTGCCGAGCGCCTTGATCCAGGCCATTGCCGGTGTCAGCGCGCCGTCATCGACGCCTGCGTCCACGGCCGCGGCGGCCTCGATTTCGCGCCCCGGTGTCTGCAGATCGAATCGCACGATGCAGTAGCGAAACAGGCCGTAGTACAGCGCGAAGTAGCCGAGGCCCACGGGAACCAGCAGCAAGGGCTTGGTCGACAGCGAAAAGTTGAGTAGATAGTCGAACAGACCCGCCGAGAAGCCGAAGCCGAGGTGCACGCCGAGCGCATGCATGAGCGCCATGGCAATACCGGTGAGCAGCGCATGTATGGCGTACAGCAGGGGTGCCAGAAACATGAACGAGAACTCGATCGGTTCGGTGACGCCCGTGAGAAACGAGGTCAACGCCATCGAGGCCAGCAACCCGCCGACGGCCTTGCGCCGCTCGGGCAGCGCCGTGCGATACATGGCGAGACACGCGCCCGGCAGTCCGAACATCATTACCGGGAAGAAACCCGACATGAACGCGCCCGCAGAAGGATCGCCCGCGAAGAAGCGCTTGAGATCGCCGGTTACGCCGTTGTAGTCGCCCAACAGGAACCAGGCGATGTTGTTGATGATGTGATGCAGGCCGGTGACGATCAGAACGCGGTTGAGCACGCCATACGTGAACACGCCAGCGGTACCCGAATCGAGCACCGCCTTGCTACCTGCGTCCATGCCGGCTTCGAGTATTTGCCAGCCGAACCCGAAGCACAGCGCGAGCACGATGCCCGCACAGCCGCTCACGATGGGCACGAAGCGGCGACCGCCGAAAAACGCCAGGTAGCTGGGCAGGCGGATATCACTGAAGCGGTTGTACGCCCAGCCCGCGATCAATCCGGAAATCAGGCCGACAGGCACACTGAGCTTGGCAAGCTCCGCGTCGCGGAACGCGCCGGCAGCCAATTGGCTCATCTGGGCCGTGAGCCCGGCGGTCACTTCCGGCGGGACGTCGATCAACACTTTCGCGCCGTTGGTGGCCACGAGGAATCCGACGACGCTCGCCAGACCCGCCGCGCCGTGGTTCTCGCGCGCGAGGCCCACGGCGACGCCAATGGCAAACAACAGCCCGAGGTTCGAGAAGATCGCACCGCCGGCCGCGGCGATTGCCGGCACGTCCAACAAGTCGGGCGCGCCGAGCCGCAGCAGCAGCGCGGCCACCGGCAACACTGCGATGGGCAGCATCAATGCGCGACCCATGGGCTGCAGTTTCGCGATGAGGTTTTTCACGGAACCACCTTAGCTAGTGACGAGTGCGCGCACGGCGGCGACGCTGGTCTGAGCGAGTGCGCGGGTCGCGAGTTCGCGGCAGGCATCGAGCGTGAGCCCGCGAATCAGCGCTTTCGACTGCGGGATCAGTTTTGGCACGACCGACAATTCGGTGACACCGAGCCCGATCAGCACGGGCACCGCCTGTACGTCGGACGCGAGGCCGCCGCAGACCGCCACGGGGCGGCCGTGCCGTGCCGCGCCGCGCGTGGTGGCTTCGATCAGGCGCAGCACCGCCGGATGCATGCCGTCGATGCGCGCCGCGAGTTCGGCGTGGCCGCGATCCATCGCGAGTGTGTACTGCGCCAGATCGTTGGTGCCGATGGAAAGAAAGTCGACCTCGGCCGCGATGGCGTCGGCGAGCAGGGCCGCGGCGGGAGTTTCGATCATCGCTCCCAGCGGCGGGCGCGCCCGGCCGAGTTCGGCGCACAGCGCATCGAGTTTGTCGCGCACGGTGCGGACCTCGGCGACGTCCGTGATCATGGGCAGCAGGATGCGCAGCTGCGCCGCCGGCCTCACACCTAGCAAGGCGCGCAGCTGCACCTCGAGCAGATCGGGGCGCCACAGACTGGTGCGCACACCCCGCAGTCCCAGCGCCGGATTGTCCTCGGGCGGCAGCGGTAGATAGGGAATCGGCTTGTCACCGCCAGCGTCGAGCGTGCGGATGATCAACGGCCGGCCGGCCAGCGCGCCAGCCACCTGCTGATAGCTCGCGAGTTGCTCGCGCTCGTCGGGCGCGGTGTCGCGCTCGAGGAACAGGAATTCCGTGCGCAGCAGGCCGCAGCCCTCGGCGCCCTGGGCGACCGCCAACTGCGCGTCCGCCACGGTACCTGCCAGGTTCGCGAACACCTCGATGCGCTCGCCGCTCCCGAGCCGGCATTCGGATTGGGCGGCCACCAGGTCCTGGCCGCGACGAACCTCACGCTGCGCCAGCGAGCGCCCCGCAGCTTCGAGTTCCTGGGGCGAAGGCGTTACTCGCACTTTGCCCGCTTCGGCATCGAGAATGATTGCAGTACCGGCCGCAGTATCGAGCAGCGCCGCGCCCGCCGCGACCAGCATCGGCACGCCCAACGTGCCCGCGAGGATCGCGACGTGTGAGGTCGGACCGCCGCCGGCGAGCGCGATGCCGCCGAGTTTGGTCGTTTCCAGCTCGATCAATTGCGAAGGCGTCAGATCGCGCGCCAGCAGGATGCCGCCGGGCGGAATCGCGGTCGTCTGTGCCTCCGCGCCGGTGAGCTCCAGCAACACCTGGCGTTCGAGATCCCGCAGGTCGTCGACCCGTTCGGCGAGGCGCGCATCGCCGGTCGCCCGAAGGGCCGCGGCGCTGGCGTCCAGGGACGCACGCCAGGCGAAGGCCGCGCTCTTGCCGGCCGCAATCGCGCCGCGCGCCGCATCAAGCAGTTGCGGATCCTCGAGTAGTTCGAGATGCGCCGCCAGGATGTCACGCACCGTCGGCGACGCCGTGGCGGCCAATTTCGTGAGGCGCGCACGCACGACCTCGCGTCCGCGGTCGAATCCGGCGTGCTCGCGCGCGACCCCCGCGCCAGCCTCGACGACCGGGATTTCCGCGGCATGTAGATAGAACGCCGGACCCACCGACAACCCGTGGCTCGCCACTACGCCGCGCAAGGTGCCGGGCTCGGCGGAAGCGACCGGCGCCGGGGCTGCAGCGGGTCGGTGAGGCGCTGCGTCGGCGAGATTGCGAATGAGCTTGGCGAGTTCTGCAACGCCCGCCTGCGCCTCCGGTACGAACCCGTTGATGACCAGTTCGTCGCCGCCGCGTACTCCCAGTGACATCAGCGCCACGGCGCTGCGCGCGCTGGCCGCACGTCCGCGCGCGCGGACCTCGAGCTCGTAGGGCAGAGTCTTGGCCAGCCGCGCGATCAATGCGGCGGGACGCGCATGAATGCCGTGTGCATGGGCAACCACGACAGATTCGCTCACCAAGGGCGCGGCGGCTGCGGAGACTTCCGCGGCGTGCGGGTGCGCCGCAATCTCGGTCAACTCGAACAATACGTCGCCGATCGCCACGAGGCGATCGGTGCCGGCAGCCGAGACCCGGAAGCGATCGGCGTTCGTCACGATGACCGGCGTCATCACGCTCGGCGCCTTGCGCGACAACAACTCGAGGTCGAAGCTCATCAGGAGATCGCCGGCGCGCACGCGCTCGCCATTGCGCACTTTCACATCGAAGCCGGCGCCCGCCAATGCAACGGTGTCGATGCCCACGTGAATGAGAATTTCCGCGCCGGCCGCCGTGCGCAGCGCCACCGCGTGGCGCGCGGCCGCGATCGAGATGACCTCGCCGTCGCAGGGCGCGCGCAGCTCATTGCCGGTCGGATCGATGCCCACACCCTGGCCCAACATCCCCTGCGCGAACGCCGCGTCGGGGATCTCGGCCAGCGGCGCGCACCAGCCGGCGAGCGGCGCCAGGATTTTCAAACCCACGATCAGTTTCCGACCAGCTCGATGCTGCTGATGGCCCAGATCGGATCGATCTTGGCGCGCGTGAACCTGAAACAGATATCGTGCGTGCCCTGTTGCTGACCGATGTTGAGCGTCGGCAGACGCGTAAGCGCGTTGTTGGATACGGCGGAATCCAGGGAGATCGTCTGGAAGACCGGCCCGTCGCACTTGTCCAGGCGGATCTCGAGTTCGCCACTCGGCGTGCGTGGCTTCTGCAAGGGGATCTTCGCCGCGTCCTTGCCGATCTGGAAGTTGAAGGGAATCTGCCCGACCGTCACGCGCAGGGACTGAACCTTGGAAAGATCGGCGCCTTTCCAGATCCAGCACGGGTTCGAGATGTTCACCAGGAACACGGCGCGTTCGCCCTCGATCGGCGCATCGTCTTCGAGCGACAGCAGATAGCCGTCGCCGCATTGCGCGAGATCGTGGCTCACGCGGCGGCGCGGACCCGGTTCGACTTTCACTTCGCGGCCGTAGGTGATGCCAAGCAACGTGTAGCGTTCGAGCTGCGGCGTCAGGCGCCGCTGGAAATCCGTCCAGTCGATTTTCTCGGGCGCAGACCAGGCGACTTCGGCGAGCGCGGCAGCGCGCGGGAAGGCCATGTATTCGACGCGTTTTTCCGAACGCATGAACTCGGTCCAGAGGTTCGCCTGCACGCCGAGAATGTGCTTGCGATATTCTGGCGCGATCGACTCCGGTTCCGGATTGAAGCCGTACACGTCCTGGAGCGACAAGGTGTTGCTGCGTCCCGGCGACAGATCGCCCGCGCTCTGCCAGTGGTCGAGGTACAGGTCCGGCGCGGGTGACAGCACGGTGTCGTGACCCGCCTTGGCCGCGGCGATCGCACCGTCGATGCCACGCCAGGACATCACGCTCGCGTTCGGCGCGATCCCGCCTTCGAGGATTTCATCCCAACCGATGAGCTTGCGCCCCTTCGAGTCGATGAACTTGCCGACGCGCTGGATGAAGTAGCCCTGCAGGGCATGTTCGTCCGCGACGTTGAGTTCCTTCATGCGCGCCTGGATCTTCTTGCTCGCCTGCCATTCGTCCTTCACGGCTTCATCGCCGCCGACGTGGATGTATTCACTCGGGAAGATGTCGATGACTTCGGTCAGGACGTCTTCGAAGAAGCTGAACGTGGCATCGTCGGCGTTGAACAGCGTGGTGAACACGCCCCATTCTTCCGGCACGGCTTCAGGCGGATGGTCGGTCACGCCGAGCCGCGGATAGGCGACGACCGCCGCGCTCGCGTGCCCCGGCATCTCGATCTCGGGCACCACGGTGATATGGCGCGCGGCCGCATACGCCACGATCTCCTTCGCCTGCTCCTGCGTGTAAAACCCGCCGTACTGGCGCGGCTTGCCGGTCTTCTGATCGATGTCCGTCTGCGCGGCCGCACCGGCCGGTACCCGCCACGCGCCCACCGAGGTGAGCCGCGGATATTTCTTGATCTCCAGGCGCCAGGCTTGATCGTCCGTGAGATGCCAGTGCAGCACGTTGAGCTTGTGCAGCGCCATGGCGTCGATGAACTTCTTGATGAACTCCGGCGACTGATAGTGGCGCGCGGAATCGAGCATCAGGCCGCGCCAGCCGAAACGCGGCGCGTCGTTGATGTGGATCCCGGGTAACTCGATCGTGAGGTCATGCCCGGTCCTGGCCGTCATGATCTGCCACAAGGTGACCGCGCCGTAGAAGAGGCCCGCGTTGGTACTCGCTTTGATCGTGACCCCGTTGCCGCCGATCGCGAGCGAGTACCCCTCGGGGGCGAAGCCGTCCTTCTCAAGCACGAAGTTGATGCCGCCGTTCTTCGCGCCTTCCTTGGGCGCGCGCAATTCCAGCTGGCGATCGCGCTTCACGATATCAACGAGAAAGCGTGCGACAGCGGCCGTGCCCTCGTCACCGGTGTAGGTAACCGGCGTGGGCACCTCGACGAGGAATCTTCCCGCGTCCACGCTGATTTCGCGCGGCACGGGTACCAACCCCATCCAGGCGGTGTCCACCTTGGCGGCGTTGGGATTTGCCGCCGGCGGCGTGGGAGATCCACAGGCCGCGACCAGCGCAAACGCGCCACACAAGGTGAGGCGAGACAGGTATGTGTTCTTCATGGGACCCTCGTTATCGCACTAACATCGGCTGTGTCGACTGAACCGGTGGTTCTGCGAAGCTGAATCCTGCCTGATTCACGCGCTGGAGTAACTCGCGATGCGCCGGCAATGCCGCGACCGCCCGCCGCGATGCATCCTGCACGCGCGCGAATTCGGTACGCGCGCGGGCGCCCTCACCGAGTTGCCCGCGATCCGGCTTCAACAGGGTTTTGAAACCCATGCCATACAGAATGAACTGGTAATTCGCGGGCGCGAACGTCTCGTGCGCCATGTCGAAATCGGCGCCGGTCGGCGGATGCTCGCGCCAGGTTTCGAGATGTGCCAGCAGCGAATCCGGCGCCGAGGAGACTTGCGCGTTGTCGCGCCAGAAAGCCGAGTCGGTGCGTTGCGTCAGGAAATAATGCAGCTTGATGAAGTCCACGATGCGTTCGTAGCGTTTCAACATGTGTCCATTGAACGCCCGCGCCGCCGAATCGCGGTCGAGACCGCGACGGTACAGAGTGACCAGTTGGTAGGCCGCGGCCTCGATCAGGATGATGCCGGTGGATTCGAGCGGTTCGAGAAAGCCACCTGACAATCCGACGGCCACGCAGTTCTTCACCCAATGATGTGCGCGCCAGCCCACCTGCAATTCCAGGTGCCGCACCGGGAGATTCTCCGCAGCCGTACCCACGTACTCGCGCAGAACGGTTTCCGCACGCATGCGATCCGTGTGACCCGAGCTGTACACGTAACCGACGCCGCGACGCTGTGGCAGCGCGATGTCCCAGGTCCAGCCCGCTTCGTGCGCGGTGGAGATCGTGTAAGGCGGAACCGGCGCGTTGTCGTCCGCGTGCGGCACCTGCACGGCGACGGCGCGATCGACGAACAGCACGTCTTGCTTCGATTTGAACGGCACGCCGAGCGCGCGGCCGAGAAGTTCGCTTCTGAACCCGGTGCAATCGATGTACAGGCCCGCGGTCAACGTGCCGTGCTCGCGCGTGATAACGCCGGCAATGGCGCCGGTCTCGTCCAGCTCGACGCGCTCCACGGTGCCCACGCGGTGCTCGACGCCGAGCTCCCTGGCCAACGAACCAAGGTATTTGCCGAAGCGTACGGCGTCGAGGTGATACGCGTAGTTCATCGGACCGTGAAAGCCCGCATCGCTCTCGCGCTTCGGCGCGCGGCCCGCGTCGCAGACTTTTTCCTGCAGCGTCACCGCATCTGCAAATGAAGAGTCGCCCGCCTCGCCCGACAACCAGTACGGCAGCAGTTCGAGGTTGTCAGACCGGCGCGGTAACGCAAAGGGATGGTAGTAGTGCCGACGCCCATTGTTGACCGATGGGGCGCCCGGCGCGTGGCACCAGTCGACGAAGCGGATGCCCTGCTTGAACGCTGCCGAACTCTCGCGCATGAACTGCGCCTCGTCGGCGCCGAGCACCGCCAGCGTGCGCGCGATCGTCGGAAAGGTGCCCTCGCCCACGCCGATCGTGCCGATATCGGCGGACTCGATCAGCGAGATGCGCACGCCCGCCGCGCCGCCGAGGTGCTTGGCGAGATAGGCGGCCGTGAGCCAGCCGGCGGTTCCACCGCCCACGATCAGAATGTCATCGGGCATGGCGGTCATGGGAAGACATATATAAGGAGAGGCCGGATGTTACTCCGGCCTCTTCCGTGCGCCTGCAAGAGGGGGCCCTATCTCCCCAGGTTGAATCGCACGCCCAGGTAATAGACCGGACCGTTGTCGTAGAAACGCGCCGGCCGGCCTTTGTCGTTGTCGTAGTACTGGAACAGCTCTTCGTCGAGCAGGTTCACGCCGTCCAACGTCAATGACAGGCTGTCGGTCAGGTTCACGTTGATCGACAGATCGAGACTGTCGGTGGCATCCGAATACAGCTGCCGGCCGCGGTCATTGTCGATGAAGTACTCCGAACGGTAGTTGTACGAGAGCCGCGCGCCGAAACGATCGTTCTCGAAATACGCCGTTACGTTGCCCGAGTTCTTGGAATTGCCCGGGATCGGATCGTCGGTCTGGGAATCGGCTTGCGCGTAGGTGTAGTTCACCAGTGCGCCGAACCCACCGTAGATAGGCTGCTGCCAGGTCAACTCTACGCCCTGGATCTTGCCGCCCGAACCATTCACCGGACGGTCGACCGAGTAGATGCAGTTGTAGAGAGCGGGCCCGATCGACTGGCAGTCCGCATCCGGATCCGACAGCCGTGCATCGTTGGGATCGATGATTTCCGTCGGCAGGCGTTCCGGACCCGCACCGTTGATCACGTACGACTGCACGTCTTTGTAGAACAGCGCAGCGGACAGCAACGACTCGGGTGCGAAGTACCACTCGGCCGACAGATCGAACTGGTCGGCGCGATACGGATCGAGCGTCGGATTGCCGCCCGCACCCGTGAACAGCAGCGGCGTGAGCGAGGTGATCGTCGGCGCGATGCGGTTGTACTCAGGTCTCGCCATCACACGGGATGCGCCCATGCGCAGCAGCAGCGAATCGCTGAGATCGAACACCACGTTCGCGCTCGGCAGCACGTCGGTGTAGTCGTGATCGATCGACAGCGGCGCCATCAGGCCGAACGGGTTGGCAACGGCACCCGGCGTGGCGGCCGGCACGCCCACCGCCCAGCCATCGGACGTCTGCTTCGTCTGCACGACGCGCACGCCGAAATTGCCGCGGAATCCTTCACCCGCGAAGTTGGCCATGGCGAAACCGCCCAGCGCCTTCTCGTTCACCGTGAAGCTTTCCAGCGGACCGAAGTGGTAGGTCGGGAAGTTAGGCCAGTTGGCGACGATGTCCGGATCGTTCGGGTCGTACTGGATGAAGTCGAGCGCGCCGTAGATCTGGCGCAGACGTGCTTCCGACACGAGACGATAACTGTCGACCGTGCCTGGGCGGGCGATGTCGGCCAGGAAGTCGCCCGGCGTCACCGATCCGGCGGCATCCACGAGGCCGCAAGCATGTCCGTCGCACCCCGTCGCGCCGAGCAATCCGCGTGTCTGGCCGTAGGTGATGTTCACGTCGCGTTCGTGGTCGGTGTATTTCACGCCGAACTTGAACGAGCTGATCGCGCCCATCTCCACTTTGAATTCCGCGTCGCCGTAGACGTAGAACTCGTCGTCGTCATTCAGGAACTGGTTGTCTGAAGCCCAGCCGAGTGTCGGCAGCGAATTTGGATCGGTGCGATCCGCGATGTCATTGAAGCTGATTTCCGGCACGCCACGGCTGAAGTCCCAGGTGAAGCCGGTGTGCGCCTGTGTTTCCCAGAACGGCTGGTCGGTGGTTTCGCCCTTGGCCTTCGTGTAACCGACCTGGGTGTGCAGCGTGAGCGAATCGGTGGCCTTGAAGGACAGATCGATATCGCCCGACATCGTTTCGGTTTTCGCGTCGCGCAGGATCGCGTCGTACACCACGCCGTTGGCGACGGGGTCCATGGCGAACGTGCCGCCAACCAGCGTGCCACCGGCGTTGACGGTGGTGTTGGTGGGTTGCTGCGCGCCGATCATCTGGCTGAACCACGCCATGTAGTTGTGGTTGAAGTTGTTGGCGTCGAGCTTGGAATAGAGGCCGGTGATGTTGATGTCGAGTTTGTCGCTCGGCTTGAACTGCAGGCCGAAGTTGGCGCCCGTGCGCACGCGTTCCTGCACGAACAATGTCGACCCGAGCAGGTCGGGCAAGGCCAGGACGGCACCGTCCTGATCATCGATCGCGTGATCCGAATAACCGAGAAATTCGATGCCGTCGCGGCGCAGGTTACGTTTCTGATAGAGGCCTGCGATCAGGACACCGACGGTGTTGGCGTCGTTCTTCCAGCTGAACAGCGCGCCTGCCTGGGGATCGGTGCTATCGGAAAGCTCCGTATAGGAGCCTTCCAGCGAGGCGGCGAACGTAGCCGCCGGCATGTCGAGCGGATTGCGCGTCTTGATGTTGACCGTGCCGCCGATGCCGCCTTCGTCAAGATCGGCCTGCGAGCCCTTGATGACCTCGGTCGAGCCGATGACTTCGGTGGGCAGCATCAGGTAGTTGAAGCTGCGGGTGGCCGACAGCTGATCGAGCACGAACCAGTCGGCGGTCGCGATGGCGTGCCCGTTAAGTAAGGTGCGATTGAGGTTGGGCGCCGAGCCGCGGATTGAAACGCGCTCGCCGTCACCGAAGTCACGTGAGATGCTCACACCACTGACGCGCTGCAAGGCCTCGGCGACATTCTTGTCCGGAAATTTGCCGACGTCCTCAGCATTAATAACATCAACAACAGCAGTGGACTGACGTTTGACCTCCAGCGACTTACCCAGACTGGCGCGGATGCCGGTAACCAGCACGGTCTCGACTTCCTCGCCACCCGACGGGTTGGCTTGCGCGTCTTGCGCGCCTGCGTATTGCCCCAAGGCCAGCGACACAGCAGCCGCGACCAACGTCTTCGAATATCTAGCGTTCATAACCCTTCCCTATATTTGGTTTTCGTGCAGACCAATATGGTGCCACTATAGTACCAATCGATTCAAAAAAACCAGTGCCTTGCATACCATTGGTCCCGCATTCGGGTTTTACGCACAAAAACAGGGCGTTACGATGGCGTCGTGCATCGCGACGGTACTAAGTGGTATTGTTTTGGTCTTATGGCCATGCGATGTTTCAGTTAGATCAGGGGGGACAGATCTTGCCAACTCTCTCGCAGGTATTACCGCCGCTCGATGAGAAGAGCGCTCAACCGCTGTACCAACAACTGCAGCGCGCGCTGCGCGAAGCCATCGAAAACGGCGTAATCGCGCCGGAAGACGCCCTGCCGCCGGAACGCGATCTGGCGGAAATGCTCGGCGTGTCGCGCATCACCGTGCGCAAGGCCATCGACGAACTCGCCGAGGAAGGGTTGTTAGTCCGCAAGCAGGGCTCGGGCACGTTCGTCAGCAATCGCGTCGAAAAGAATTTCGCGAAGCTGACTTCGTTCTCCGAAGACATGCGCGCGCGCGGCCGTGAGCCGCGCAGCGTCTGGCTCACCAAGGCCGCCGGCACCGTCACTCCCGAAGAATCGCTGGCGCTGCGCTCGAGTCCCGGCACGCCGGTGTTTCGCTTTCATCGCATCCGCTACGCGGACGACGCCCCGATGGCGATCGAATACGCCACCGTGCTCGCGAACTGCCTGCCGTCGCTCGAGGCGGTGGCAACCTCGTTGTATGAAGCGCTCGAGCAGACCGGCAATCGCCCGGTGCGCGCGCTGCAGCGCCTGCGCGCGGTGTTGTTCACGGCCGAGCAGGCCAAGCTGCTCAAGGCGCAGGAGCGTGACGCCGGGTTGTTAGTGGCGCGCGTCGGATACCTCAAGGACGGGCGCGCAGTGGAGTTCTCACAGTCTTACTACCGCGGAGACATCTACGACTTCGTGGCGGAGCTCAGCGCGTCATCGTGAGTGGACCCAGCCGGATGTTTCTCGAGGCGGCGGAGGCTCCCGCCGTGGTGCGCGCCCAGCTCGCGGCGAATGCGCCGCTGCTGCGCGAGCTCGGCAGCCGCTTGCGCGGCGCGCGGCCGCGCGCGGTGGTGACCTGCGCGCGCGGCAGCTCGGATCACGCGGCGACCTACGCGCGTTATCTCATCGAGGCGCACACGCAGATCCTGACCTCCTCGGCCGCGCCCTCGATGAGCTCTATCTACGACGCGAATATGGAAATGCGGGGCGTGCTTTTTATTGCGATCTCGCAGTCGGGCAAGAGCCCCGACTTGCTGGCGGCGACGGAGGACGCGCGCGACGGCGGCGCGCTGACCGTCGCGTTGTGCAACACACCGGACTCGCCGCTGATGCAGATGGTTGACGTGGCGGTGCCGCTGCACGCCGGCGCCGAACGCAGTGTTGCTGCGACCAAGTCGTACATCGCATCGCTCTCCTGCATCGTGCAATTGCTGGCGAACTGGCAGGACGAGCGCGACTTGTCAGCGGCGCTGCACCAGATCCCGGACCAGCTTGCGCGCGCCTGGGAATGCGACTGGACCCCGGGCGTCGAGACGTTGCGCGAGGCGGTGAATCTCTTCGTGGTGGCGCGCGGTTTCGGCCTCGGGATTGCGCAGGAAGCCGCGCTCAAGCTGAAGGAAACCTGCGGCTTGCACGCCGAAGCCTTCAGCTCGGCCGAAGTCAAACACGGCCCGATGGCGCTGGTGCGCGCCGGCTTCCCGCTGCTGATGTTCGCGCAGGCCGACGACACGCGCGCGGGACTCGAAGAACTCGCGGTCGAATTCGCCGCACGCGGCGCGCACGTGCTGCTGGCCGGCGCCGAGGCGCACGGCGCCACGGTATTGCCGTCGATTGCCGCACATCCGGTCATCGAGCCGATCCTGCAGATTCAATCTTTCTACCGCATGGTAAACGCACTGGCGCTCGCGCGCGGGCTCGATCCCGACCGTCCGCCGCATCTTCACAAGGTGACCGAGACCATCTGATGTTGCAGGCCTTCATCAACGGAAAGGTGCTCACGGACGCAGGAATCGAGAGCAACCGCACGCTGCTGGTCCGCAATGGCCGCGTCGAGGCCGTCGTCGGCGCGCGGCAAGTCGTCGGCGCCGACCGCACCATCGATCTGCAGGGACAGTTGTTAGCCCCGGGTTTCATCGACGTGCAGGTGAATGGCGGCGGCGGCGTGCTGTTCAACGACGATCCCAGCATTGCCAGCATCCAGGCCATCGGGCGCGCGCATCGGCGTTTTGGCACCACGGGGTTTCTGCCGACGCTGATCAGCGACGACCTCGATGTGGTCGCGCGTGCCATCGAGGCGGTGCGCGCGGCGATCGACCAGGGCGTAGCGGGTGTGCTCGGCATTCACATTGAAGGGCCGTTCCTCAATGCCGACCGGCGTGGTGTACACGACGCCGGCAAGCTGCGCAGCCTCGATGCCGCCGCCGTCGAACTACTGAGCACGCCGCATGGCGGCCTCACGATGGTGACGCTCGCGCCCGAGCGCACCACGCCCGAGCTGATTCGCGCCCTGAACGCGGCCGGCGTCATCGTATCGGCCGGGCACACCAACGCCACGTTCGACGAGTTGCAGCCGGCGCTCGCGGCGGGCCTGCGCGGATTCACACACCTGTTCAATGCAATGTCACCGCTGACGTCGCGCGAGCCGGGCGCGGTGGGCGCCGCGCTCGCGGCGGAACTGGCGTGGTGCGGGCTCATCGTCGACGGGCATCACGTGCATCCCGAGGTGATGAAGCTCGCGCTGCGCGCCAAACGTCACGACCGCTTCATGCTGGTAACCGATGCAATGCCGAGCGTGGGTTCGGACTTGAAGTCCTTCCGCATCCAGGGGCGCCTGATCACGGTCACCGGTGACAGGATCGTCGACGAAGACGGGCGCCTGGCCGGCGCGCATCTCGACATGGCGAGCGCCGTGCTCAACGCGGTCAAACTACTCGGCGTCGAGCCGGCCGCTGCGCTGCGCATGGGCAGCCGCAATCCGGCCGAGTTCCTCAAACTCGAAGACGTCGGGCGCATCGCGCCGGGCCAGCGGGCCAACTTCGTCCTGCTCGACGACGAGTTCCAGGTGCGCGGTACCTGGATCGACGGAAACGACGCGTAAGCGGCGCGCACCGGCTGCAAGATCGAATCCAGGCGCATTTCAGTAGGACATTTCGCCGTGTCGTTGGCCAGACTCCCCGTCACTGCGCCGGCAATATAAGATCGCCCCAACGTCATGCGACGCGCGTACGCGCGGGGAACGAAACGATATGAACGCATCAACCGAACGCGCGATTCTCGCGGGTGGCTGCTTCTGGGGAGTGCAGGATCTGCTGCGCAAATATCCGGGCATCAAATCCACCCGGGTCGGCTATTCCGGCGGCGACGTGAAAAATGCCACCTATCGCAATCACGGCACGCACGCCGAAGCCGTCGAGATCATCTTCGATCCGAAGGCCATCAGCTTCCGCACGCTGCTCGAGTTCTTCTTCCAGATTCATGATCCGACCACGAAGAACCGCCAGGGCAACGACATCGGTACCAGCTACCGCTCCGCCATCTTCTACACGAGCGCGGAGCAGCAGCGCGTCGCCGAGGACACGATCGCCGATGTCGAAGCGTCGGGGCTGTGGCCGGGCAAGGTGGTGACACTGATCGAGCCGGCCGGCGATTTCTGGGAAGCGGAGCCGGAACACCAGGACTACCTCGAGCGTTATCCCGACGGATACACCTGCCATTTCATCCGGCCGGGCTGGAAACTGCCGGTGCGGGCGCAGGCGCGCCAGGCGTAGTCAGAGGCTCTGCGCGGCCTCGAGCAGCGCGACCAGCAACGCGTTCATGGGCGTCGCGATGCCATGTTGGCGTCCGAGTCGGACGATCACGTCGTTGCGCGCGTCGATTTCCATCGGTCGCCCGGCGCGCCGGTCGGCGAGCATGGAATTCGCCGCGTCGCGCGGACCGCGCCGCATGCGTTCGATGATGCCTTCCGCGATGGAGTCCTCGAGCGTCGCGCCCTCCGCGCGGCCGACCGCGATGCACTCGCGCACGATCGCGCGCATGATTTCGGCGACGCCCTCGTGATGCACGATTCCGGCGGGCTTGAGCAACGCGGCGCACACCGCACCCGCGCTGTTGAGGCAGAGCTTCTTCCACGCCGCCGTGGTGAAGTCGCGCGACTGCACCACGTCGAGATTCAGGCCGGCGAATAGTTCGACGAAGCTCGCGCCGTTTTCGCCTTCGGGCACGACGATGTGGATCGGTCCGCGCTGCGTCACCTTGCCGGGCGCGATACGGTCGGCAGGAACATCGATCATCACGGGCAGGATGCGTTCGCGCGGCAGATACGGCGCGAAGCGCTCGACCTGTTCAACGCCATTCTGGATCACGGCGACCCGGGTTTCCGGGCCGCAGGTGGTTTCGAACCAGCTGGCGGCCGCCGCGCTGTCATAGGCTTTCGTTGCGATCAGGACCCAGTCGGCGGGCCGTGCCTGGGCTCTGTCGATGAATACTCGCGGTGCGGCGACGATCACGCGCTCCGGCGTCGTGATCTCGAGCGAGTCCAGACGCGTGCGAACGGCGACCGCGACTTCGTTGCGCGGATTCTGTGAAAGCCAGGCGGCGAGCGTGGCGCCGATCGCGCCGGGACCGATCAACGTGATGGATGGCATGCATCCAAGAGCTTACGGCAGCCTATTTCTTTTTTCGTTCGGAAATCAGCACCGTCCAGCTGCGTTCGCCGATTCGCACCAACACCTCGAGCGGCAACCCGCCGGCAGGAGTTGAGTTCGCGACAAAAGACTTCTCGACGGGCACGTATCGAAGCCACGACGGCAGTGCCTCGCCATTGCTGAGCGTCACCTGCACTGGCGCAGCACCTGCGGCCTGTGACAGTTCGGCAGGCAGCGGAAAGCTGAATGGCATCCCGGGCGCAACGATCTGCCCGGGCAACTCGACCGATACGATGGCAGGGCGACCGTTCTCGACGCGCTCAACCAACCCGAAGCCGAAGCTCGCCGGCAAAGTCACATCCAGCAATGCGATCGGCGTCGCCGGAGTGATTGCCGGAAGCGGCCGCGGCAATACCGGTGGCAGCGTCCAGGTCGTGCTGGCGCCCGCCGCGAGCGGCCCGGTGATGTCGGCCGTGGTCGACGCGCCGTCGCTGGCCAACAAGTAATTGCCGCTATCGGCACCACCGGTAATCCGGATTCCACTGACGGCAATGGGCTTGTCGTCACCCGCGTCTGCGTCGGCGAATGCGGCGCCCGCGTTCACCAGCGACAGTTCATCGCCGGCAATGCGGTTGTCCGTGAGAGCCACGGTCGCCGCCGTGGTCCCGTCGTAGGTTTTGGATTCACCCTCCGCGCCGACGATCAAGGTCGCCGCCGAGATGTCAGCGGTGGTCGATGCCGTAGTTGCGGGGGTGTAGTTGCCCGCATCCGCGCCGCTCGCGCGAATGCCGGTGATGCTGACGGATTTGTCGGTGCCGGCGTTCTTGTCGTCGAATGCTGCCGAGACGAAGCTCAAAGTAACGTCGTCGCCCGCCAGCGGTGTGCCCGCGATGGTGACGCTGGCCGACGTGTTGCCGTCATAGACCTTGCCGGCACCGGTCGCGCTGATCGCAAGTGTGGCCGGCGTGATGCCGGCGAACGCATTGGTGCTGCCGTTGGCCGCGTAGTTGCCCGCATCCGCGCCGCTGAGCGCGATGCCGGATACGTCGACGAACTTGCCCGCGCCCACGTTCTTGTCGAGGAACGAACTATGGGATGTGATCGAGACGGCATCGCCGGCAATGCGGTTGTCCGTGAGAATGACCGTCGCACCGGCGGTGGCGTCGTACACCCTGCTCGCGGCGGTAGCCGAAACGAGCAGCGCGCGTTGCGTGATGCTCGCCGTCAGGCCGGCCGGCTGCACGAGCGTGTAGTTAGCGGCATCGGCGCCATTCAAGGCCACCGTGCCCGCACCGATCGTCTTGTCCGTGCCCACATCCTTGGTGAAGAACGTGCCGCTGAAAGCGCCGAGACTGACGTCGTCCGCTCCGAACACGCCCGACGCATGGGCCGAGCGTGTATCGAGGCTCACGGCGGTGGTGCCGTCGTAGACCTTGTCGAGCGCCGTCAGGCCGCTAATCTGCAGCGTCGCCTGCGTGATGTCGGCCAGCGTGGATGCTGTGGAGCTGAGGGCGTAGTTGCCGGCGTCGGCGCCGCTCGCACGGATACCCGTCACGCTCACGGTTTTGTCCGTCCCGGCACTCTTGTTGCCGAACGTGGCTGTCAGGTAGGAAAGGTCGACATCATCGCCCGCCAGGGGTGCGCCGCTCAGAGTGACGCCCGCGGCGGTCGTGCCGTCGTACACCTTGTCCGCGCCGACCGCGCTCACTGCGAGAGTCGCGCGCGTGATGTCCGCAAAGGCGCTGGTGCTGCCGTTCACCGTGTAGTTAGCCGAGTCAGCGCCGCTGATGGCGATGCCCGATACGTCGACGAATTTTCCGGAACCGGCGTTCTTGTCGAGGAACGAGCTCACCGACGTGAGCACGAGCCCGTCGCCGGCGATGCGATTGTCTGTCAGGCTGGTCGTGGCAGCGGTCGTGCCGTCATAGACCTTGCCGCTGGCAACGGCCGCAACGACCAGGGCGCGCTGTGTAATGGTTGCCGTGAGGCCCGTCGGTTGCACCAGCGAGTAATCGCCGGCGTCGGCTCCGCTCAGCACGACCGTGCCCGCGCCGATCGACTTGCCGATGCCCGCATCCTTGGTCAGGAAGGTGCCGGTGATCGAACTGATGCTCACATCATCGGCGCCGAACACACCGCTCACGCCGGCGGACTGGGTGTTGAGGGTCGCAATCGTGGTGCCGTCGTACACCTTGTCGAGGGCGACGACGCCCGCGACGTGCAAGGTCGCCAGCGTGATATCCGCGCTGCTGGTGGCGCTGGTCGGAGCGGCGTAGTTGGCCGCGAGGCCGCCGTTCGTGCCATTCAGCAGCACGATGCCGGTGATCGAGATTCCCTTGTCGGTGCCGACGTGTTTGTCGGCGAAGCTCGCGCTTCCGGTGATCACGCCGCTGACCGTCTCGCTACCGACGAAGCCGCCGAAACCATAACTCTGGACCACGGCATTCGTGGTGCCGTTGTAGGTGCGGTCCGCGACGGTCGCGCTGAGCGTCAGCAGCTTCGGAGAAATGGTGCCCGTCGAGGTGGCGGTCGACGCCACGCTGTAGTTGGACGCGAGGCCGCCATTCGTGCCGTCGGAGAGCGTGATGCCGCTCAGGTTCACGGTCTTCGCCGTGCCCGCGTTCTTGTCGGCGAACGTGGCGCTGCCCGCGGCCGCGCTCAGCGTCTCGCTGCCGACGAAGCCGGTCAGGTTGTAGCCGGCGAGCGTCGCCGCCGTCGTGCCGTCATACGTCTTGCTCGTGATGGTGCCCGCGAAGGTGAGCGCGGCCCGGTTGATCGTGCTGGTAGTGTTGTTGGCGAAGCTGACCAGGTAGTTGCCGCCCGAATTGCCGTCGCTCACGCTCACGCCGCTGGCGGTGACGGTCTTGTTGCCGGCGCCCGCGTTCGCATCGGTGAATGCAAAGGTGCCGCCGCTCAAGGTGTCGGGCTGGTTGCCGTTGCTCACGTTGTTGTACAGCGAGCCGCTGACCAGCGCGGCCGTGCCGTTCGCCGCGGTGGTGCCGTTGTAAGTCTTCGTGACGTTGCCGGACGCGACCGTGATATTGGCGCGATTGATAGTGCTCGTCGTGTTGGCGAGATAACTGACCGTGTAGTTGTTGCCGCCGTTGCCGTCGCTCACCGTGGCGCCGCCCAGGTTCACGGTGCGGTTTCCACTGCCTGCGTTCGCGCTGGTGAACGCGTAGGTGCCGCCCGTGACGCTGTCGGTGCTGAACAACTGCGTGCCGGCCGCCGCGATGGCGGTGCCGGTCGCGGCCATGGTGCCGTTGTACGTTCGCGTCACCGCGTTCGGCGTCAGCGTGAGATTCGCGCGGGCGATCGCGAGCGCGCCGCTCACGTAGTTGATGGTGTAGTTGCCCGCGGTGAGGCCTGACGCCCCGATCGCGTAGCTGCCCGCATTGCGTGCCCCCTGCGCTGAGCCGCCATATACAAGGGTGCCGCCGAGAACCCCCGCCCCTTCACTATTGGCAAAGCCGCTGTAGACCACGCCGGCTCCGCCGCTGTAGCCGGTGCCGTCGTAGACCCGCGAATCGCCATTGACCGTGACGGTCAGGCCCGCGCGGGTGACGTTGAAGGCGGTGGCATTGCCCGCCGCCTGCGCAAACGTGTAGTTGGACGCCGTGTAACCGCCGCCGCTGATGCCGTACTGCCCGACGTTGCTGCCGGCGACGGCCGCGGTCGTCCACGTGAGGCCGCCGCCCAGCACCGAGGCGGTCTGGCCGAGCTTGAAGCCGCCCAGCGTGCCGCTGAGTGATGGATTCGTGGCGCCATAAACCCGCGTCGCCGTGCCGGCCGTGTAGGTCAGCAGGGCTGGCGTCACGGTGTACGCCGCGCCGGTCGGATCCGAAACCAGCGTGTAGTTGGAGGTAAGTCCGCCGGTGTAGCCGATGCTGTAGCTGCCGGCATTCATGGTGTTGCTGAGCGCGCTGCTGAAAGTCGCCGTGCCGCCGCTGATGACGTTGCCGGCGTTGTCTTCGCTGTCGAGCAGGCCCGCGCTGATCGCGTAGGTCAAACTACCCGTGGGCGTGTCGCCGTAGATGTGGGACGGCGTACCGGCGATGGCCGCGCTCACGGTGAGCGTCGGCGCGGCGTCGCGATAGATGAAGCCGTTGCCGCTTTCCGTGACGCCGACCGGTGCGTAACTGCCGTAGGTCGAGCCGTAGTGGCGGAACGCGGACGTGAGCCCGCCTTTCACGGTGTGCGCACCGCTCGCGAGGTCGGGCGTATTGCTGTACACCAGCCAGCGTTTCCCGGAACCCACGACAATGGCCGAGGAGCCGGCGTTGTTGATGAAATTGCCCGCGCTTTCCGTGGAGACGAACACATTGCCGGCATCGCCCTGGAAGCGGCTGCCGCTCGCCATCGTCAGGTCCCCGGACGTGCGTACCAGCAGGTCGCCCGTGATCGTACGCACGAGGCCGGACACGCCGATGCCGCCCGCGGAATCGTTGAGCTGGAATCCCGTGCCCGCGAGCGACGCGGCGAGCGTGCCGATCGTGTTGCCTGCATGGTTGAGTGTCACGGCTCCGCCGGCGTTCGCGGTGAGCGCTGCAACGTTCAGCAGAGCGCCGGTTTGCGTGAGATTGCCGGCGCCGCCCGCCGTGAGACTGACGTTGCCGCCACCCGCATCGAGCGCCGTCACGGCAAATCCGTTGGCGTCGGTGTAGCCGATCGCGCCGCCGCCCGAGTTCAGTGTCAGCGAATTCACGTCATTCGCGACATGGTTCAACGTAACCGGGCCCACCGCGTTCACGGTGAGGACGGGCGCGCTGATCGAACCGGTCTGTGCCAACCCTGCCGCGGTAGTCAGCGTGAGGCTGGTCGAGGCCGCGGCGTTGCCGATGGTCGTGAGACCGGCAGCCGAGTTCCTGACATTGACGGTGGTGCCGGAGAGTTGCAGCGTGCCGAAATTGTTGCCGGTATTCGTCAGATCGATGCCGAGGCTGCCGGCGCCGGACGCCTCCGCAGTGAAGCTCGCGACTCCAGCGACGGATATCGACGTGCCGCTCGTCTGGTTGATTCCTGTCTGCACGTCCGCGCCGGTCGTGATCGTGGGCGCGCTCGCGCTGGTCGAGATGATCCCGCCGATGTTGTTGGCCGCGTTGTCCAGCACGATGGCGTCGCCGGTCGTAAGCGCGCTGCCGAACGCGCGATTGGTGCGTTCGCTGATCACCGTCAGGTTGCCGGTGTCGGTGCGACTGCCGAGCGTGATGACGCCCGACTGGCGCAGTTCGACGGTGTTGGTGGCCGGCAGACTGGTCGTGCCGCCGACCAGGTTGCCCGCGCCGCCGAGCACGATGCTGGCGCCCGTGACGGTCAGATTGCCGCGCACCTGCAGGCTGGTGCCGGCCGCCTGCGAGACTGGCTTGCCCGTGGCGACCAGCACGAAGTTTCCGCCGACGAAGGTATTGCCAATGCTGGTGGCGGCGGCGCCGGAATTGTCGAGAGTTACGTTGCCCGCGTTGACTGTGGTGAGAACGCTCAGGTTGCCGCCGATCGTGAGCGGCGCGGTTTGCGAGACCAGGCCCGTGGCAGTCAGCGAGACATTGCCGGCGACGTTCAGAGGGCCGTCGAGGGCGATGCTGCCGCTCGCATCGACGACGAGGTTGTTGGTGATGCTCGAAGCGCCAATCCGCGTTCCCGCAGCTTCGGTGATCTGCACGTTGCCACCGTTGAGCGTGAGCGTGCCGAAAGTGTTGCCGACATTCGTCAACGTGATGTCATGCGTACCCGCGTTCAACGTGACCGGCGCCCCGCCGAGGATCCAGGGCGTGCCGCCGAGCTGCGTGATCGCGAGTGTGTTGCGCAGGTTCAAACCGGTCGACGTGCCGGCGAGTCCGACCGCACCGAAGGCATTGCCGGCACTGGTGAGACTGATGGTGTTACCGGGCACGAACAGCGTCAGGTTGCCCGAGATCAGATTTCCGCCGCTTTGCGTGATTCCGCCCGCGGCGCTCAGGTAGACAGGGGTCGACGGTGCATTGAGCGTGCCGGCAAGATCGAGAGATCCCGTGGTCGAGGAGTTGCCGATCGAGAGACTGGCGAGGGTGCCGATCGGCAGCCACGCGAGCTCCGCCGCGGTGAGATTGAGCCCGCTGATCGGAGCACCGCTGCCGCCCACCTGGGTGTTGCGACTGTTGGTGAAAGTTGCGAGCCCAAGATTGCCGGAGCCGGTGACGGCGCGCGCGAAACTGATCTCATCGCCGATGAGAGTCATGTCCGTGCTGTTGAAACTCACGAGGTTGGTGAAGTTCAACGTTCCGGTGCCGGCATTCATCGTCAACGCGGTGCCCGAAGCAGGCGCCACGTCCACGAGGTTGTTGAAGGTGATGCCGGTGCCGGCGAGGTTGCCCGTGACGGTGATCGGGCCGGTGTTGTAGATCTGCGGGCCCGAGATCGTCAGCGCGGGCAGCGTGATTCCCGAAGTCCCGTTGATCGTGAGCCCCGTGAGTGCGCTCTGCAGCCGCGAGAGCCCTGCGACCGAGCCGCCACCCAGATTCAGCGTCAGAGTCTTGTTGCTACCGACGGCGCCGCCAAAGGTCAGCGCACCGTTGCCGGTGCTCAAAGTGAGATCGTTGTCGACGCTGAGCGTGCTGTCGAAGCTGATGTTGCCGCCGCCGCTCGAGATCGTCGAAGCGCCGGAAACCGCCACCGGCGTGACGAATTGGATCGGGTCGTTGGTGGTAGTCAGATTGACGCCGACGTTGATCGCGCCGCCCGTGGCCGCGACCCGCAGCGCGTTGAAGGTGGACGCGCCGGTGAGAAAGCGCACCTCGCCCGTGCCCTGGGCGTTCAACCCCAGTGTGCCGGTGATGTTCTGGCTCTGCGCGGAGCTGATGCCATCGACGTGCACCCAGCCCGCTCCCGTGGCGTTGAGGTTGAGACCGCTCGAGCTGCTGATGCGCGCGAGTTCTCCGCCCGAGATCGTCATCTGCCCGGCCGCATCGGCCCCGCCGAGCGCGACGTTGCGCCCGTTGCTGGCAGTAAGGCTCATGAGCCCGCTGCCCGAGGACATCGTGCTGTTTCCCTGCAGGTCGAGATCGGCCGCCTGGATCGAGAGCGTGTTGTTCGATGCGGTCAGCGAGACGCCGTTGAGCAGGATGAAGGAGCCCGCGCCACTGCTGTCCGAATCCGCCATGAAGCTGATCGGCGCGTTCACGTTGCGGCTCTGGTTGAGCGTGATGTTGTTGAGCGCGGTGTAGGTCTGGTTGAGATCGTTGATCGTCGCGATACCGGGCAGCGTGAGGTTGTTGCCCGACAGGTGGATGCCCGCGAGCGGCGTGACGCCGCCGACCACACCACCGAGCACCACGTCCCCGCTGCCAGCCGTAACCACCAGGGTGTGCGGGCCGTTGAGGGTACTGCTCGCGCCGGAAAGCGTTGCGGTACCGCCGGTCGTCGCGATGACGGAGTTCCCCGCGAGCGTAGTCGGTCCGGTGATCGTGACATTGTTGTTAGTCGTGTTGAGCTCGCCGTTCAGGGAAACGCCGGCGGGGCCCGTGTAATTCTGGGTGCCGCTCGTCGTGACCCAGCCGACCGCGATGGAGTTGCCGGTTGCAGTGACCGAGGTGAGCGCAGTGCCCCCGCCGATCGCGCCATTGAAGTGCGCGGCGCCACTGCCCGCGCTCACGTTGAGAGTGCGTGCGCCATCGATTCCGGCGAAGTTCAATCCAATGCCGGTGAACGCCACGTTCGCGCCCAGCGTCATGTTCTCGTTGTAGGTCTGTGCACCGGTGGTGGTCACCGCCGTGGTGTTCACGGCGATGGTGCCTGGCGAGTCCGTCATGATGCTCGAAAGGGCCGTGCTGCCGCCGACCAGCCCGCCGAACACGGTGGCGCCGGAATCGTTGATCGTCAGCGCGCGCGCGCCATTGAGCGTGCCCAGGAATTGCACGGCGACACCGCTCAGCGTGGTGTCCGCGCCGAGTGTCACGGCGTCGTTGTACGTCTGCGCGCCGCTGGTGCGGATGCTGCCGCCGTTGATGGCGGTGGTGCCGCCCGAATCGGTGCTGACACTTGCGAGCGCCGTCGTCGAGCCAACCGTGCCGCCGAAGGTAGTCAGCCCGGTGCCGGCATTCACGCTGAGCGCCTGGCCGCCGTTGAGCGTGCCATTGAAGTTGACCGCGGCGTTGTTGGTCGTCACCGCAATGGCGCCGGTCGCCAGCGTCATCGGTCCGTTGAAGGTGATCGCGCCGGTCGCGGGACCGGTGCTGTTGCCGACCGCACCGTTGAGCGTGATGCCGCCCGCGGCGGTGAAGTTCATCGCGCCGGCCACGGCCAGTCCCGCTCCGGGCAAGGCCAATGTCTGCGCGGTGAGGTTCAAGCCGGTGAGCGTCGAGGCGAAGCCAATCTGCCCAAGACCGGTGATGGTTCCTGCGCCGCCCGCAAGCGCGTTGAGCGTGAGGATCTGTGCGCCGGTGACCGGGCCTCCCAACGCGAGCGTGCTGCCATTCGATGCCACGCTGACCGCACCACCCGTGACTGCGAGGCCGCCGTTGAAGGAGAGCCCATCGAATCCGCTGACGGTGTTGCCGCCGCTGCCGCCCAGGGTGGCAACGCCCGTGAAGCTCGAACCCACATTGCCGTCGCCGAGCGTCACGTTGTTGTTGAAGTTCACCGCGCCGGCGGTGGTGATACCGGATCGGGTAGCCAAAGTGTTGCTGAACGTCGCGGTACCGGTACCCTGCACGATGATCGCCGCACCCGTGCCGTCACCCAATGCAGCCACGGCGCCGACGGGGCCCGTGAACGTGGTTGTGCCGGTGCCCGCATTGACCGTCAGATCGTTGTTGCCGTCGACCGCGCCGGCGAACAGGACATTGGAGTCGACGCTCGTGACGGTCGCGCTCGCGCCCACCGTGACGGGACTGTTGAAGCTGATCGTGCCCGCCGCCGTGCTCGTGACATTGCCGGCGATCGTGATGACGCTGCCGGCCGTGGCCGTGTACGACTGCGGACCGGCGATGGAAACGCCGCCCGAGGGAATCGTGGGGCTCAAAGCCGTGACGGTGAGACTGGTGAGATTGGCGCCCATGCGGTTGAGCCCGATCAACGAACTCGTGCCCGAATTCAACGTGAGCGCGTACGGACCCGACACCGAGCCCGCGGTCTGGAAGGCCAGTGCGGAATTGTTGGAGTTG